>CAMKFB010000001.1 GCA_946411735.1 uncultured Selenomonadales bacterium
ATGATGATGGAAATAAACGCCCTGCAGATGACGCCTGTCACTCTGCACGCCAAATCGCACATTGAACAAACCGAAGAACAACCGCCCGTCAAGACTTTCGGCGAATTTTTGACGGACGCGCTCAAGGCTACCAACGAACTGCAATTGCACTCCGACGAAATGAACGCGGCGCTCGCCGCCGGACGCATCGAGGACATCTCGCAAGTGATGATCGCGTCCCAAAAAGCAGAGATCGCGCTCCAGCTTACGTTGCAGCTCCGAAATCGCGCAACGGCGGCTTATCAAGAAATAATGCGAATGCAGGTGTGAGCTCGGGTGAAACTTCAGCTGACTAATATCGTGGGAGCCGCGGCTCCTTTATGGAAAGCGTCCACCGCAAAATTAGTGTTAAAGGGATGAGATCATGGCGGAGTGGATAGCTCGATATCGGGAGCTGTGGAACAGGTATCAAGGCAGGCAACGTTACATCATCGTGGGTTCGGCTGCCGCTTTCCTAATCCTGCTGTTCGGTATCAGCTTTTGGTACGGCAGTAAGCCCGAGATGGTTCCGCTGTACACCAACTTGGAGACGAAAGATGCCGGTGATGTTGTCAACGCGCTCAAGGAGGCCGGTACGCAGTATTCGGTGGAGGAAACGAAGACGGGCACGACTATTTTCGTGTTGCCCGGCGACGTGCACAACACTCGACTGGCGTTGGCAGTCAACGGCTTGCCGCGCGGCTCGAAAGGCTTTGAGATATTCGACGACAGCAAGCTGGGCGTGACGGAGTTTCAGAACAAAGTCAATTACCTGCAGGCGCTCCAAGGCGAGCTGACGCGGACGATCGAGCAGATTGAGGCGGTCGAGAAGGCGCGTGTGCACATCGTTCTGCCGGAGGACAGTCTGTATAAAAAGAATGAGAAACCGGCGACGGCGTCGGTTATGCTCGTGCTCAATCACGATATTCGGCTCAAGGAGCGGGAGATCAAAGGCATCGTCAATCTCATCAGCCACAGCGTTCAGGGGCTGCAGACGGATAACGTGACGATTGTCGACGAGAAGGGCAATATTCTCAACGATCGAGAGGACCCCGATGTGCTCCGTCAAAAGAATATGAGCATGCAGGCGCTTGCGCAGATCGAGATGACGCAGAAGGTTCGTGAGCACATTCAAGAGAACATACAATCGATGCTCGACCAGAGTCTCGGACCGGGCAATGCGTTTGCCCGCGTGAGCGTCGAGCTTGATTTTGATGAGAAGAAAACCGATCGACAGACGTTCACGCCGGTGGTCGATGAGGCGGGCATAATCCGATCGCAACAGGACGTCAGCGAAAGTTATATGGGCGAATCGAACATCCCCGGCGGACCGGCGGGCGTGCAAGCGAATATCCCAGGCTATATTGCGGAGGATCGCAACGCCAACGCCGAATATGAGCGTAAGGAGTCGACGAAGAACTACGAAGTCAACGAAGAAAATCAGCGCATCATCGCGTCGCCGGGCTCGATTCGTCGCTTGACGGTGGCGGTGCTGGTCAATGACGACGTCACGGAGGCTCAACAGGAAGGATTGTTGAGGGCGGTGGCGTCGGCGGCAGGCATCAACGAGGAGCGCGGCGATACGATCTCGGTCGAGGCGCTGCCGTTCAGCAACGATGCGCGCGAACAGTTGAGCGCGGCGGAGGTTGCGGAGCGCAAGCGTCAAGAGCGCATCCTCTATACGGAATTGGGCGCGTTGCTGCTGTTGTCTTCGCTGTTGGTGGGCGGCTTCCTGATGTATCGCCGTCGCAAGCAACAGGAGCGTCTGGAGGAGGAGCAGGCATTGCTTGCCGCCGAGCAGGAGCGTCAGCGTTTGCTTGAGGAGGAGCGTGCTTCGATGATTGAGGCGGGCGAAATTGACGACGCCGATCTCACGCCCGAGGAGCGCAGTCAACGTGATGAGAAGCGGGCCATTCTGGCGTTTATCGACGAGCATCCGGTAGAGGCGGCGATGATTATCAAACAGTGGCTCGAAGAAGACGGATAAAAGAACGAGGTGAAGTGTTATGCCTGCAGCACCAAAAGACAAAGGCGGCTCCGGCGGCGATATGTACGGCGATGGCGCCCCGAAACTCACTGCAACCGCCAAAGTCGCGATCCTGTTCATTGCGCTCGGCCCCGAGTACTCGGCGAAGCTCTTCCGTCACATGGACGACACCGAGATCGAAAATATCACGCTCGAGATCGCCAACAACAAACAGATTTCCGCCGAACAGAAAAACGCCGTCATCAGCGAATTTTATCAGATGATGATGGTGCGCGATTACATCTCGACCGGTGGACTCGAATACGCTCACGACCTTCTCGAGAAGGCACTCGGTACGGAAAGGGCGAAGATTATTATGAGCCGCTTGACAACGAAACTGCAGGTCAAACCGTTCGATTTCCTCAAAAAAACCGACCCGTCGCAGTTGCTCAACTTCATTCAGAACGAACATCCGCAGACGATCGCATTGGTGATGGCGTATCTCGAGCCGGATCAAGCGGCGATCGTGATGAGCGGTTTGACGCCGGACATTCAAGCGGACGTTGCAAAGCGCATTGCAACGATGGATCGGACTTCGCCGGATGTTATTCGAGAGATCGAGCGCGTTCTCGAGCGAAAACTTTCGGCGCTTTCGACGCAGGACTTCACCACCGCCGGCGGCGTGCAGGCGATCGTGGAAGTGCTCAACCGCGTCGATCGCAACACCGAAAAGACGATCATCGAAACGCTCGAGGTCGACAACCCCGAGTTGGCGGAGGATATCAAGCGGCTGATGTTCGTGTTCGAGGACATTGTGATGATCGACGACCGCTCGTTGCAGCTGGTGTTGCGCGAGGTCGACACGAAGGACTTGTCGCTGGCGATGAAGGCGACGGGGCAAGACGTGCAGGATAAGATTTACAAGAACATGTCCAAGCGCGCGGCGGAAATGTTGCGCGAGGAAATCGAGTACATGGGACCGGTCAAGATACGCGACGTCGAAGAGGCGCAACAGAAGGTCGTCAACATCATCCGAGTGCTCGAGGAGAAGGGCGAAATTGTAGTGTCACGCGGTCAAGGGGACGAGATGATTGTATAAGAAAATCGTCAGGACGCCGATGCTCCGAAGCGATCCCGTCGTCATCAAGATCGCGCCCGAACCCGAGCCCGTCGAGTCCAAAGTCGAAGATGCCGCCGCCGAGGAGGTCGAGCCGTCCGAAGTCAAAACGTCGGCGCCCGCGGTCGATGAGGAAGCGGTCAACACAATTTTGTCGGAGATTGCGGCGAAGGAGCAGCGCGCAATCCAAAAATTGAAGGACGCCGAGACGGAGGCGAACATTCTCAAGCAGAAAGCGGAGAATGAACGTCAAGAGATGCTTGACAAGGCGAAGATTGAGATCGAGAAGGCGAAGGCTGATCTCGAGAAAGCGAAAGCCGATGCCGTCAAGCAGGGGCGCGAGGACGGTCGCAAGGAAGGACTCAAAAAAGGGCGCGAGGACGGAGTCAAAGCCGTCAAAAAGGAACTTGCCGACAAGATCAAGGACACGAATCAGAAGGCGCAAAAGACTCTGCAGGACGCGAAGGAGGCGACGGCGGAGTATTTCATCCGCGCGGAGGAGGATATTGCGAAAATCGTGATGTTGGCGATCGAAAAGATTTTGCCGCAGCACTTTCTTGACGTGCCGCAAGTCGTCCTGCCGGTGGTTCGTCAAGCGATCAAGCAGGTTCGCGATCAAAAAGAGATAAAAATACATGTCGCGCCGGACAATTACGATATAGTATTGATGGCGAAGGCGGAATTTCAATCGATGTTGACGGACGGGACGGCGGTGCTCGAGGTGATCTCGGACGATGTGTTGAGCGTGGGCGATTGCGTGATCGAGACGCCCAACGGCGGCGTCGATGCGCGGCTCCTCACTCAAATCGAACTGATGAAAAACGCGATACAGTCCGTCCTGCCGGCACAATAAATTGTCTTATCGAGGGGCGACGAGAAAAAATTTTTTCGACCCACCCGCCCACCCTCGAAAAAATTTTTTTCAATAAAAGGCACGCTCGAAAACGGGCGGCGCGTCTCGAACGTGGGCGGCGCGACTCGAAAACGGGCGGCACGGTTGAATGCAAACGGCGCGGCTCGAATGTGAGCGGTATGGTCGAAAACGGGCGGCACGGTCGAAAACGGGCGGTGCAACTCGAATGTGAGCCGGCGCTGCCGACGCAGGGTGGGGGCGCGTTCTCTGTTGGGCGCCGCACTCAGGGGGTGGGAGCGTGGGCGGCGCCCATAAATCCGTTGCCCAATCGGGCGGGTGGGAAAAAGTTATGAGTACGATAAAAAATAATATCGATGTCAGCAAACTCATCGACGCAATCTCCGATTGCAATACCATTAAGCTCACCGGCAAGGTCACCCAAGTCGTCGGGCTCGTTATCGAGTCGCAGGGACCGCCCGTCAGCGTCGGTGAGCTTTGCTATGTAATCTCCAAAATCCAATCCTACGCCCCCATCCCCGCCGAGGTCGTCGGTTTCCGCGAGGGGCTCGTCATGCTGATGGCGATCGGCGAAATGCAGGGCGTCGGTCCCGGTTGCGAAGTCATTGCCGCTCAAAAGATGCTCCAAGTCAAAGTCGGCGACGAACTCCTCGGGCGCGTGCTCGACGGGCTGGGCAATCCCATCGACGGCAAGGGACCAATCCTTTCCAAACTCGAATATCCGCTCCAGGCGCCGCCCCCGCCCCCGCTCACTCGACCGCGCATTCATGAATCACTTTACGTCGGAGTGCGCGCGATCGACGGACTGATCACCATGGGCGACGGTCAACGGATCGGAATAATGGCGGGCTCGGGCGTCGGCAAATCAACGCTCCTTTCGATGATCGCTCGCAATACCGAGGCGGATATCAGCGTCATAGCGCTCGTCGGTGAGCGCGGGCGCGAGGTTCGTGATTTCATCGAGCGCGATCTCGGCGAAGCCGGTCTCAAGCGCTCGGTCGTCGTCGTCGCCACAAGCGATCAGCCCGCGCTCGTTCGTATCAAGGGCGCCATGACAGGCACCGCGATCGCCGAATACTTTCGCGATCAAGGGCATAAGGTTATCCTGATGATGGATTCCGTCACGCGCTTTGCGATGGCGCAACGCGAGGTCGGCTTGACGATCGGCGAACCGCCCGCCACGCGCGGTTATACTCCGTCGGTGTTTGCGTTGCTCCCGCGCTTGCTCGAGCGCGCCGGCACCAGCGAAAAGGGCTCGATCACCGGCATCTATACCGTGCTGGTCGACGGCGACGATATGAATGAGCCGATCGCCGACGCCGTCCGCTCGATTCTCGACGGGCATATCGTCTTGAGCCGCTCGATCGCCGCGCAAAATCATTTTCCCGCGATTGATATCCTCGGCTCGGTCAGCCGCGTGATGAATGAGGTCGTTTCGCCCGAACATCTTCAGGCGGCTCAAAATATGCGCGCACTGATGGCGGTCTATCGCGACGCCGAAGACTTGATCCACATCGGCGCCTACGTTAAGGGCTCGAGCAAGCGCATCGATCTCGCCATCCAAAAAAACGACGCCATTAACGAGTTCCTCTGTCAGGGCATTTTTGAGGTCGACACTTACGACGCGACCGAGAAGAAACTCGTCAAAATCTCCGGCAAGTGAGGTGACGCGCCTTGAAACGCTTCAAATTTCAACTTGAGACGCTCTTGAAGGTGACGCGTCGAAAAAAGGACGAGGCGGAGCAAAAATTTGCGGCGGCATCGCGCGCGCTCGAGGAAAATCGCGAACGACTCAACATGCTGTTGCGCGAGATGAAACGCGGGCAAGACGAGTACGCGGCGCTGATCAGCGGCGAGGGCAAAACCGTTACGATCGGCGTGATAATGACGTACAACACGTTCTTCGGTTGGAAGCGGCAGCAGATCGAAAAGCAGCAGCGCGTCATTCTCGAGTGCATGAACGAAAAACAAAAAAAGTTGCGTGCGCTGATGCAGGTGATGACGAAGTTGAAAAGCATCGAGCAGCTCAAAGAGAAGCGGCTGAAAGAATACAATGAGGAGGCGCTGCGCGAAGAACAGAAAATGCTCGACGAGCTCGGGCTGCAGATGACGATGCGCAACGCCTGATAAAAATGTTTTAGAGGTGAGCATAATGATTGAGGCTATTAGGGCGATTGGCGCGGGTAATGCGATCAATCTCGCCGGCATCGAACGGGTGCGACAGCGGATCGCCGAGATCGAAAAGCGCTTCGGCATCGCGGGTGAAAATTCCTTCCAAGCGACGCTCGAGCGCGAAATGAAAAGGGCTCAACAAGCCGATCGTGCCGCCGCCGCCGGAAAAACTCATAAGGCGGCGCCCGTCGGAACCGCCGACGTTGCCGTGAGTCCCACGTCTGCCGCCGACAATCGGGAGGCGGAGCTGGTGTCGGAGTTTGACGATCTGGAGGCGGCGCTGACGGAGGAGCCGGAGCTTCGCTCGACCGATCTCGTCGAGGCGTTCAATCCGTCCGCGCCGACCGCCGATTATCCTTCTTTGGGCGATGAGCCGGTCAATCCGTTCGCCGCCGCCGCCGAGGTCGCCAATCCGACGCCCACTCCAAATACCGTCCGTGATCCGATCGTCGAGACCGTAGTCGAGGGCGCGGTAGCGTCGGTGCCGTCGACCACCGAAGAGATCATCGAAGCCGCCGCCGCCAAGTACAACGTCGATCCCGATCTCGTCAAGGCGATCGCCGCCGCCGAATCCGATTGGGATCAGAATGCGATCTCGGCGGTCGGAGCAATCGGCGTGATGCAACTTATGCCGGAGACTGCCGCGGCGCTCGGCGTCAATCCCTACGACGAGAATGAAAATATCGAGGGCGGCGCGAAGTACATTCGACAGATGCTCGACACCTTCGACGGCAACGTTCGCAAAGCCGTCGCCGCCTACAACGCCGGTCCCAATGCCGTCAAGCGCTACGGGGGCGTGCCGCCTTATGCCGAGACGCAACATTACGTCGGGCGGGTGCTCGATCTTTACGAATAACGTAATCGGGGTGTGATTGATGCGCTTCCTCAAGAAGATCAGAAATTTTTTCAGGCTAATCGTGTTCCTGTTTCTGCTGCCGTTCATTATCGGTGGCGTGTTTGCGGCGTGCATTTACTTCGAAAAAATCAACGACGATCAGATTCGGCAAGTCAACGAAACGCTGAGCCTGTACAAGTGGCCGTTCATCGGGAATTATTTTGATGTGCCCGAGGGCGTGGAGTGGACGAAAGAGGACACCGACAAGGCGACCGCGGATTTGGTCAACACGATCTCGACGGGGATCGACTCGGGGCTCAACAAGATGAGCGAGGTTGCCGATCAGATAATGAAGCCGGAAGGACCGCCGGAGTCGCCGCCGATTAAAATTTCGCAGAAGGAAATCGAGCAGCAGATGCAGGAACGCGAAGCGGCGGAGAAGAAGCGCATCTCGAAACTGGCGCGTGTGTACGCGAGCATGAAGGCGCAGGCGGCGGCGGATGCAATGGGCAACCTCGACGCCGACACGGCGATATTAATCCTTCAAAAAATGGAGGATGACGCAGCGGCGCAAATTCTCGGCAAGATGGATCCGGTGATCGCGGCGCAATTGACGCAGATGATGTACGAAGGCGTGCAGCAGAGAACGCCGCCGCCGGTGGAGATTCGTCGTCAGCTCGAGGAAGAAAAGCAGGCGATGATCGACGCGGCGCCGGAGGTCGAGAGCGCCTACGTCGAAGAGGAGTATGTTGAGGGCGAATACGTTGAGCCCGAAGGAGAATACGTCGAGCCCGAGTACGTTGAGCCGGAATATTATGAGGAGGGCGCCGAGTCCGAGTATGTCGAAGAAGTCAACGGGGAGTATTGAGGCGGGGCGTGATCATGAAGCCGTCCTTGACGAAAGTTTTTGAGCTGCCGACGATTACGAGCGTGAACATGTCGATCGGCTCCCGTGTGAAGCTCCCGAGCGTGGTGATCACTTTCGATTGATCCTCTCGACTGACGCTCCGAACGATCCCGACCGGCGTCGACTCCGCGCGGAACCGTAAAATAATTTCGCGCGCCCGCTCGATTTGCGTCACGCGCTTATGACTTTTCGGATTGTAGAAGGCAATAACGAAATCGCCTGCCGCCGCGCACTCGATCCGCCGCTCGATCACTGACCAATCCGTCAGCAGATCGCTCAGGCTGATCACCGCAAAGTCATGCGTCAACGGCGCGCCCAGTACCGCCGCCGCCGCGTTGACTGCCGATATCCCCGCGACCACATCAACTGTCGGGCGCCGCTCGAGCGGCAGATCCAAAATCATTTCGAGCATCAGCCCCGCCATACCGTAAATGCCCGCGTCGCCGCTTGAGACGACTGCGACTTTATAACCGTCGAGCGCGCTGTCGAGCGCCGCGCGACACCGATCAGCCTCGTGCATCATGCCGGTGCTGATTATTTTTTTGCCTTCGATCATCCCGTCGATAAGTTTGATGTAAGTGCTGTAGCCGACGACCACATCAGACTGCTCAAGCGCCCGTCGAGCGCGCGGGCTGAGATCGTCGAGACTGCCGGGTCCGAGCCCGATAATTTTTATTTCTCCCATATCAATGCCACCGTCACTCCGTCGAATTTTTGTTTTGTCAAGGCGAATCGCCCGCGCTCCACGCACGACAGCGCCGCCGCCTCGCATACATTTCCCGCGCCGATTTTCTCTTTGACGAACGCCGATTCCGTCAATCGATATCGCTCGACCGTCGATCGGAGCGTTGCAACGTCGAAGAATTTGATCTCCCGCCCGAGCGTCGTCGCGTACTCGATCAGCCCCGCCTCGTCTCGTTTGATGTCGACCGTCGCTATCAATCCGATCCGCGCGGAGCTTTGCCCGATCATCGAACACGCCGCTTCGACCGCCGCCGCGATCTCCGCGCTCGATATCCCGCGCCGACATCCGATCCCCGCGATCAGCCGTTGCGGAATCAGATCGAGTACCGTTTCGCCCGCCGTCACAAACACTCTTTCACCGTCGAGCACCGCGCGATTGATGACCTTGATCGCCTCCTTCGGGAAGGGCGTCAAACCGATCTCCGACGTGATCGCATCGATCGCCGGCAGTTGCTCAACGTCCGTCGCCGTCGTGATCACCGGCTCGCCGTCGATGTGCGCCGCAATTTTTCTTGCAAGCCCGTTGGCGCCTCCGACGTGCCCGCTCAACAGACTGATCACGTGTCGCCCGCGCTCGTCGAGGCAAATCACGGCGGGATCGCTCAACTTGCTGACGAGGTGCGGCGCGATCATCCGAACCGCAATCCCGATCGCTCCGATAAAAATCAGCGCGTCGAACCGATTGAAGTTCTCATCGACGAGCGGACGCAATCGATCGAAGTCGCGCCCCTTGACAAAACTTTGACTGCCGTCGAGCAACGCCGCGACCCGCTCCGCCAACGTCGCTCCGCGCGGAGTCAACGCAAAAATCGCCGCCCGCAATCCGATCTCTCCTTTTTCATAGACGGATGAAAAAAGATATCCAACAAAAGCATTCAAAGTACAGTTTTTTTTATGACGGAGGCTCCGTCAGGTAAAGAAACATGCTCACGTTGTAGTGTGTCGAGCAAAACGCGAGCATACGCGGCGGCACCTAATCGAAGCATACCAACAACATGAGCCCGTAAAGAATTCATAGGTACGTTTATTTTTAGAGGAGGAATCTCAACCGATTGTAAGGTTTTATTCTCATTGATCGGCAAATCAAGTACAATAGGCGGAGTTGCTATCAGTATGTTTCCGGGCTTATCTGATTCGGTAAGTGTATATCCGGCTTGCTGAAGAATTGCAGTAATGTCGTGACTCGAAAAGCAATTAAACCCGAATAATGTGTCTAGTGAAACGTCAAGTGCTCTTGCAATATCCAGCAAGGTTTTCATTGAAGGCTCGCGCCGATCGACTTCATAACTGGCGATCGAATTGACACTCACGCCGACCATTTCGCTTAGCCGGCGTTGCGTCAAATGACGCGTTTTCCGATATTGTTGCAGTCTCTTGCCGAACCCTTCCATTATTATCACCTTTTATTTTTGCGCCGATTATATCAGTCATATCGGAATTCGTCAATCGATTTACTGACAAACAGCCCAGTTCTATATTGACTTTGTACAAAAAGCATGGTACATCTCCTTTCAAAATTATTATATGCGGACAAACAATAAAAGAACTAAATTGTTATAGTAATGTCATTTATTATCCAAATCATTATCAGCGTCTTAAGGAGGATGAATAAATGGGGAGTCGTGGCAGTTCCATCGGGAATTCAAAAGTTCCCGCAGGCTGGCAAATCAGAGATTACTTTCAAGGCATTGCAATTCTTAGACCAACTAATCCAAATCAGAGTCTGAGTTTGCCACGTACGTCAAATATTCCAGGCATTTCTTATTTGCTCTATGGGAAGAACGGTGTGTTTAAATAGTTGAGGATATTCGGCGAAGACAATAAACCAGTAATGGATATTGATTATCACATGAAGGATGGTGTTATGTCTTTGCATAAACATATTTATGTTAACGGCGTTCGGCAGAAGGAACATATTGATTTGATGGAGGAAGAGCGTAGTCGGTATAATAAATTTGTGGAGAGGACTGTTGTGCTATGAAAGGAATGACTTTAGATCAATTTGTACAGACAATGATTGAGTACGATGAAATTGAATTCTCGTATTGCAGTGTCGCCTACAACTTTCAAAAAGAAGACGCCGAGGGCGGACTCATTCGGATTTCCGTGTGGCAGGGTGGAAAAAATCCAAAGTGTTGTTATACCGCTACAGTCGCAAACGATCACGACTCTTTTCAAGTTGTTGCGCAAAAATTAATCCATGAAAAAATCCTTTTTGATGGCAATTCAATCGCGGAAGGCGACTTGGACATTGCGGTTGAATTTTTTACTTGAGAACTCGATACGTTTGATCCCGACCGAGAACGGTTGGGATTTTTTATTTTGCATTGAAAGGATTTATATCATGGCGCGTTGAATTTCGGATTGAAAAATTTGATCGGAGGCGCAACATGAATTATAAACTATTGGCGCTCGACATGGACGGGACGCTGCTCAACTCTCGAAAGGAGATCACCCAACCGACCGTCGAGGCGATCAATCAGCTGCTCGAGCGCGGCGTGCACGTCGTTTTCTCCAGCGGCAGGAATTTGCCCGAGATGCAGGACATTCGCCGCGTGCTTAACAAAATTCGCTACGGCATTCAAATCAGCGGCGGGCTCGTTTTCGACTTCGCCGAGGATAAAGTCATTGCCGTCCGCCCCGTCCCCTTCGACGTCATTATGACTATCATCGACGTCGGGCTCGACGCGCGCGCGATGATACACCTTCATACCGTTCGCGATTCGATCGCCCGACAAGCCGATATCGATCGCATGTCCGACTTTCATATGGGCATCTATCGGTCGATGTTCGATCGCATTTGCCTGAAGGTCGACGACGTCAAAGCCTACGCTCTCGAGCACTCGCGCGAAATTATTAAAGTCAATCTTTATCACCGTTCGCCCGAGTCGCGTCAGCGGAGCATCGAGCGGATCAAAGATTTGGAGCTCGAGCCGGTGTTTGCGGAGGGCTCCGCACTCGAGGCAACTCCGCGCGGAGTGACTAAAGCCTCGGGGCTGATCGAGCTTTGTAAACATCTCAACATCCCGCTCGAGCAGACGGTTGCGATCGGCGACGCGCCCAACGATCGGGAAATACTTCAAACGGCGGGCTTGGGGATCGCGATGGGCAATGCCGACGACGACATCAAAAAAATCGCCGGCTTCGTCACGCTCGACAACGATCACGACGGCGTCGCTCACGCCATCGAAAAATTTTTTGATTGAAAGAAGGCATCGTAATGAATTTGGGATTGCGACAAAAATTTTCTCTGTTGGCATTCTTCGCGGGGGCATTGGTCGCGGTCGTATCACTAATCGGATATTACACGTCGCACACGAATCTGTCAGAAACGCTCGAGAGCGAAATATCGGCGACCGTCGAGGCACAGGGCAAGGATTTGGATTTGTGGCTCACGTCGAAAGCGATATCGGCGGAGTATGTCGCAAGCCTCCTGAGCAATGTCGGCGACCTCAATCGAATGAAAAATCGCGAGCTGCTGTCGCTGACCACGTCGGACAAAGACATTTTGGATGTGACGATCGGGCTGCAGGACAAATATCTCTTCGGATATAACGCGGGCGATTTCACCGGCAAGATCGACCCGACCGTCCGCCCGTGGTACAATGACGCGCGCGGCAAGGACGGCTTTACCTTCACCGCGCCTTATGTTGACGGCTTTACGAAACAGCTGATCGTCTCGGCGGTGGCGCCGATCAATGTCAACGGGCAGCACGTCGGCACGACTTGCGTCGACATCACGCTCGAGCTGCTCGGTCAACAGGTCAAGCAATTGCGGTATCGCAACGAGGGCGAAGGCATCATCATCGACAAGGGCGGCATGGTTCTTGCGACTTCGACCGATCGCAACGTCGAGAACGTCAAGGACATCCCGGGTCTCGGCGAACACTTTCAAGAGATGATTGCCAACGGCAAGGGGCATTTCGAGCTGCCGCCCGATGAAAAATTCGGCGACAGGATATTCGCGTACACGACGATCGAGAGCACGGGCTGGGTGATGGGTATTGCCGTCGAGGAGGATCACGTTTTCGGCGCGATCCAATCGCTCCGCCTCACATATCTGGCGCTCGCGAGCGTGGGGTTGGTGATAATGATCGCGCTGTGCTTGCGCATGTCGGCAACGATCACGAAGCCGATCGCTCAAATTCAACGGGAGGCGTCGGAGTTGGCCCGCGGCAATTTGCGCGTCGAGACGCTCAAGGTCGAGTCCAACGACGAGCTCGGAGCGTTGTCGATAGCGTTCAATGCGATGGGCACCAGCCTCCGAAGTCTGATAAAAAAGATGTCGGACACGTCACAGCAATTGGCGGCGTCGAGCGAAGAATTGACGGCGAGCGCGCAGCAATCGGCCGATACGGCGTTGCACGTGGCGGAAAATGTCGGCGAGGTCAGCAACAATATGTCGAAACAGATCGAGGACACTGCCGCCGCCAAGCATAATGTGGATATTGTCTTCGGCGACATCGAGCGGATGAGCGAGAAGACGAAACACATTGCGCAGACTTCGGACGAAACTTCGGAGGCGGCGCAGCGCGGCGAGCAGTTGATGCGGGTTGCGATCGACAAGATGAACAATATCGAGCGGAGCGTGACGGCGTCGGAGGATGTGGTCAAAAAGTTGGGCGACAGTTCTCAACAGATCGGTCAAATACTTGAGGCGATCTCGGCGATAGCGGATCAGACGAATTTGCTGGCGCTGAACGCAGCGATCGAGGCGGCGCGAGCGGGCGAGCACGGCAAGGGCTTTGCGGTGGTGGCCGATGAGGTACGCAAGTTGGCAACGGCGTCGCAGGAGTCGGCGGAGCAAATCCGCGAGCGGGTATTGAGCATACAAAACGACACGGCGTTGGCGGTCGAAGCGATGTCGGGCGGCACGCAGGACGTTGAGGCGGGCATGACAGCGATCCGCGAGGTCGGCGATCAATTCCAAGCGATCATCTCGAGAGTGGCGGGCATCAAACAGGAGATGGAAGGGATCGGCACATCGATGCGGACGGTATCGGCGGGCGCGTCGCAGATCGTTGAGGCGGTCAACTCGATCGACGAGGTCAGTCGAAAAACGTCGGAGTATACGAACACGATCTCGGGGGCGGCGCAATCGCAATCGGCATCGAACGAGGAGATAGCGGCGGCGTCGCAAGCGTTGTCGCTATTGGCGCAGGAGATGCAGGCGGCGATTGACCGATTCAAAATGTGATGTGGAGCGGAGGGATTCGGATGAACAAAGACGGTTGGCAAAAATTTTTGCAGTCCGGGACGGATCGATGCAAAGTTCTGGTGGTCGGCGATGTGATGCTCGACAAATATTATTACGGCGAGGTCAATAAATTTTCGAGCGACGCGCCGGTGCCGGTGGCGCATATCATCAATCGCAAGTCGACGCTCGGCGGCGCGGCGAATATCGCCAACAATCTGGCGCTGCTGGGCTGTCACACATCGATCGTGGGCTTCGTGGGCGCGGATCACAATTTCGAGACGCTGTCGAAAAAATTGACGGAGAGCGGTATCGATCAGAGCGGGCTGTTGACGATCGACACGCCGACGACGACGAAGGTTCGGATTATGAGCGGGCATCATCAGATGTTTCGCATGGATTTCGAGGACATTTCCGCGCGGACGGACGATCATCTCGAGGAGCTGAAAAATTACATACACCGTCGTTTGAATGACACGCTGGATGCGATCGTGCTCGGCGATTATGAGAAGGGCGTGTGCACGGAGCGATTTTGTCAGAGTGTGATCAAGGATGCGAACGCGCATGGGGTGCCGACGATCGTGATGCCGTACGGTCAGCGTTGGATCAAGTATGCGCACGCGGATTACATCACGCCGAACGTGGCGAAGATCAATAAGATATTGTTGGCGCCGATAAAGTCGACGGATGCGGACGCGGTTGAGCGGGCGTGTCATTACGTGATGAGGAAGTTTCGGATCAAAAATGTATTGGCGACGCGCTCGGGCGACGGAATCACCTTCGTCAACGAAAACACCGTCGAACACATCAAGACGAAGTCGCGAGAGGTGTTCGACAGCGCGGGCGCGGCCGATACGGTGGCGGCGGTGTTTGCAATGGCGATGGCGGGCGGCTTGAATCCGATCGAGGGCGCGTACATAGCGAATTTGGCGGCGGGGATCGTGGTGTCGAAGGCGGGCACGTACGCGGTCACACGACAAGACATGCTTGACGCCGTCGAGGAGGCTGCCGCATAAAAAAATTTTTGGGCTGAATAAGAGTTGGAGTGATGAGCATGAGTTTGGTCGACCAACGAAAAATCGCCATCGCCGTTTACATTTTCTACCTGACGATCTACTACGTCATGCTGCTGCTCGACATCGAACCCGGGCGCTCTTACTCCAACGCGTTCGGCTTGATCGGCAATGCCATGTGTCTGCCGCTGTTTTGGATCGGCGTCCGACTGCACGATGAATATCAGCGCCTGCCGTGGAAATTGCTCGCCCTCGGCGCCTGCGCGTATCTGATCGGCGAAGGCATTTGGGCCTACAGCGAAGACTGGCTCGGCATCGAGATCGACGGTCCGTCCGTCTGCGACGTGTATTACATTTTCAACAGCATCGTCTGTCTCTGCGCGCTGTTCGTTTACCTTCAACAGTTCGAGAGCATCTCGTTAATGAGCGCGTCCTTTGACATGGCGATCTCCGTTCTGTCGATCGGCGGCATCATGTTCAACTTCATCGTCCGACCGTTGCTCTCGGACGGCTTTGACGGCATGCTGATGGCGATGTACTTCCTCTACAGCCCGCTGTTCGACATCGCGCTCGTCAGCGGGCTGCTGCTGCTGCTTTTCGGCACCGAGCACCACGAATTTTTGACGCCGACCAATTTGATATTGGGTTGCGGCTTTTCGATGATGTTTGTGCTCGACGAGCTGTTTTTGGTCGAAGAAATTTACGGCATCCCCTTCGACGAGATTATCAATCCGCTGTGGTCGCTGCCGTTCTTCATCATCTCGATTGCGTCAATGTATTCGCCCGACGAGCCCGTCATCGAACTGACATCGCGGTTCGACCGCCCGCTCGAGTATCTTCGCATACTCCTGCCGTATTTCCTCACCCTGTCGATCGTGGTCGCAATCGGCGTGGAGTATCAACTGTTCGAGCCGCTGTTCGTATGGGGGGCGCTGATGGTGCTGCTGTTGAGCGTGCGTCAGATATCGGTGCTCATCAGCAACAAGCAACTGATGGAGACGGTGCGGCGCAACGAGGAGATATTAAACGCGCAGAACGCGGAGCTGCACAAGTTGAATCTGAAGATCACGCACGACTCGGAAGTAGATTTTTTGACGCAACTGTCGAATCGGCGGCACATCGATCAGACATTCGAGCGGCTGATGCCGATCGGCGATCGACAGGAAGCGCTCGGGCTGATCTTGATCGACGTGGATTTCTTCAAGAAAGTCAACGACACATTCGGGCATCAGATCGGCGACAAGATACTGCAGAATGTATCGGCACTGATCCGCGCGGCGGCTCGACACAACGACATAGCGGGGCGCTTCGGCGGCGACGAGTTCATTCTGTTATTGCCGGGCGCGAACAAAATAGTTGTCTCCAACATCTCGAATCGGCTGCTGGAGTTGGCGCGGAGCGACGGGTCGATGCGGAAGTACGAGGTGAGCCTCAGCATCGGCGGCTCGAGCATGATGTTCAAGCGGGACGACTACGACATCGATCAACTGTTGAAGCGCGCGGACGAGGCGTTGTATCAAGCGAAGGAGTACGGACGCGATCGATTCATCGTCTATTGAGCCAAGAGTTTTTGAGCGTTGCCGCCGAGGATTTTCGAGCGATCATCGTCATCGAGCGGCAGTCCTTCAATAAATTTTTTGGACTCCGATTGAGCCGACCAAGGGCTGTCGGTCCCGAACAAAATTCTGTCGGCGCCGAACGCATCAACGAACTTCATGAATTGATCTCCGTCGAGCATGCGGAGGTCTTTTTCATTCCAATGACAATCTCCGCGCGGAACGATCCGCCCCGTCGAAAAGGCGGTGTCAATAAAAATTTTGGTGTCGGCAAGCGACGTCGGCACTTCGTCCCAATTGCGCCAGCCGCCCATATGCGCGGCGACGAATTTAAAATCGCCGATCCGATCAACGGCGCGGCGGATCATCATCGGCGAGCATCGAACGACGCCGGGGAAGCCGATATCCAAGCCCGCGTGAGCGATCACGATCAACCCGAGCTCCGCCGCCCGATCGAGTATGCGGAGGAATTTTATGGCGTCGATGTCGGTCTCCTGATAGATCGGATGGATTTTAATGCCCTTGAGCCCGAGCCGCGCGATACGACTCAACTCATCGACGTAATTGGTGAAATCGGGATGCATGGCGCCGAAGTAGATCACGTCGGCGATTTTCTCATTGCTCCGCGCGGAGAGGTCGTTAATTTTCTCGACCTGGTGATCGTTGGTGGCAACCGGCAGGACGATCGAGCGGTCGATGCCGGCTTGATCCATGGAGCGGCGGAGTCCGTCGAGCGTGCCGTCGGTGAAAGCAATCGAGCGGCTCAAGCGGCTCAACTTGTCGAGAACCTTCGCCGCCATGTGATCGGGAAAAACGTGCGTGTGAATGTCGATGATCATAAACAACCTCCTATGCTTGACAACGGGCGCGGCTGTGTCTAGAATTTCGTTGCTTTGATTTTATTTCGAGAGGAAGACACTGACATGAAAATTGCCCTTCTGATTCTATACTTCGGCGTGCTGATTGCGATCGGGCTGTACTGTCGCAAGCACACTACCGACGTCAACGGCTTCGTGCTCGGCGGGCGCAGCGTCGGTCCGTGGCTGACCGCCTTCGCCTACGGCACCAGTTATTTCTCCGCCGTCGTGTTCGTCGGCTACGCCGGTCAGTTCGGTTGGCGCTACGGGATCGCCGCGACGTGGGCGGGCATCGGCAACGCGCTGATCGGATCGCTGATGGCGTGGTTCATTCTCGGACGCCGCACTCGGATCATGAGCCAACACCTCGACTCCGCCACCATGCCTCAATTCTTCGGCAAGCGCTTCGGCTCCGACGGTCTCAAAATCGGCGCCTCGATCATCATCTTCATTTTCATGATCCCTTACACCGCCTCGCTCTACAACGGGCTGTCGCGTCTGTTCGGCATGGCGTTCGACATCGATTACTCCGTCTGCATTCTGCTGATGGCGGTTCTGACCGCAATTTACGTCATCGCCGGTGGTTACATGGCCACCGCCATCAACGACTTCATTCAGGGCGTCATCATGCTCGTCGGCATCACCGCCGTCATCGGCGCCGTGCTCGAGAGCAAGGGCGGCTTTATGACCGCGCTCGACGGGCTTGCGCGCATCACAGACGAAAAAGTTGCGACCACGCCCGGCATTTTCGCCTCGTTCTTCGGTCCCGACCCGCTTAACCTGTTATTCGTCGTGATCCTGACCTCGCTCGGTACGTGGGGGCTGCCTCAAATGGTTCAGAAGTTCTACGCCATCAACAACGAGCAGGCGATCCAAAAAGGCACCATCATCTCCACGCTGTTCGCGTTCGTCGTCGCCGGCGGCTGCTACTTCCTCGGCGGCTTCGGACGACTTTTCTCCGATCAGATCGATATCGCCGCCAACGGTTTCGACTCGATCATCCCAACCATGCTCTCGGGATTGTCGGCAGGAATGATCGCGCTAATCGTCATCTTGGTGCTCTCGGCGTCGATGTCAACGCTTTCGTCGCTCGTTATCGCCTCAAGCTCCACTCTCGCCATCGACCTCATCAAAGACAACTTCGCTCCAAATATGTCGGAGACCAAACAAGTTTTTCTGATGCGCGTGCTGATTCTGATCTTCATCGCAATCTCGGCAATCCTCGCGCTCATCCAATATAAAAGCTCCGTCAACTTCATCGCCCAAATGATGGGCATCTCTTGGGGCGCTATGGCGGGCGCTTTCCTCGCGCCCTTCATGTACTCGCTCTATTGGAGCAGAGTCACCACCGCCGCGTGCTGGACGTGCTTCACCTTCAGCGTCGTTCTTATGACGGCGAATATGTTGATCCGACCGTTGTTCCCCGCGATCATGCAATCGCCCATCAACGCCGGCGCCATCGCTATGTTGGCGGGCTTGATCATCGTGCCGATCGTCAGCGTTTTGACCGCGCCGCCCGACCGAAAACTCGTCGAAGAGGCTTTCAAGTGCTACGATAAGGAAACAACCGTTCCTCAGTACGTCGCGCTCGGCAAAAAATAATTCATCGAACCTCCTCGCCGTACTTGGCTTTGATCGCCGCCTTGTGTTTGTACATCTCGTCATCGGCGTTCTTCGTCACGTCGGCGAAATCCATCCCGCTCTCGTGAATCCCCAGCCCACGCGCGACCGATATCTCAATCTTATCGCCCGCAAACAATAAATACTCCGTCGCCGTCGTCTCGTCGAACTTTTGAAGAAGCGCCTCCCGATCCTCGTAATCCGCCCCCTCCAAGATCGCCGCAAACTCGTCGCCACCCACCCTGTAGACAAGGCTGTCGGCAAAAACCTTCGTGATGATGTCGGCGACGCGGCGGATCAATTCGTTGCCCGCCTCATGCCCGTACTTGTCGTTGACCTTCTTCAAAAAGTTCGCGTCGAAGATCACCACGCCGTATTTGATGTCGGGCTTCGACTGCCGCCGCTCCTCAAGCTCCATCCGCTTGACCGCATATGACGCCGCGTTCCGAACGCCCGTCAGCTTGTCGCGGTAGACGTACACCTCCAACTTCGCCGCCATCTCTCGAATGCTCCGCACCAACAAGCCCAGCTCATTGCCGGATTCGTAGGATATCTTGACATTGAGATCGCCCGACGCAATCCGCTTGGCCGCCTCCGTCATGCCCGCCAACGGTCGGATCGCTTTCGACGCCAGAGAAATGCTCACGACCGAGATCAGCATCGCCACAATCAAAATCGCCGTGATCAAATGCATGACGATCCGATTGCGATTCTCGTACACGCGGCTCAACGGGATCGCCAAGCCGAGCCACATCCCGTTCGCCAAAAAAATTTCCATCTCACGAAACTCCGGATTGGGTTGAAAAACCGAGCCCTGCGGTTGATCCTTGTGATAGAGCACGATGTTGTTGCGATTCATAATGTAAACGTAGCCGTAATCGTAAATCGACATTCGCCGCAACTCTTGAATGATGAAATTGAAGTCGATGTCCATGCCGATCACGCCGACAAACTTTTGCTCGACGAAAATCGGCGCCACATACGAGATGACGTAGGACTTCGACGTCGGATCAACATACGGCTCAATCCACGTCGCATAGCCGATATTTGTCGGGAGGTAATACCAACCGACATTTTTTATGTCGTCGGGCGAATACAACGACAGATCGATCGGCTTGCGCTCCACGAACGGCGACAAAGCTCCCTCCCATCGAACATCCGCGCGCGACATCGAAAAGCCGCCATCGGGACCGGCAATCTCGGGTGCCAAGCGCAGATAATAGGCAATGCTGCCGTCGGTGCCGCGGGCGATATCATTGAAGCGCCCCTCCATCGCGATAAGATAGTTGTTTCGATAGGCAGCATCGCTCGTCAGGCGGTCATAGCTCTCGACGGAGTTTATCGCTTGGCGGCGCATGCCGTTGACCGCCTGTCGAACGCAAAAGAACGTCCGATCCAGCCGCTCTCGACAGATGACGCTCATCGCGCGCAACGAATCGTCGGTACGATCTTTGACCAGGTCGCTCATCGCCACAGAGCTGCCCCAACCGAGCACCGCCGTCGACGAGAACACCGTCAGCGCCACCAAAAATACGACTTCCATCATTATCGAACGACGATAATTCAACAGCAGATACAGCATCAGCACCAAATACAGGTCCGTCACCGACAGGCACTCGCCGACAAAATTCAGCCACGTCGCAAGATGATCCAGACCGTAAATCTGATACAGGTCGAGGTAAGCGATCACCGCCGGAAAAAGGAAATAACAGCGCATCGACATATTCAGCGCCTTGTTCTCTTCGGGCGTGAGCGGGTCGTCGTTTTCGTCGGGCGGCTCGTCGGGCGTTGCGACCGCGCACCAGAGATAATATTTTCGACTGACGAGATAGAAGAACCAGACGAGATCGATGAAAACCGTCCAACAGAAATCGTTCAGGAAGCAGGTGATCACGTACATTGCGATTGTCGTCGTCCTTCGCAATTCGAGTTGCGTTGCGAGTTCGTTGAGCTCCGTCGGCGGCGCCGCCAACGCTCGAAACAGCGATGTCGCGACGAAGGTTACGACCAACACCGCCAAAAATTTTTTGAGCGTGTGCACTTTCAAGGCGGGTTTTTGTCTTTCGGAGCCGAGACGCCACTTGCGCCAGAGCAGGCACGGCAAATATCCCGCCAAGAATACGTGCACGCCGCGTATGATGCACGCGAACAGATCGAGAATGTCGCCGCCGACAAAAATAAATTCGTGCAACTCCGGCGACGATGCCAGCCCGCCGACGTATACTCCCGCCGCCGCGATCGGTCCCCACATCAGCCCCAAGATCGGCGGCAGGAATGCGGCGAGGCTGATCACCTTCGGGGGGATTACGAATACCGCTCCCGCGTACGTTGCGACGAGCCAGTACAGGAATGCCGACAGGCAAAATCGATACACGCGCCGGTTCACGCTCATCATCCTCATCACGAATTTTTGTCCATGTCAATGCGGAAGGCGTTGCAGGCCTCTTCGCCGTATTTCTTTTTGAGCTGTTCGCGCAACGGACGCACAAGCTCTTTGAACTTCTCCAATTCGCTGTGCTTGAGGTCGATGATCTCCAAGCCGTCCGCCGCGAATTGCGCCCGAATTTTTATTTCCTCGGTCTCGAGATAATCTCGGCTCAACTCGCACGCCTCACGCATCTTTTCGCGGAGCAACTGTTGCGTTTTCGGCTCCAACTGCTCAAAAGTTTTTCGATTGGCGACGAACAGATAATTCTCGTAGAGATAATTCCAGACGGTCATGTACTTTTGAATTTCGTTGAGCCGCCCCGATTTCATGAGGAAAAATCCGTTCTCTTGCCCCTCGATGACGCCCTGCCGGATCGCGATGTTCAATTCGCTCCAGCCCAAGGGGATCGGATCGGCATCGAGCGCCGAGAAAAACATTCGATAGACCTCGCCGCCGAGCACTCGAATGCGCAATCCCTGAATGTCCTCGGGGCGGCGGATGGGATTGCGATTGTTGGTCAACTGTCGCATGGCGTTGTGCGTCGAGCCGAGATAAACCAGCCCGTATTTGGCAAGCACCTTCGCATAATATTTGCCGCCGGTCTCGTCGATAATCCGCCGCGCCTCTTTATAATCTTTGAACGACCAGGGAATTGTGGCGACCTCCAAGCGCGGATCGAGCAGCGACATCGTCCCGGACACGTAAGCGCCGAGATCGACTGCGCCCTCTGTCAGCGATCGAACCGCCTCGTTGGTGTTGCCGCCGCTTAGCTCATCATTGGGATAAAATTCGATGTGCACGTTGCCGCCTGATGCCTCCGACACCAGTTCCGCAAACTTCCGCGCGGTGAGCGTTTCGATGCCGGCTTCGGTGCCGTTGGCGGTCATGGTGAGACGCACCTTTTGATATTCGGACTCGGGCGGTTGAGGAATTTCAAAACGCTCGCCGCATCCGCTCGAGAGAATCAACGTCGCCGTCAATAAGAAAACAGCCGCAATACACCTCCGCATACCAAAAATTTCCTCCTCGACACATTTTAGATATGATATCAAAAAGCCGCCGATTGATCTACTTTATTTATCGCAAAAAATAAATCGACGGCGCGCGGAGTTTGCGCTATAATGAGTCGATGAACTTTTGAGGGAGTGAAATTTTTTTATGCCTGTGATGGAATATCTGGAGCGCAACGCTTATCTCTACGGCGACGAAGTTGCTCTCGTCGAACTCAACCCCGCCGAGCCCGACTCCCGCCGTACTTCGTGGAAGGAGTATAACCTCATCGAATCCAATCGCTTTGCGCCGTACCGCCGCGAGATCACTTGGAGCGTCTTCGACGAGAAGGCTAATCGTTGCGCCAACTTTTTGATCGGTCGCGGCATTCGTAAGGGCGATAAGGTCGCGATCCTCATGTATAATTGCCTCGAGTGGCTGCCGATCTATTTCGGCGTGCTCAAGACAGGCGCGATCGCCGTGCCCTTTAACTTTCGCTACGACGCCTCCGAAATTCTCTATTGCGCCGAACTCGCCGAGGTCGATGTGATCCTCTTCGGTCCCGAGTTCATAGGTCGCCTCGAGACCAATGCCGAGCGCCTTTCGCAAGGTCGGCTGCTCATCTACGTCGGCGACAATTGCCCCAGCTTCGCCGAGAGCTATCATCTTGCCGCCGCCGATTGCTCCAGCCATAAACCCGACGTCGGACTGATCACCGAGGACGATTTCGGCGCGATCTATTTCTCCTCCGGCACGACCGGCTTCCCGAAGGCGATCCTCCACAAACATCGCAGTCTCACTCAAGCCGCTCAAATGGAGCAAAAACATCACCGCACTTCGCGCGATGATACTTTCCTCTGCATTCCGCCCCTCTATCACACCGGCGCCAAGTTTCATTGGATGGGCAGTCTCGTCGCCGGCTCCCGTGCGGTGCTGCTCAAGGGAACCAAGCCCGAGATCATTCTCGACGCCGTCTCGAAGGAGCATTGCACCATCGTCTGGCTGCTCGTGCCGTGGGCTCAGGATATCGTTGACGCGCTCGATCGCGGCGATCTCAAATTGTCCGATTATCAACTCGACCAATGGCGGCTGATGCATATCGGCGCGCAACCCGTGCCGCCGTCGCTGATTCATCGTTGGAAGGAGTATTTCCCGCATCACGATTACGATACCAATTACGGGCTGTCGGAGTCGACCGGACCGGGCTGTGTTCACCTCGGGCTCGAAAATGTCTCCAAGGTCGGCGCAATCGGCGTGCCGGGCTATCGTTGGGAGTGCAAAATCATCGACGAGCGCGGCGCCGAAGTTGAGCGCGGCGATGTGGGCGAGCTGTGCGTCAAAGGTCCCGGCGTGATGACGTGCTACTATAACGATCCCAAGGCGACCGCCGAGGTGCTAAAGGACGGTTGGCTGTTGACGGGCGATATGGCGATGCAAGATGCGGACGGCTTTTATTTTTTGGTCGATCGAAAGAAGGACGTAATCATCAGCGGCGGCGAGAATATTTACCCCGTTCAAATCGAAGACTTTCTGCACAAGTTTGATAAGATTAAGGACGTGGCGGTAATCGGCATGCCCGATCGACGGCTGGGCGAGATCAGCGCGGCGATCATTGAACTGCAGCCCGGCGTCGAGTGCACCGAGGAGGAGATCAATCGGTTTTGCTTGGAGCTGCCGCGCTATAAGCGTCCGAAGAAAATTATCTTCGCCGAGGTGCCGCGCAATGCCACCGGCAAAATAGAAAAGCCGGCGCTTCGCAAACGCTACGGCGCCGACAAATTGGTCGGTCTCGAAAATCGGAGCTGATATTAGAATTTGTTTAGCAAAACTGTGCGTCGATCGCCTGCTTGATCCTGTCCGCATAATTTTCCTTGATGATCACATTCGGATATTGCCCGAACACCATGACGTTATCGGGAATCGTCATATCTTTGATATAACAGTTGGCGCCGATCAACACGTTGCTCCCAATCGTCGAATTGCCCAAGACTTTCGAGTTGGACATCATAAAAACGTTTTCGCCGAGCGTCGGATAAACGCCGCCGTTGCCTCCAACGGTGCACCCTTGAATAAACAGGAAGCCGTTGCCGATGTTCGCCCGTCCGATCACACTCGACAGCGGATGATCGACGAGAAAATAATCGGGCAGCGCGACCTCATAATACGCCTCGCAACACGAGACAATCTTGTTGAGGCAATAAATTTTGTCGCAAGTATTTCGGACGGCGGTGTCGTAATTCGAGTAATCCGCCGCATTTTTTATCTCGTTGCGATAAATCGTGTTCGACAGATAGTACAAGAATATAAAATACTGCCCGCTGTGAAACACGTTGACATCGTCGGCGCGAAAATATTTGTTTCTGATGTGCGAGTAGCAGAAAAGCGTCCGATCGATTGCCTCGTCCAAATGCTTATCCAAGTAGTGCAGATCGCTGTCGAGCACTCCGAAGAAATTCTTCAGCTGATGCACAACAAAATCTCTTACGAATGCCCGCCTCGATTCAGGCAATAAAACGCGACCGACCGGCTGGCTGGCTGGCTGGCTGGCTGGCTGGCTGGCTGGCTGGAAGATTGTGTTTTCGTCATGAGCTGTTTGTCAAGTCCTTTCTCCAAAAAATTATTTCCCGCCCGCCCACCCTGATTCCTGCGGAGCATTTACGGAGGCTGCCGCCCCCGCCCACCGCTTTCGACCGTCCCTGCGGGGCTTTTACGGGGACTGCCGCCCCCACTCCCCCGCTCAATGCCGCCGGCGGCTCCGCGCGGAACCGTCGACGGTTAACAGGTTTACCTGCTGAGATTGGGCGGGCGGGATTAGAATATCCGTCAAAAGATCGAGTGCCGCCTCCGTCGAGAGTATATCGCTCAACGGCGACGCCTCGATCGGATCGCCTTCAAACCAATATTCCTCCGTCGAGAATTGATCGCTCGTCGAAAGCAGCGCCTTATCCAACGTCCTGTTCTGCTTCGTAAATTGATATTGCGAAGTTTGACCGTCGGCGTCAGTCAAAGTGATCGTCTCATCCCGCGCGTCGCGGATCGTCAACGAGTTCTTCCCAACGCGGAACGTCACATTCTGACCGTTGAGCCGACCGCTGCTCACCGAGCCCGCACTCGAGCTCATCACAATCCTGTCTTGCGCCTCGTAATCGTAAATCGCATCGTTGCCGGCGCCGTCATAAATATAAACGTCCGCGCCCGCGCCGCCGTAGTATTTATCCGATGTGCCGCGATCCTTCGCCTTATCCCAACCGCCGTCGAGCGTCGAGCCGTAATTGCCCGCTATCAGCACGTTCGATTGCGCGTTGCCTATGAGGTACACCTTGCCGCGCGCGCTCGAGCCGTCAATCGTCTTCGCCGTCGAAACAATATCCGCCGCATCAATCGTCATCGCCTTCGCCGAAGTCGTATTCACGCTCAAAACCGTGCCCCGCGCGTTGAGCGTCACGTTGCTCGTCAGACCGTAAGTGTACGGATCGCCCTCCAGCGCGCTCACATAATCCGTGCCGAAATAAAATTGCACCGCATCCAGCGACGCCGCCTTATTGATCGTGAGGCGGCTTTTTTTGTTGTCAACAAAATCGACCGTCACCAGCTTGCGCCGATCCGTCAAAATCAAATCCTCCGACGACAGGCTCTCGTCGCCCACAATCACCACTTTGTCCTGCGCCGCGCATCCCAACGAGTCTTGACCGCTCTGCTTCATTCCGATCAAATCTTTGCCGCCGCCCACATTGTAGACGAACACATCCGCGCCGACGTTGCCGTAAAGTTTGTCGTCGCCGTTGCCGCCGATCAAGGTCGAGCCGCCCGTCCCCGCGAGCAAATTCGCCCCGCGATTCTCCGCCGACATCAATATCACCGGCTGATCGTCATTCGACGCGTCCAACGTCTTCACTCGATACGAAAAATCCGCCGCGTCCACCAAGCCGCTGTAGGGGCTGTTAATCGTCACCGTCTTCGGACGCTTCGGGTTGTACACGATGCCCGCCGCCAACGAGTCCGCGCCGATGAGCGTCTCGTCGCCGACCTTCTCAGACTTGCGACCGTACAGACTCGTCGTCACCTTGCCCGTCGTGTCCTGCACCTTCAGTTGCATACCCGCCGCGTCAACGAACGTCAGCGAGCCGCCGCCGATGTACAGAATCACATCGTCGCCGTCGAGCGAAGAGCTGTTGACATCCGCTATCACACACTGCAGCGTGTCATCCGTGTCGAAACCGTAAATCGTGTCGTTGCCGCCGCCTATCGAGAACACCAACAGCTGATCCGAACTGCCCAGGCTGATCATATCCGAGCCCGCGCCGCCCATAATCGTCGCGCCGGGGCTGTTGTTGAAAATCCGATCATCGCCCTCGCCGCCGTCGACCACAGTCAGCGTGCCTTGACCGTCAACATTCTCCACGCCCGACTTCTCGACCGCGCCCTGCACGAGGTAACTGTCGTTGTCGCCTTCGTAAATCGTGATCTGCCCCGCCGTCACACGCACGCCGTGATTGATGTAAGAAACCGTGCCGTCGCGCGCAATCTCAATCGAGCTCCGCGCGGCGCGCAACGGAATATGAATGCCCTCGTAGAGCGCGTAACCGTCGCTCGTCACCAAATCGCCCGAGCTGTTGATGTGAAAATCGCCGTTGCGAGTGTACGACGCGCTCCCGTTCGCCATCACGATCTTGAAATAGCCGTCGCCCTCGATCGCCACGCTCGTCGGATTGCCCGTCTCTTTCAAAATGCCGTCGACCGTCGCGTCGCCGACAAAATTGTAAATCACATCCGCGCCCGAGCCGCCCGAAATCGTCACAAGACTGCCGCTGTTGCGAATCGTGTCGGCGCCCTGCCCGCCTCTGATCCACGCTTGATCGCCGAGCACATTGTCGATCACATCATTGCCCGTGCCGCCGTCGACGATCGAAAGGTAAGTCGGCTCGTCGCGAATGACGGTCTGCTCGAGCGCGCCCTGAACGATCGCCGTCCGACAGCCCGCTTCGTTCAGATCGAGTTGCGCCGAATATCCGCTCGCTGAAGTCGCCTTGTAAAGATCGTTGCCGATCGACTCGAGCCCGTCGGGGTTGGCAAAAACGTAGATGCCGATCGATTGCTCAACCTGCGGATCCCACGGCTGATCGTAAGTCACCTTGCCGAAGGCGTTGATGACGAGTGTATCGGAGGAGATGTAATCAGGCACGTTGACGTTGTCGTAGAGCGGATAACCGTCCGCCGTCACCAGATTGCCAAGCGCATCGCGCGTGAAGGCGCCGTTTCGAGTGTAAGCGGGATCACCGTTGGGCAGCTCGACCATAAAATAGCCGTCGCCGTCGATCGCCAAATCCGTCAAAACGCCCGTCGAAACGATCGTCGAGACCGGCGCGTTGACAAGCGATTGCATGTTGGTGTTGTAAATCGTGTCGTTGCCGTCGCCGGCGTCGATGGTGATCATCGCCTCACGATTTTCGATCACATCATCGCCGGCGTTGGCGACAATCGACACGCGCGAACCGAAGTCCTTGACGAACTCCACGCCGCTGCGCTCGATCATCTTTTGAGCGATCGTCGTCGTGCCGCCGACTTCAATTTGATAAGCGTAGCCGGCATCTTCGCCCGCACGGAATAAATTTTTGCCGACGGAGTAAATCGGCTCAAGCCCCGCCTCGTTGAGGAAGTGATAGACGCAAATCGAGCCGTCCTCGAACGTTGCGCCGTTTTGAGTGTAGGTGACTTGACCGCTGCTGCTGATCGTGATCGCACTGTCGTCGACGTCGCTCGGTACGTTGATGTTGTCGGCAAGCGGATAACCGTCCGCCGTGACGAAGTTGCCGTCATCGTCTCGAACGAAGGAGCCGTCGCGCGTGTAAGCGTAATCGCCGTTGGGAAGCGCGATTCGGAAAAAGCCCTCGCCGTTGAGCGCAACGTTGGTCGCAACGCCGGTGCTGGCGAAGATGCCCTGATTGAAAACGACGCGCGCATTCGGCTCGCCGAAAACAAATTGGTCGACGGAGTTGACAAGCTCGTTATCGGCGCTCGTGCCGCGGACGGTAATCGTGAGCGTGTCGAGCCTGCCTTGCGTCAGCGAAGTCGTCTCGTCCTCGTCGGTCAGATCGATGGCAATCTCATCGCCCGTCATATCGTTCGTGACGAACAGGTCGTCGCCGATCGATTGAAGGTAGGAAGTGTAAAGGAACCTGCACAGCGTCAGCGATTGCCCGCTGTCAACCGTCGCGCCGTTTCGAGTGTAGGAGATGCTGCCGTCGGAGCCGATTGTGATCGAATCGGCGTCAACGTCCGTCGGGATGCCGATATCGCCGTAAAGTTTATGCCCGTTCGATGTGACGAGATAACCGTTGGCGTCGAGCTTGAAAGCGCCGTTGCGGGTGTAAGCGACATCGCCGTTCGACAGCTGCACCTTGAAAAATCCGTCGCCGTTGATTGCCACGTCAAGCGGGTAATCCGTCCGCTTGCTGGCGGTTTGATTGAAGCCGATATGACCGATTGCATTGTTATCCATAACGATGCGCCTCCGATTTCCTGATCCTTTTGAGCGGGATCATACATCAAAAATCTGAAAGCTGAAATGTTTTTTTGCGCCGAGGGAAAAATTTTTTAACCGACGATCCAACTGACGAAGTAAATGACGAGCGGGATGGTGATGCACGTGATGCCGATCAGGTCGATCAGCGCGCCGCCCTTCATCATCTTGGTGATCGGCACATAGCCCGAGGCGTAGACGATCGTGTTCGGAGGCGTGCTCACCGGCATAATGAAGCCCAGGCTCGACGAGAGCGCGATGCCCACCGCGATCGGCACCGGCGAATAGCCCGCCGCGATCGCCGCCGTGATCCCGAGCGGTCCTATCATATTCGTCGCCGCCGTGTGACTGGTCAGCTCCGACAGCAGCAGCGACATGATGCAGAATACCGCCGTCATCAAAATCATCGACGGCTCGCCGCCCATCATCGCCACGACGTTGTCGCCGATCCAGATCGACAGTCCGGTTTTGTACATCATGCCGCCCATCGCCAGCCCGCCGCCGAACAGCACCAGCGCGCCCCATTCGATGCCCGCGACCGCGTCCTTCCACGACAGAGTAAACTCGCGCCGCTCCCAATTGACCGGCAGCAAGAATAACAACAGCGCACCGCCCATCGCCGCGACCGCCTCGGGGAAGAGCCGATTATACATTTTGAGGATCGGATCGGTCGGACCGAGCGCGATCGATAAAAAGCCCGGCGTGATCCATAAAATAACAGCGGTGAAGAACGCGATCAAAGTATTCTTTTGAGCGCGCGTCCAGCCGCCGAGTTCTTTCAATTTGTTTTCGATAAATTGCTCCGCGCCGTCGATGCGCTCGACATCTGCAGGGAACATTTTCGACAACACCGCATAAGCAATTATGAAATACAGCACCATCGCCACGAAGCCCCAGATCATCCACGAGAAAAAGTCGATGTGAATATCTGCCATCTGATCAAGGAAGCCGAGCATGATGATGTTGGGGGGCGTGCCGATCGGTGTCAGCACGCCGCCGATCGACGCCGAATACGCTGCCATCAGCATCAGCCCCGTCGCGTACGGATATTGTTTGAGATCGATTTGCTTGCCGTTGGCGGCGAACATCTCTCGAATCGCCTCGAGCAGCCCGAGCGAAATCGGGAACATCATCGCCGCCGTCGCGGTGTTGCTCACCCAGCCCGAGCACAGTGCCGACGCCAGTCCGACGGCGAGCATAATTCGTTTCGGATTTGAGCCGACCCACGACATCGACAGCAGGCTGAAGGCGAAGCGCTTGTCAAGCCCGTGCATCATCATCGCCTTGGCGAGTATGAAGCCGCCCATGAACAGGAATATCATCGGATTGGCGAATGCCGCGTACGCTTGTGAGGCGGGCACGACGCCGGTGACCACCGCCAGCGTCGGACCGATGAGCGACGTGACGGGGATGGGGACGGGCTCGGTGATCCACCATAAGGCGACCAGTGTCATAATTGCGAGGAGCTTGTGTGCCTCGAGCGTGAGACCTTCGATGTCGATTAGCATGACAATAATTGCGCAGATTGGTCCGAGGAAGAGTCCGAGCGTTCGTCGTTTGCGATCGAAAGCGACCTCCGCCTCGTGGATTTTGTCTGCAGAACTTTTTACGTTGCTTATCTTTTTCACTTCCAAAAAAAAGTTTGCTCCCCCCCACCCACCCTTTAATCCCCGCGGGGCAATCGCCCACAAAACTGCGGGGAAATGAAGGACTGCCGCCCTTCGATCCGCTCCGCGCGGAGACTGAGTTTACTTCGTCGGCATAACGCCTTCGCCGTAGATCGTCGACCAATCATCGCGCATCGAGATCGGCGTCCAATTATATTGCTCCGCCGTCCGACGCATCTTCTCCGCTTTCGCCTCGTTGCCCAGCTCTCGAACAGTGTCGTCACACAACACCACAAACGCCGCGCTCCGATATTTGTTATTCGTGATCGTGTAATTGAACATCGAGCCGTCGCCCATCGAATTGCCGAACGCCAACACCGGTTGCTTGCCGATCTCGCGCTTGATCGCAAAGACTTTGTTCGTCTGCAGGTTGAGATCGCGGAGATCGCCGCCGCGGATTATTTGATCGTCCGGCTTGAGGAAAAATCGATCGGGACGATTGCCCTCGAGCGCCGTCGTTGTGTAAGAATGATCCGTGCCGATAATATGATTCGGCGCCACGTCCATCACGCCGTCGACCAACACCCGCAACAAATCGCGCTCGCTGCCGCTCACCACGTACACCGTGAACTTGTTGGCGTTGAGATACGAAACCACCTCGACCATCGGCATGTAAAACGAGTCGCCCGTCTTGAGATTGCTCAGCCCCTCGACGTAATTGCTGTTCATATAATTTTTGGCGTAGCGCTTATACTCCTCGGGCGTCATTCCCTCGAAAGACGCCGCTTGACCGTAGCGCTCGCGCTCGTCGAGATCAAGCGGAATCTTATGCGCGTAAATGCCGTCGAGAATGTCTTGCGCGGTCTGTCGAGCGGCGGGCGTCGCGCGATGATTTGGGTCGTTGAGATCGTGGTAGATGTAAAACATCCACTCAAAATAATACGGCGCCGTCTCGCACATCAGCGTCCCGTCGAGATCGAACACCGCTATTCGATCCTCAACCGGAATGAAATTTTTCGAGCTCTTATTGGTCACGTCCTTGACGTAATCGACCAACGCCTTCTTCGCTTGAGAATCCGCCTCCCAATATTTGAAGTTGCCCTTCTTCGACACTTTGATCGCGCCGAGCTCCGCGCGGGTCGCCGCTTCGGTGTTCGACAGATCCGCCGTCATCACGCCAATCGAAAACAGTCCGGCAAGTGCCGCCGTCAATAATTTTTTTGCCTTCATTCTTATTTCTCCCTCACAACTTTATCGCCGTAAATGGTCGTCCAATCGTCGCGCATCGAAACCGTATGCCAACCGTACTGCTTCGCCGCCTGCGCAATCTTATCCGCCTTCGCCTGATTGCCGCGCTCCCGAGTCGTGTCGTCGCACAGCAACACGAACGCCGCGCTCCGATATCGATTGTCCTGCAGTATGAAGTTGAACATCGACGCATCGCCCATCGAATTGCCGAACGCCAGCACAGGCTTCTTGCCGATCTCACGTTGGATTGCAAAAATTTTATTCGTCTGCACGTTGATGTCACGGAGATTGCCGCCGCGCTCGAGCATGTCATCGGGCTTATACAAAAATTTATGCCCCTGAGTGCTGCCGATCTTCTCCGTCTGCCACGAGTGATCGCTGCCGATAATGTGATTGGGCTCGATGTCCATCACGCCATTGACGAGCACGCGAATCGCCTCGCGCTCGCAACCGCTCACGATGTAAACCGTAAATTTGTTGGCGTTGAGATACGAAACCACCTCGACCATCGGCATGTAAAACGACTCGCCGATTTTGAGATTGCTCAAGCCCTCGACGTAATTGACGCTGATGTAATCCTTGACGTAAGCACGATACTCGTCGACCGTCATACCTTGAAAATTCTTCGGGAAGAGCACCGACTTCTCATCGTCCATCTCGTCAGTGGTCGAGTTCGTCGCGATCCCCTTACGTATGCTTTGCGCCAATCGACGCTCGTAGGGCGTGGCTTTGTAGGTCGGATCGTCGAGAATGCGATGAATCTGCAACATCCAATCGAAATAGAAGGGCGCGGTCTCGCACAGCAACGTGCCGTCCATGTCGAAGACGGCAATGCGATCCTCGACGGGGATGAAATTTTTGGAGCGCGGATTGGTCACGTCCTTGACGTAATCGACGAGTTGAGCCTTCACCTCAGACTTCTTCTGCCAATATTGGAAGTTGCCCTTTTTGCCGACGTTGATCGCGGCAAGCTCCGCGCGGGTCGCCGCCTGCGTGCTTTGCATGTCGACGGTGAAAGCGCCGAGCGTCATCAGACCGGCAAGCGCCGCCGTCAATAATTTTTTTGCCTTCAAATTCATTTCTCCTTTACAACGTTATCGCCGTAGATGGTCGTCCAATCGTCGCGCATCGAAATCGGCGTCCAACCGTAACGCTCCGACTTTTGACGCATCTCATCAGCCTTCTTTTGATTGCCGCGCTCGCGCTCGAGATCATCACACAACACCATGAACGCCGCCGTTCGATATTTGTTTTCGACGGTCGTATAGAAGATCATCGACGAGTCACCCATCGAATTGCCGAACGCCAACACCGGCTGCCTGCCAAGCTCGCGCGCCATCGCCGAAACTTTATTCATATTGATGTTCTTGCTGATGAAGTCGCCGCGCACAATCTTGACGCTGGGCGTGAAGTAGCTGTCCATGCCGTCCTTATCGCCCTGGTCGTCGGCGATGAATTGATAATCCGTGCCGATGACGTTGTCGACGGGCAAAATCTCCGACAGCACGCGCGTGTATTGACGGTCGGCGCCGGTGACGAGCACAATCTTAAATTGATTGGCGTGCAGATAGGAAACGACCTCGACCATCGGCATATAAAAACTCTCGCCGATTTTGAGATTGCCGAAGCCCGCAACGGGCGTCTCGAGATAATTTCGAGTGTAATCGGCGTATTCGTCGAGCGTCATGCCGGCGAAAACGTTGGCGTTCGACAGACAGTGCTTGCGCCGAATATCGTTGGTGACTTTGCGGGCGTCGATCGCCGCGCGGACGTCTCGAGCGTTGCTGCGATCCTCGGGCGCGGCTTTGTAATTCGGATCGTCGAGCGCGCGATGAATGAACATCATGAAGTCGAAGCAGAAGGGCGCGGTCTCGCAAACGAGCGTGCCGTCGACATCAAAGACGGCGATGCGATCCTCGACGGGGATAAAATTTTTGGAGCGCGGATTGGTCACGTCCTTGACGTAATCGACGAGCGCTGCCTTCGCCTCCGACTTCGCCGCCCAATATTTGAAGTTGCCTTTCTTGTTGACGTTGATCGCGGCAAGCTCCGCGCGGGTCGCCGCCTGAGTGCTTTGAATGTCGACGGTGAAAGCGCCGAGCGCCATCAGACCGGCAAGCGCCGCCGTCAAAAATTTTTTCGCTCTCAATCATATTCCTCCTACAAAATTTTTATCCCGCCCGCCCACCCTTGGCATATTGCATATGCCGATGCTTTAGGGCGCCGATCGAAGGGCGCCGCCGACTCGGAACGGATCACCGCCAATGCGATATGAGCACCGCCGATGCGGAGCGGGCGCCGACGACGCAGGGTGGGACCTCGGTCTCTGTTGGGCGCCAACTGTCGTGGGCGGGAGCGTCGGTGGCGCCCCATAAAACGGTGCCCAATCGGGGGTGGGAAAAATTATCTGTTACCGTACATTTTCTCGTAATACTGTTGGTATTCGCCGCTGACGATTTTTTGCCACCAATCCTCATGCTCAACGTACCAATCGATCGTCTTTTTGATGCCGTCCTCAAATTTCATCTTCGGCTTCCAACCAAGCTCGTGCTCAATCTTCGACGGGTCGATCGCATAGCGAAGATCATGCCCCTTCCGATCGGTCACAAACTCGATCAGCGACTCCGGCTTGCCGAGAATGTGCAGGATCATCTCGACAACATCAATGTTCGACCGCTCGTTGTGCCCGCCGACATTATACACCTCGCCGTCCCGACCGTTCCGAATAATCATGTCGATCGCGCGGCAGTGATCCTCGACGTAGAGCCAATCGCGCACATTTTTGCCCTCGCCGTAGACCGGCAACTTTTTATTGTTAAGCGCGTTGATAATCATCAGCGGGATCAACTTTTCGGGGAAATGATACGGACCGTAATTATTCGAGCAGCGCGAGATCGTCGCGGGGATGCCGTACGTCCGACCGTACGCCTGCACGAGCAGATCGGCGGACGCCTTCGACGCGGAGTAAGGGCTTGAGGTATGCAGATTGGTTTTCTCGGTGAAGAACAGCTCGGGCTTATCGAGCGGAAGATCGCCGTAGACCTCGTCGGTCGAAACCTGATGGAAGCGTTTGATGCCGAATTTCTTGCAGGCGTCGAGCAAGACACTTGTGCCGATTATATTCGTTCGAAGAAACAGCTCGGGATCGTCAATCGAGCGATCGACGTGAGACTCGGCGGCGAAGTTGACGACGATGTCCGGCTTCATCGACGTGAACAGCTCATCGACGGCGGCACGGTCGGCAATGTCGCCGCGAATGAATTTGAAATTGGGCATGAACTGCGCGGTCGCAAGCGTCTCGAGATTGCCCGCGTAGGTGAGCTTGTCGAAGCAGATCACCTTGTCCGAAGGACGATTCTTGAGCAGATAGTAAACGAAGTTGGCGCCGATAAAGCCCGCGCCGCCCGTCACGACTATATTCATATCAATCACTCTCCGAAAACGAAGTTGAGTTCGCCGCGCTCGATCCGTTCCTTGAGCGTGGGCGCGTTGCGATCCTTGTCGGATAACAGCGTCGGCTCGAACGGCCACTCGACGCCAATCTCGGGATCGTCCCATCGAATGTTGCCGTCACACTGCGGCGCGTAATAATTATCCGCCTTGTATTGCACCTCGACGTCGGTCGTCAACGTCAAGAACGCGTGAGCAAACCCGCGCGGAATCATCAACTGCTTTTTATTCTCCGCCGACAACGTCACGCCGAACCACTGAGCAAACTGCGGCGAATTTTTTCTGATGTCGACCGCCACATCAAAGATCGAGCCGCGCGTGCAGCGGACGAGTTTTGCTTGCGCCATCGGATTGAGCTGATAGTGCAGCCCGCGCAAGATGCCCTTCTCCGCCGAAAACGAATGATTGTCCTGAACGAAGTCGTAATGCAGATTCGCCGCCTCGAATTTTTGTTTCGACCAGCTCTCCATGAACCAGCCGCGCGCGTCGCCGAACACCCTCGGCTCGATTACGAGCACGCCGTCAAGTTTTGTCTCCGTTACCTTCAATGCGATTCCTCCCAAAAATTATTTGCCGCGTCGCGCCAGCCGCTGCAGATATTGCCCGTACTCGTTTTTCGACAGCGGCTCCGCCAATTTCATCAACTGCTCGGCGTCAATGTAATTCATTCGGAACGCAATCTCCTCGATGCACGAGATTTTGAGCCCCTGCCGCGTTTGAATCGTGTGCACGAACGCTCCCGCCTGCAGCAGCGACTCATGCGTGCCGGTATCGAGCCACGCGTAGCCGCGCCGCATTTTCTCAACCCGCAACGTCCCGCGCTCGAGATATACCTTGTTGACGTCGGTGATCTCCAGCTCCCCGCGCGCCGACGGCTTGATCGACTTGGCCACGTCGACGATGTCTTTGTCGTAGAAATACAGCCCCGTCACCGCGTAATTCGACTTGGGCTCCTTCGGCTTCTCCTCGAGACTGATCGCCTTGCCCGTCGCCCGATCGAACTCGACCACGCCGTAGGATTGCGGATCGTTGACATAATACGCAAATACCGTCGCGCCGTCATCAATCGACGCCGCATGCTGAACGAGCTTGGCAAAATCCGAGCCGTAAAAAATGTTGTCGCCGAGCACCAACGCACAGCCCTTGCCGTCGATGAATTGTTCACCGATCAAAAACGCTTGCGCCAATCCCTCCGGTTTGGGCTGCACCGCGTAGCTGATCGACAGCCCCAATTGCGAACCGTCGCTCAACAGCGCTTGAAACAATTTTTGATCCTGCGGCGTCGTGATGATGAGTATGTCGCGAATGCCCGCCAACATCAGCGCCGACAGCGGGTAGTAGATCATCGGCTTGTCGAACACCGGCATCAGCTGTTTCGATACGACCTCCGTCAGCGGGTAGAGCCGCGTCCCCGCGCCCCCCGCCAAGATGATTCCCTTCTCGATCAAAAAAATCGCCTCCCGAAATTATTTCTCGCGCCGATTGTCGCGCCGCCCCTCGATAATGCCTTTATAGCGTCTCATATGACGCTCGTCGCGCGGCGCTGATTTTTGTCCGCCGGGACCGTGCGGGCGATTGGCTTTGTTGCCGCCGAACATCGCCGCCCGACTCAACGCCGCCACGTCGATCGCCGCCGCCCGATCCGGATCGCCCGGCGCATGCGACATCAGATACGCCGGCGGCGCCTCCGCATGACTTTGCACCGTCCGCATCCACGCTTGGAAACATTTTTTGCAATACGTAAGCCCCTCGGCGATCGGCGTCCCGCACGACATGCACACGTTCTGATGTGGTGCCCCCTCGATCAGCCCCTCGCGGAACATATATTCCTCGACTTCGTGGGAGCTGCCCATATCGCCCGCTGCCTTCACGTCCTCGAGCACCTGAGTCATCGGCACGCCGCGATGCTCGCGAAGGTACTCGGTAATTTTTTTCTGCTTCTCCGCCTCGACCGGCGCGCACGTCGGACAAAATTTTTCGTTGCGCATCGCCACGAATACCTTGCCGCACGATTTACAATTCCTCAGCGTGCCTTGCGGCTGTCGAATTAACGGCATCTCAAATTCCTCCCGAACGTTTAATGCGTTCAGTTTAACCGTTGGTTGTGAAGGCGTCAACGGTAATTTTTCCGCCGCCGAGCACAACTTCATTGTCGTAGAACACGATCGATTGCCCGCCGGTGATCGCCCGTTGCGGCTCGTCGAACTCGATGGCGATCCGATTGTTGATCGAGCGGACGGTGCAGCGCGCAACGCGCGGGCTGTATCTGATTTTCGCCTCCGCGCGGAGCGGCAGCTCGACGGGATAAATCCAATGAACATCCTCGACGGTCAAAGTACTCGAAAACAGATCGGTCGAATGCCCGACGATCACCTCACGACGCTCGACATTGGAGCCGAGAACGTAGAGCGGTTCGGGCGCGGCAATCCCCAAGCCTTTGCGCTGACCGATTGTGTAAAGCGCGGCGCCTTCGTGATGTCCGAGGACGTTGCCGTCGACGTCGACGATTGCTTCTGACTCGAGCGCGGCGGACGGTGCAACGCGCGACGCGCGGGCTGTATCTGATCTTTGCCTCCGCGGGAGCGGGAGCTCGACGGGATAAATCCAATGAACGTCCTCGACGGTCACAATTCTCGAGAACAAATCGGTCGAATGCTGTCAACGGTAATTTTTCCGCCACCGAGCACGATTTTGTCATCGTAGAACACGATCGATTGCCCGCCGGTGATCGCCCGTTGCGGATCGTCGAACTCGACGGCGATCCGATTGTCACTCGAGCGGACGGTGCAGCGCGCAACGCGCGGGCTGTATCTGATTTTCGCCTCCGCGCGGAGCGGCAGCTCGACGGGATAAATCCAATGAACATCCTCGACGGTCAAAGTACTCGAAAACAGATCGGTCGAATGCCCGACGATCACCTCACGACGCTCGACATTGGAGCCGAGAACGTAGAGCGGTTCGGGCGCGGCAATCCCCAAGCCTTTGCGCTGACCGATTGTGTAAAGCGCGGCGCCTTCGTGATGTCCCAGGACGTTGCCGTCGACGTCGACGATCGAGCCGGATTCGAGCGCGGCGGACGATCGAGCGCGGGCGCGGAGAAATTTTTTGTAGTCGTCATCGGGCACGAAGCAAATCTCTTGACTGTCGGGCTTGTCGGCGACGGGGATATTCAATTGTTGCGCAAGCCGACGAGTTTCGTCCTTGGATTGAGCGCCGAGCGGCAAAATTATTTTCGGCAATTGCTCCGCGCGGAGATTGTAAAGGACGTAGGATTGATCCTTGCGCGGGTCGACGCCCTTCAACAGTTGATATCGATCGCCCACGCGCTCCACTCGAGCGTAATGCCCCGTCGAAAAGTAATCGGCGCCGAGTTGCATTGCGCGATCGAACAGCGCGCCGAACTTTACATATTTATTGCACTCGACGCAGGGATTTGGCGTTCGACCGTCGAGATATTCGTTGACGAAATAATTGACGACGCGCGCTTGAAACTCCGCGCGGAGATCGACGACGTGATGTTCGATGTGTAGAAAGTCGGCAACGCGTTGAGCGTCCTCGACGGCGGAAGTCGGCTCATCCGTCAAGCGCATCGTCAAGCCGACCACTTCAAAGCCGCGCTCGAGCAGCACAGCCGCTGTCAGAGAACTGTCGACGCCGCCGCTCATCGCCACCGCCGCCTTCATCTCGTCGCCTCCAACGTCAAAAGCATTTCGCGCATCAGTTTCACCGCCGTCAATGTTGAAACGCCGCTCGGATCGTAATTCGGCGCCAGCTCCACCAGGTCGCAGCCCACCACTCGGCAGTACGCAAGCACCGTCAGCGCCGCGCGGAGCAACTCGAGATATGAGACGCCGCCCGCCTCGGGCGTGCCGGTGCCGGGAAATACCGACGGGTCGAGCACGTCAAGGTCGATCGTCAAGTACACCGGTCGATCTTGCAGTCGAATGATCACGTCGCTCAGCCCGTCGAAACCATATTTGTGCATTTGCGTGTGATCCGCCGCGAAACGAAACTCCGCCCGCTCTCCGCTGCGAATCCCGAACTGATAGATATTGCCGTCGCCGACGAGCTCCCACGCCCGACGTATCACCGTCGCATGCGACAATCGAGCACCGAGATAATCATCGCGAAGGTCGGCGTGCGCGTCGAATTGGATCACGGCAAGATCGTGGTGATGAATAATCTCCGCGCGGAGCGCGCCGAAGGTGACAAGATGTTCGCCGCCGAGCATGAACGGCAGTTTGCCGTCGCCGATAATCTGATCGGTAAACTGTTGAATGTCGTCGAGCGCAAGCGTCGAGTCGCCGAAGCACAGCTCGAGATCGCCGGCATCGAAAATTTTTGCGTCCTCGAGATCGCGATCGAGCAGCGGGCTGTACGTTTCAATCTCGTATGACTCCGCGCGCATCGTCCGACTCCCGAATCGAGCGCCCGCACGATAGCTCGTCGTCGAATCGAACGGCGCTCCGAAAATTACAATCGACGCCTCGTCGTAATCAGCGTCGCAACCAAGGAAAGTCTCAACATTTCTGTTCATTCGATCACTCCAATCAAATTGACATGATACCGTCAAACCGTTAAGATATCAACCATCAATGAACGGGAGGCAACGCAATTGAGCGAAGAGCGATTGCAAAAAATATTGAGCCGCGCGGGCGTGGCATCGCGGCGGGCGGCGGAGGTTTTGATTGCCGAAGGGCACGTGACGGTCAACGGCAAGGTTGTCAAAGAACTCGGCACGAAGGTTGATGCATCGAGCGCCGATATCAGAGTCGACGGACGCAAAATCAAGCGCGACGTCGAAAAGATTTATGTCATGCTCAACAAGCCGCGGCGCGTGCTGTCGGCGGCGAGCGACGATCGCGGGCGTCAAACAGTGGTCGATCTGATCGACGACGTCAGCGAAAAAATTTTTCCGATCGGGCGACTCGATTACAATACCGAAGGCTTATTGCTGCTGACCAATGACGGCGAGCTTGCCAACGCGCTGATGCATCCGAGTTTTGAAGTCAATAAAAAATACGTGGCAGTGATCAAAGGGCGCGTCGATGAGGAGCGTCTCGACCGATTGCGCATCGGGATCAAGCTCGACGACGGCATGACCGCGCCGGCGCTCGTCAATGTGATCGCGCTCGACGACGACTCCTCAACCGTCGAGATCACTATCCACGAAGGGCGCAACCGTCAAGTGCGACGCATGTTCTCCGCGATCGGATATAATATCAAGCGGTTGCGGCGTGTATCGTTCGCCGGTCTGACGCTCGACAATTTGAAAGTCGGCGAGCACCGTCGGCTCAATCGACGCGAACTCGATAAGCTCCAACGCTTGACGCAATAAAATTTTTGGGGGCTGTCGAATGGAATCGATCACTTTTGATAACGTCACGAATATCGTTCGCGACGACATGAAAAAAATTATCCGCCGGGGCAGTAAGATTTACGTCGCCGCCCCGCAATTTTCCATTTACGCCTACGACGCGCTCAAGAAACAGCTCGACGCCGTCAAGGACTTCCGATTCATTTTCACCGCGCCGACCTTCGTCGAGACCAACGATGACAAAAGCCGGCGCGAATTTTTTATGTCGAAACTCAAGCGCGAGCGGAGCCTCTACGGTACCGAGTTTGAGCTCAAGTTGCGCAACGAAATGACTCAGCGCGCCGTCGCTCGTGATTGCGTCGCTTGGATTCGTCGAGGCGCCGCCTTCAAATCCATCATCACCGACGAAAGCATGGACAGCTTCGCCATCATCGACTCCCACGCCGGCAAGTTCGTCTATCATCCCTTGAAGGGCTTCACCGGCATCGGGCTCGGCTGCGAACGCGGCAACTTCCTTACCAACCTCGTCACCCGCGTGGGCGCGCCCGATTCCGATCAGTTTCTTCAGTTTTTCAATCGGATTTGGAACGATCGCAATCGGCTGCAGGATGTCACCGACGCCGTCGTCGAAAATATGTCGACCGTCTACAACGAAAACGCCCCCGCGCTCATCTACTTTATGACGCTTTACAACGTCTTCAACGAGTTCCTTGCCGATATCTCAGAGGACGTGCTGCCCAATGACGCCACCGGTTTCAAGCAAAGCAAGATTTGGTCGATGCTCTACGACTTTCAGCGCGACGCCGTTCTTGCCGGCATCAATAAGCTCGAGCAGTACAACGGCTGCATTCTCGCCGACAGCGTCGGGCTCGGCAAAACTTTTTCAGCCCTCGCCATCATCAAATACTACGAAAATCGCAATCGCTCCGTCCTCGTCCTCTGTCCGAAGAAGCTCGCCGACAACTGGAACACTTTCAAGGGCAATTACCTCAACAATCCGATTGCCGCCGATCGATTGCGCTACGACGTGCTGTTTCACACCGATCTGATGCGCGATCGCGGCGAATCCAACGGCATCGATCTGTCGAGGATCAACTGGAGCAATTACGATCTGGTCGTCATCGACGAGTCTCACAACTTCAAAAACGGCGGCGATTACATCGGCGACGACCAACGCGAAAATCGCTACCTTCGATTGATGAATCGCGTCATCCGCGCCGGCGTCAAGACCAAGGTGCTGATGCTCTCGGCCACGCCTGTCAACAATCGTTTCTACGATCTCCGCAATCAGTTGGCGTTGGCTTATGAGGGCACGGCTGAAAATCTCGACGCCAAGTTGAGCACCTCCAAATCCGTCGACGACATCTTTCGTCAGGCTCAACAGGCTTTCAACGGTTGGCTCGAATTGCCGACCGACCGCCGCACCACCGACAACCTTCTAAAGCGCCTCGACTTCGACTTCTTCAAACTGCTCGACAGCGTCACCATCGCCCGCTCCCGCAAACACATCTCTCGATATTATAACGCCGATGGGCTCGGCTCCTTCCCCGAGCGCCTCAAGCCTGTTTCCCTCCGCCCGCGCTTGACCGACCGCCCCGATTCGATCGATTACAACGAAATTTATGAGCGGCTTTCAAATCTGTCGCTCGATATCTACACGCCCTCCGCTTACATATTCCCCGGTCGCCTGTCGAAATACATCAAGCCCGCCGAGTCCCGATCCAATCTCACGCAGGCGGGACGCGAGCGCGGCATCCAACGCCTCATGCGCGTCAACATCCTTAAACGCCTCGAAAGCTCCGTTCACTCCTTCCGATTGACTTTGGACAGAATCCTCGAGCGCATCACGAGCGCCGTCAAGCTCATCGACGACTTTCAACAGTCCGGCGCCGCCGACTTCAATCCCCTCCGCGCGGAGCCGTCCGATTTCGACGACGCCGATCAGAACACCGACTACTTCACCGAGTGGAAGAACATTCGCATCGACCTTGGCGACATGGATTTCCTCCGTTGGCGCGCCGCGCTCGAAAAGGACGCCGACATCATCAAAAATCTCCTCGTCGCCGTCAGGCCGATCACACACGAGCACGACGCCAAGTTGACCGCACTTTTTGATGTGATCGCCCGCAAAATCAATCGCCCCATCAACGGCGCCAACAAAAAAATCCTCATCTTCTCCGCCTTCGCCGACACCGCCGAGTATCTTTTCGACCACGTCAGCCGCTTCGTCAAAAAAAATTTCGCCCTCGAGACCGCTCTCGTCACAGGCACCGGCAACGGGCGCGCCACCATCAAAAAGCTCCGCGGGCTCAACGATATCCTCACCTGCTTTTCGCCCGTCTCCAAAAATCGCGACGTCCTCATGCCGCGCGGCGCCCCCGACATCGACGTTCTCATCGCCACCGATTGCATCTCCGAGGGGCAAAACCTTCAGGATTGCGACTGCTGCATCAACTTCGACATCCATTGGAATCCCGTCCGCATCATTCAGCGCTTCGGGCGCATCGACCGCATCGGCAGCACCAACGCCCGCATTCAACTCGTCAATTTTTGGCCCGACCTTCCTCTCGACGAATACATCAATCTCAAGGCGCGCGTCGAGACCAAGATGAAGATTACCGTCTTGACCGCCACCGGCGACGATAATCTCCTCAGCCCCGAAGAGGCGGGCGATCTCGAATACCGCCGTCAACAACTTGAGCGCCTTCAAAATGAAGTCGTCGACCTTGAGGAGATCAACGGCGGCGTTTCGCTCACCGACCTCGGGCTCAACGAATTTCGTCTCGATTTGCTCGATTACATCAAAACCCACGGCGACATCGACCGCACGCCCTTCGGTCTGCATGCGGTTGCGGCGGCGAACGATATGCCGCGCGGCGCCATTTTCGTCCTCAAAAATCGCAATCCCGCCGTCAATGTCGACAATCAAAACCGCCTCCACCCGTTCTATATGATTTACGTCGCCGATGACGGCTCCATCGTCAGCGATCACCTCGACCCCAAAAAGCTGCTCGACCTTATGCGCCGCCTTTGTCGCGGCGTCGACGCTCCGATCAAGGCGCTTTATCAGCCCTTCAACGTCGAGACCGACGACGGGCGCAATATGACCTCTGTCTCCAAACTCCTTAACGCCGCCGTCGACTCCGTCATCGCGCGCAAGGTCGAGAGCGACATCGACAGCCTCTTTCGACCGGGCGGCACCACCGCTTTGACTTCGACCATCGCCGGGCTTGACGATTTCGAGTTGATTTGTTTCTTGGTTGTGAGGTGAGCGCGTGTTCAATCTGCCCAAGTCGACGGAGTTCAATCGGCTCGTTCCGAAACAAAAAATTTTCGAGAACGCCAACATCAATCCGTCGCTCGAAAAAATTTTCGCCGCGCAGGTCGAGTCGATCCGTTGGATCAACATAATTGCGCCGCGTACTCTCAACATTCCGAGCGGTCAAGCCGTCGTCGAGATCGAGATCATTGAAGTTCGGCTCCGCGCGGAGCGCCTCGACGAAAAAATCTTGCGCCTGCTCGACAAGGCGATCCCTTATCACACCGTCTTTGTGTTGCGTCGCGCCGATCGCTTCCAATTGTGCGCGGCTTATGCCCTTGATCCGACGCTCAAAAAATTTTTCCGCTCCGATTGGACGGTGGAACCCGATCTGTCGTCGGCGCTGATCGGCTTGTCGCTCGACGACCTCTACGAAAATTTTTTCCGCCTCATCATCGGCTCGTCGTTGATCGAACGCGCGGGCGAATCCTTCAACGACACTCTCATTCGTTACGAGCGCTTGTGTTCGATCGAAAGGAAAGTTGCGACTCTTCGTCGAAAGATCGCCTCCGAGAAGCAATTCAACCGTCGGCTCGAGATGCACGGCGAGTTGAAAATTTTGCAGGCAGAATTGGAGCGATTACGAAGTGGACAGGGTTGAGGGCAAGTCGGCGGATGTGTTGGATGAGAAGCTCGCGCAGTTGGGCAAGATTTTTCCCGAGTTTTTGACGGAGGCTCGAGGGGCGGACGGCAAGTTGCGGCGCGCCTTTGACTTCGACGCCTTGAAAAATCTCCTTTCCGATCGACCGCCCGAGACCAATGATATGTATCAATTTTCGTGGGTAGGCAAGACGACGGCGCGCGCGGAGGCGTATCGTCGGCTCGACAAGACGCTGCGTCCGTGCTTGGATCGGAGCGTTGATTGGGACAAGACGCGCAACCTTTATATTGAGGGCGACAACCTTGAGGTGCTGAAGTTGTTGCAGCGCGGCTATATGAATAAGGTCAAGATGATTTACATCGATCCGCCGTACAATACGGGGCGCGATTTCATTTATCGTGATCGATTTAAGCTGGACGAGTCGGAGTATGCGGCGGAGGTCGGGCTGTTCGACGATGAGTCGGGCGACAAAAATTTTGTGGAGAACAGCGAATCGAATCCGCGGTTTCATTCGGATTGGTGCTCGATGATATATGCGCGGTTGTTGTTGGCGCGGAATTTGCTGACGGACGACGGCGTCATTTTTATTTCGATCGACGACGGCGAGCAGGCGAACCTAAAAAAAATCTGCGACGAGATATTTGGGGAGTCAAATTTTATCGCCGCGTTAAATTGGCGCGGGCGCAGCGGCGGGCAGGACAGTAAATACTATGCGATCATCCACGAATATATTTTTTGCTACGCAAAGTTTTTGGATCAATTTACGGCAGGAACCGAGATCGTCGACGATGCCGTCTATCCCAAGTACGACGAAAAGGTTGGGCGATATTATAAAACGCAGCTCCTGCGAAAATGGGGATCGAACAGCCGCCGAGCCGACCGCCCCAATCTTTTTTATCCAATCACCGCCCCCGACGGCAGCGCCGTTTATCCGATGCTTTCATCGACGGAAGAAGGACGTTGGAGATGGAGCCGCGATCGAATGGCGGAGGCCATAAAAGAGGGACGTGTTGAATTCGTTCGTGAGGGCTGTTGGAGATGGGGCAAAGACAAAATGGAAACGGCGATTGCCGAGGGGCGCGTCGAGTTCCTTAAAAAAGGCGGCGAATGGATCGCCTACGAAAAAATTTTTGCGCCGCTCGCGGGCGAGGAGCGCACCAAAAAATATGTGAGCTGGATTGACGACGTGAGCAACGGCACCGACGATATAAAAAATTTGTTCGGCACAATTGTTTTCAATTATTCCAAGTCTGTGGCGCTGATAAAAAAATTTTTGTTGATGGCGCGCGTCGACAGCGATTCGCTCGTGATGGATTTTTTCAGCGGCTCCGCCACCACCGCCCACGCCGTCATGCAACTCAACGCCGAGGACAACGGTAACCGCCGTTTCATCATGGTTCAAATCGCCGATCCATGCCCCGCCAACTCCGAAGCCTACAAAGCCGGCTACAACACCATCTGCGACATCGGCAGGGAACGCATCATCCGCGCCGGTCAAAAAATTAAAGAAGCCGCCCCCCTCGCCACGACCAACCTCGACGTCGGCTTCCGCTGCCTCAAGGTCGACGAGATTAACTTCAAAAACGTCAGCCTCACCGTCGACGCGCTCATCGATAAGTTCAATCGCAATGAGCTTGACGATCTCGAGGAAAATATCAAGCCCGATCGGAGCGCGCTCGATTTGCTGTACGGTTGCCTGCTCGATTGGAACGTGGAGCTGAGCCTGCCGTACACGTCGGAGAAATACGGCGGCGCCACGCTCCACAATTACGGCGACGGCGCGCTGATCGCCTGTTTCGACAGCGGGCTCGACGAGTCGGTGATCGAGTACATTGCAAAGAAAAAACCGCTCCGCGCGGTGTTTCGAGACAGCAGCTTCCAAAACGACGCGGCGCGGCTCAACGCCGAGGAGATTATGAAACTGCACTCGCCCGGCACGGACGTGAAGGTCATTTGAGGCGGACGAATATGGAACTGAAATTCAAACACCAACAATTTCAAGCGGATGCGGCGTCGGCGGTGGTCGGAGTGTTTCGAGGACAGCCACATCAAACGCAAAACTATCTGATCGATCCCGGCACCGATCGCAACATCTCCCTGCACGATCCCGCGATCGGATTCGCAAACGCTCCCGTGGAGTTGAGCGACGAGATGATTCTCGAGAACCTTCACGCCGTGCAGCGCGCGAATAACATCGACGGCTCCGCGCGGCTCGAGAAGACCGGTCGATGCTGCAATCTGACGGTGGAGATGGAGACGGGCGTCGGCAAGACCTACACATATATAAAGACGATGTACGAGCTCAACGCGCATTACGGTTGGAGCAAATTCATCATCGTGGTGCCGAGCATCGCCATTCGCGAGGGCGTTTACAAGACGTTTCAAATGACGGCGACTCACTTCGCCGAGGATTACGGCGCGGCGATAAAATTTTTCATCTACAGCTCCGCGCGGCTGACGGAGATCGATCACTTTGCGTCGGACAACGGGATCAACGCGATGATAATCAATGCGCAGGCGTTCAATGCCAAGGGCAAGGACGCGCGTCGGATCAGGATGGAGCTGGACGAATTTCGGAGCCGCCGCCCGATCGACGTGATCGCCGCCGTCAATCCGATACTGATAATCGACGAGCCGCAATCGGTGGAGGGCGCCAAAACGAAGGAGGGGCTTCGGGATTTCAATCCGTTGGTGACGTTGCGCTATTCGGCGACGCACCGCGCGGACAGCATTTACAACATGGTGTATCGACTGGACGCGGCGGACGCGTACAACAAGCGGCTGGTCAAAAAGATAGCGGTGACGGGCATCAACGTGAGCGGGTCGAGCGCCGTCAACGGCTTTGTGTATCTTGAGCGGCTGAATTTGTCGAAGCAGGCGCCGACGGCGACGATTCAATTCGATTGCAAGTATGCGGATGGGATTCGCAAGCGCACGTTGACGGTGGGGCAAAAATTTGATCTCTACGAGAACTCGGGCGGGCTGGAGGAATATCGAGACAATTACGTGGTGAAGTTCATCGACGGGCGCGACAACTCGGTGGAGTTTCTCAACGGGCTGAAGATTTACGCGGGTGACATTGTGGGGCGAGTCGGCGAGGAGCAACTGCGTCGAATACAAATCCGCGAGACGATCAAGGCGCATCTTCAACGCGAGGCTCAGCTGTTCGACAGCGGGATCAAGGTGTTGTCGCTGTTTTTCATCGACGAGGTGGCGCATTATCGGCAGTACGACGAGGACGGGCGGGCGCAACTCGGCGATTTCGCGCGTTGGTTCGAGGAGGAATATGAGGTCGCGGTGGCGGAGCTTGGGTTGCTGCTCGATGATCGATATCGGGAGTATTTGTCGGCGATCCCCGTTGAAAAAACGCATGCGGGGTATTTTTCGATCGACGGCAAGGGGAAGCTGACGAACAGCAAGGTTGCGAACCGTCGAGAGCGGACGTCGGACGACATAGACGCGTACAATTTGATAATGAAGGACAAGGAGCGGCTGCTCGACCTCGATCCGCAGCGGTCGCCGGTGCGATTCATCTTTTCGCATTCGGCGTTGCGGGAGGGCTGGGACAATCCGAATGTGTTTCAAATCTGCACGCTCAAGCAGAGCGGGAGCGACATACGAAAGCGGCAGGAGATCGGTCGCGGGCTGCGGCTGTGCGTGAACCAAGCGGGTGAGCGGCAGGACGAGAACGCGCTCAATGATCGAGTGCACGAGGTGAATGTGCTGACGGTGATCGCGGGCGAGAGCTACGACGAGTTCACGCGCAAGCTGCAGAGCGAGCTGCTCGAGGAGCTTGGCGAAGGCGATCATTCGGGGCTCAATCCCGAGGACACGCGGCGGCTGAACGTGGATGTGCTGCCGGATCGAAAGAAGTTGGCGATGCCGGAGTTCGAGGAGCTGTGGTCGCGGATCAATCGCAAGACGATTTACCGAGTGGATTTCGACACGGAGGAGCTGATCGAAAAAGCGGTGCACGCGCTCAACACGCGGTTGGACGTGCCGCGGCTGTATTTTCGGATCGAGCGCGGGGAGCTTGAAAAAATCGGAGCGGAGGCGTTCGACAGGAAATCGGGGACGGTGGTGAGTCGGCAAGCGATCGCGACGGAGATCGACGCGGCGTATGATGTGATCGGCAAGCTGGTGGCGGCGACGAAGCTGACGCGTCGGACGGTGATAAGAATTTTGCGCGGCATCGACAAAAATATTTTCGAGCAGGTGAAGCACAGCCCCGAGGAATTTATTCTGTCGGCGAGCCGGCTGATCAACGCGGAGAAGGCGACGGCGATAGTCGAGCACATCAGATACATAGCGACGGACGAGACTTACGACACGGATATTTTCACCGACGGGAGTCTGAAGGGCACCTTGGGCGAGAACGCGATCGAGACGAAGAAGAATGTGTACAGCCACCTGCTGTGCGACTCGAGCGTGGAGAAAAATTTTGCCAGCGCGCTTGAGGCGGACGACAACGTGATCGTCTACGTGAAGCTGCCGAAGAAATTTTTCATCGACACGCCGATCGGCAAGTACAATCCGGATTGGGCGATAGTGTTTCGAGAGGACGCGGTCAAGCATATCTATTTTGTCGCCGAGACGAAGGGCTCGATGGATTCGATGCAACTGCGCTTGATCGAGAGCGCGAAGATACATTGCGCGCGGGAGCATTTCAAGACGATAGCGGGCAAGAACATCGTCTACGACGTCGTGAGCAACTACGACGAGCTGTTGAATAAGATTTTGAAATGAAAAAGGAGGCGCGCGCCTCCAATTTTTTTATCGCTCCGGAGTTTCGCCGGGGATATCTTTGATCGCATCGACGCCGCGTTGTCCGGTTCTGATGCGAACGGCGTCCGACAGTTCGCAGACGAAAATTTTTCCGTCGCCGAATTTCCCCGTCCGCAAAACTTTTTGAGCCGTTTCGATTACGTGCTCGACGGGGATTTCGCACACTACCGTCTCGACCTTGATTTTCGGCACGAGACTTACGTCGAACTCGCGCCCTCGAAACAGTTCTTTATGCCCTTTCTGCAGTCCGCAGCCGTACACTTGGCTGACCGTCATTCCGAGCACGCCGATTTCGTTGAGCGCGTCCTTGAGCTCCTCGAGCTTCGACACGCGCGTGATGATTTCGATCTTCGTCAACTTTTGCTCCATCGCCAATCACTCCGCTCTCACCGTCGATGACACAATCGATACCGCATCCGCCTCGCCGCTGTTGAAGAACGACGGCGCGCCTGTGAACAGCCCGACCGTATAGCCGCGCTCGCCGTGCTCGACCAGATCGAGTCCGGTGACTTCTTCCTCGTCATCCGCGCGGAGCGTCGAGATGCCGTCAACGATCTTGTAAAGCACCGTCGAGCCGACCACCGCCAATGCAATCGCCGCGCCGACCGATATCAACTGCGCGATGAACAGATGCGTCTCGCCATAGAATAATCCGTTGGCGCCGGCGGGATTGATCGTCGTCGTCGCCCACAAGCCTGTTGCAATCGAGCCCCAAATGCCGCCGATCCCATGCACTCCGAACGCGTCAAGCGAATCGTCGTAGCCGAGCTTCTCCTTGAGGATCGCAACCGCCGTGTAACACACGCCGCCTCCGATCATTCCGATCGCAATCGAGGGCAGCGGCGCAACAAATCCCGCGGCGGGCGTGATAGCGACGAGCCCGGCGACGCCGCCCGAGACCGCACCGATTATCGTCGGCTTGCCGTTGCGAATCCACTCTAAGATCACCCAACCGAGCACGCCCGCTGCCGCTGCCGCTTGCGTCACGACGAAGGCGTTCGCCGCCAACTCGTTCGCGCCGAGCGCCGAGCCCGCATTGAATCCGAACCATCCGAACCATAGAAACGCCGCGCCCGTCACAGTCATCGGGACGTTATGCGGCACTATTGCCGACCGTCCGTAGCCGCGCCGCTTGCCGAGCAGCAGGCAGATCGTCAGCCCGCTCACGCCGCTCAAGATGTGAATCACCAGCCCGCCCGCAAAATCGAGCGCGCCCAGCTCCGCCAAGAAGCCGCCGCCCCACACCCAATGCGCCATCGGATTGTAAATCAGCACCGCCCATAACAGCATCAACAGCGCGAAGCCTTTGAATCGCATCCGCTCCGCGAACGCGCCAGTGATCAGCGCCGGAGTGAGCGCCGCGAACATGCATTGGAACGCCACGAACGCGAGCTCGGGGATCGTCGTGCCCTCGAGAATGTTGAGCCCGACGCCCGTCAAGCCGACCTTCGACAGATCGCCGATCAAGCCGTTGACATCGGCTCCGAACGCCATCGAATAGCCGAGCACGATGAACTCCACGCTCACCATCCCGAGGATAAACATCGACTGCATTATCGTCGTCAGAACGTTTTTCGAGCGCACCATCCCGCCGTAGAATAGAGCCAGCGCCGGCGTCATAATGAATACCATCGCCGCCGACATCAGAACCCAAGCCGTGTCGCCGTTGTTAATCATAAAAATCATCCTCTCGTCGAATTGTCGATCGACGGGGACATTGTATCGGCGCCGGCGAATGAAGTCAACCGCGGCAACGTTTGTATATCTCATTCTTGCCTTGCATTCACGATACAGGATGATTTTTTTTGCAATAAAAAATGCCTTAGTCGGCAAAATAATAATTGACCTTCAAGGCGGCGGATGCTATAATTGATGCATAACCAAAAACCAACTGTAGCGCACTCGCAAAGGTCATGTTCATTGTACTTTGCGAGCCGCCGATTGTCAAGATCAAAAGGAGGCAGCAATTATGATCGATCCGAAGAAAAAGCCGAAGGCGAAGGTTCCCGAGGTTATCGAGCCGCACATCAAGCCCGACGCCCCCGGCACTCAGCCCGGCGACGTGGGCAACGGGCACGTCCTCGTCATCGACGCGCGGACGCAGCGCTTCAACGGCGTGAACTACCGCCTGCATGCAACCGGCAACTATGTTAGAGGCGGAGCCGATCCTCTGCACATTGAGGTTTGGAAGTATCACAATGGCGAACGCCCCAAAGGATACGTGGTTCATCACGACCATCGCAATCCCGACGGTTCCTTCGACAAAAACGAGAACAATATTGAATGGCTCCGACTGATGTCGAAAGTCGATCACTCAATGTATCACTTGCAGCGTCGACAGCCCGTCAAGCGCATTTGCCCTCAGTGCGGTAAAGAATTTGAGACTGCAAACACTCTGCAAAAGTACTGCACCAAGTCTTGTGCCAGAAGGCATGCTCGTGACAACAGTCTGGTTACGCGCGTCTGTCCCGTCTGCAAAAAGACTTTCAGGGTTGCTTGCAGCAGCCCGATGGTTGCATGCTCAAGCGAGTGCGAAGCCGAATTGCGTCGGACGAAGATGCCCATCGCCTATGAACAATTTTTGACCATGCCGCCCGCCAATAAAAGCTATCCGCAAGGCGAGATGGTCATGCGGATCTGCCCGATCTGCGGCAAAGCATTTCCGGCAAGCAGAAGCAAATCACGGATTGCCTGTTCGCCCGAGTGCGGCGCGATCGTGGCGGGCGTGGCTCGTGCTCACCGCCGCGCCACGGAAGAGCAGATGCATTGGAACGGAGAATTCCTCAACCTCGTTAATAAAGTTATCGGGGTGGAGATTCGCGCTCAAATAATCAAGGGCGAGCCGTGGTTCGTGGCAAAGGATGTCTGCGACGCTCTCGACATCAAAAATTCTCGCGATGCAGTCGCTCGACTCGATGATGACGAAAAACAGATCATAAATGTTGCAACTCAAAACGTCGGTAGTAACGACGTTTCAACTACATCGAGAAATCCGAATATGAACTTTGTCAATGAATCCGGACTGTATAGCCTCATCTTTGTGAGCCGCAAACCCGAGGCAAAAGAATTTAAGCGTTGGATCACCCACAAGGTTTTGCCTGCGCTCCGAAAATACGGCAGGTATGTCATGGAAGAAGAAAATGCGCTACTCGCCACTACAGAGAACGAACGGCGTCTGCTCGACGGCTATCAGTCACTTACCGATTCCGACCGTCAGCTTGTCGACTTCATTATCAGCCGTAATTTCGCATAAAAAAATTCGGCGCCTGCCCCGTTGCGAGGGCGGACGCCTTTTTTTTATGTTCGTATCACTTATCGAAAATATTGCGGAGCGCCTGCATGTTGACGTCGCGATTCAATTGCGCCAGATAGGTCGTCAACTTAATCGACTTCGGACACACCTCGACGCAGTTCTGACTGTTGCCGCACGAGGTAATGCCGCCCTTCTCCATCAGCGCGTTCAACCGCTTCGGCGCATCGAACTTCCCAAGCGGATGCATATTGAACAAATACGCCTGCACCGTCGGAGCCGGACCGATAAAGTCCGATTGCGGTCCCACATTCGGGCAAGCCTCAAGGCAGCAGCCGCACGTCATGCAACGCGAAATCTCATAGAGCATCGCCGCCGTGTAGGGATTTTGGATCGGAGCGTCCTTCACGTCCCAGGAGCCGTCGATCTCAACCCAGCCTTGAATTTTTTTTAAACTCTCGAACATGACAGAGCGATCGATCAACAGATCGCGAATGACGGGGAACGTCCGCGCGGGCGCCAGATGAATCGGCTGCTCGATCTCGTCGACCAGCGCACAGCACGCCTGCCGCGCCTTGCCGTTGATGACCATCATGCACGCGCCGCAGACCTTCTCAAGGCAGTTGCACTCCCACGTCACGGGCGGGACGCGCTTGCCGTCGACCGTCACGGGATTTTTTTGAATCTCCATCAGCGCCGCAACGACGTTGAGCCCCGGGCGCCACTCAACATCGAACTCCTGAGTGTACGGCTTCTCCTTCGGACCGTCCTGCCGCTCGATTACAAAGCGCACTTTCTTTTCAGCCATATGTGGTCACCTCTATTCTTTCTTCGCGACCGCGTAGTTGCGCGCGCGCGGCTTGATCAACGAGTGATCGAACTCGCGATAGGAAATAATCGGCTCCTCCGTCGCCGGATCGTAGCTGACGATCGTCGTGAACATGAAGTGCTCGTCGTCGCGCCCCATGAATACCAGCTCGCCGTCGGCATCGTGCTTCTGCTTGCCGTTCTCGAGCACGATCTTGGCATGCGCGCCGCGCGACTCGTCACGCATCCGCGCGCCCTTGGTGATCGTCATCGCATACAAAATCATATTGCGCAGCTGACGAACGAACATCGCCTCCTGATTGGCGACCGTCGAGTGATCCGTCAAACCGATATCGTCCCAACGCTTGAGCAGCTTCTTCAACTCGATCATGCACTGGTCGAGCCCGTTGTTGTCGCGCTCGATCGCAACATACTTATACATCAGATCGCCCATCTCGTGATGCAGCTTATGAGCATTCTCGGAGCCGTTCATCGCAACGATGCGCTCATATTCGTTCTGCACCTCGCGGCGCGCGCGCTCGAGATCGTCATCGGTCAACTCCGAACCGCGATTACCGGTTCTCGCCCACTTCATTGCCTCGGGACCGCTGACCGTGCCCGAATACGCCGCGCTCAACAGCGAATTGGCTCCGAGACGGTTGGCGCCGTGATACTGGTAGTCGCATTCGCCCGAAGCCATCAGCCCCGGGATGTTGGTGAAGTGCTTGCGATCGACCCAAATGCCGCCCATCGAATAGTGCACGCTCGGGAAAATTTCCATCGGCACCTTGCGCGGGTCTTGCCCGACGAACTCCGAATACATCTCGAGGATGCCGCCGAGTTTGCGCTCGAGATAACCGCTGTCGATGTGCGACAGATCGAGATAAACGCGATTTTCGCCGTTGATGCCCAGCCCCATGTGGACGCAAACTTTATAGATCGCGCGGCTGGCGACATCACGCGGGACGAGATTGCCGTAAGCCGGATACATTTCCTCGAGGAAGTACCACGGCTTGCCGTCCTTATAGACCCAAACGCGCCCGCCTTCGCCGCGGCACGCCTCCGACATCAGCCGGTTTTTATCGGAGCCCGGGATCGCGGTCGGATGAATTTGAATGAACTCGGGATTGGCAATCTCGGCGCCCTGCTGATAGACGGCGCTGACCGCCGAGCCGTTGCAGATCGTCGAGGCGGTGCAGCGACCGAACACCTGACCGGGACCGCCGGTGGCAAGAATGACGGTGTCCTCGCGGAAGGCGCGAACCTCCATCGTGTTCATCGATTGAGCGACGAGCCCGCGGCAGACGCCCTCGCGATTTTTGATAATCTTGACGAACTCCCAGAACTCGTATTTATGGACGGCGCCCTTGACCTCCCAACGACGAACCTGCTCGTCGAGAGCGTAAAGAATCTGCTGACCGGTCGTCGAGCCTGAGAAGCATGTCCGCTTATTTTTTTGACCGCCGAAGTTGCGCAGATCGAGTACACCTTCGGGCGTCCTTGTGAAAGTAACACCCATGCGATCAAGCATTTTTATGATTTTGGGCGCCGCCTCGACCATGCCCTTGACGGCGATCTGATCGGCAAGGAAGTCGCCGCCGTAAACCGTGTCGTCGAAGTGCTCGTAAATCGAATCGTGCTCACCCTTGGTATCCATGCAGGCGTTGATGCCGCCTTGCGCGCAAAGCGAATGCGAACGCTTGACGGGGCAATACGAGAAGAGATCGACCTCGCCGCCGAGTTCGCAAATTTTTATGGTCGCGAGAAGTCCGCTGATACCGCCGCCGACTACCGCGATGCGTTTCTTCGTAAGATCTTTAGCCATATCGCAATCCTCAATTGTCAAATTTGATGAACGAAATAACTGCCCATGAACGTCAAAGTGATCAGGCACAGCACGACGCACAGGAGCATGCTGATGACGCTGATGACGTTTTGAGCGCGCGGTCCTTTAGTGATGCCCCACGTCATGCAGAAGGTTGTGATGCCGTTGCAGAAGTGGAAGATCGCGGCGAACATGCCGAGAACGTAGAGCACGACCACGACGGGATTTTGGAAATAATTCTGCAGGAGCTCGAAGGAGATGGGCGTGCCGGTCACGCCCTTGGTATAGAGACGGAGATAGCCGACGTGCCAGATGAGAAATACGACGAGGAACCACGCCGTCCAGCGCTGCAGGGTAAAATTCCAGTTACGAATGTAGGGGAACCGACGGGGATTGTTGTTGGCTTGCAGAGCAATATAAATGCCGTAGAGACCGTGGAAGAGGAGCGGGATGGCGATGCCGCCGATCTCGAGCCCGAGGAAAATGGGTTTTGGGATGAGCTCCATCATCGCGAGTGCGCCGTTGAGAGCCTCCGGACCGAAGATTGCCATCGAGTTGGTAAAGATGTGCTCGAAAAGCACCAGTCCGAGGACGAACAGTCCGCACAGGGAGTGCAGCCTCCGCAAATAGAATGTGGTGTGCAACAAAGTCGCCTCCTTCTTTATTAAAAAAAATATTTTTGCCCGCCCTATTTATTTAAAAGCGCCGGCGGCGAGAGGCGCGCTTCTCTTTTTTTGATCACATTCGCCCACTGCATGAAGAATGTATATTGGGGCGCCACCGACGCGCCCGCCCATAGTGGTAGGCGCCCGACAGAGTACGTGGTTCCCACCCTGCGTCGTCGGCGCCCTTCGTTCCGAGCATGGGCAGCAACCCCCGTGAGCCGGGCGCCCGCAGGGCGCATATGGGTGGGCGGGTGGGAAAAATTTTTAGATTGAATTGATATCGAAGTGCTTAAACGGTTTCTGACCGATGTCGTAGAAATTATTGCCTTCGCTGTCGATCACGACGATCGCGGGGAAGTCCTCAACCTCGAGCGCCGCCACCGCCTCCGGTCCGAGTTCGGGATAAGCCAGCACTGTATATTTCTTGACCGACTTGGCAATCAGCGCCGCCGCTCCTCCGACCGCCGCAAAGTACGTCGCGCCGTTCTTCTTCATCGACTCGACGACCTCTTTCGAGCGAGAGCCTTTGCCAATCATCCCCTTGATTCCTTGATCGAGCATCGTGGGGGTATAGGCATCCATCCTGCCGCTTGTGGTCGGACCGCACGAACCGATCGGATCGCCGGGCTTGGCCGGAGTCGGTCCCAAATAATAAACGATCTGGTTATGCCAATCGAGCGGAAGTTTTTCGCCGCGAGCGAGCGCCTCCGTCATTGCCTTATGAGCCGCGTCGCGCGCGCTGTAGATCGTGCCGGTAATGAGCACGCTGTCACCCGCGCGGAGTTTTCTCGACTGCTCCTCCGTAAGCGGCGTCGTCAACCGAATGCTTTCTGCCATCTCTATCACCCGTCCTTTCGATCGATCAAAGTACTCTGTGAGCGTGCCGCATCGCGTGGCAGCAGATCGTCACGGCGACAGGGAGCCCCGCGATATGAGTCGGCTCCCACTCGACGTTGACCGCCAAAGCCGAAGTCGTTCCGCCGAGTTGCGGTCCAATTCCCGTCGAATTGATAAGCTCGAGCAGTTCTTCCTCGAGTTTTGCATACTCGGGCATGGGATTGCGATCGTCGATCGAACGAGTCAAAGCCTTCTTCGACAGCAGAGCCGCGCGATCCATCGTACCTCCGATCCCGACGCCCACGACCATAGGAGGACAGGGATTCATGCTGGCGTGGAGGATAATTTCCATAACGGCTTTTTTGACGCCGCGAACGCCGTCGGCGGGGACGAGCATCTTTACGCCCGACTTATTCTCGGAGCCGAAGCCCTTCGGGGCGATGGTGATGTCAACCTTGTCGCCCGGGACGATTTCCGTATAAATGACGCCAGGCGTATTGTTTTTTGTGTTGACGCGGTTGAAAAGCGGCTCGCTGACGACGGACTTGCGCAGATAGCCCTCGGTATAGCCCTTGGCGATACCGGCGTTGATGGCGTCGACGAAATTGCCGCCGACGAAGTGAACGTCCTGCCCGACCTTGACGAAGACGATCGTCATGCCGGTGTCCTGACAGTAAGGACGATCCTCGGCGCGCGCGATCTCGGCGTTCTTGATGATCTGATCGAGCACGATTTTGCCGACTTCGGACTTTTCGGTAGCGCGCCCGCGCTTGAGCCCTTCATAGACATCATTCGGCAGGTAGTACGCCGCTTCCTTGCACATTTCGGCAACGTTGGCGGTGATCTCGCTTACGTCCAACTCTCTCATTGCATAATCACTCCTTCATACGCTTGAAATTACTTGTGCTAATTAAACGCGCGCAATAAAAAATCCTGCCGCCGATTGAAATTTATTCGACGGCGATCAATAATTGACAACAATTATTTTGTGGAGTGATGCGATAATGATATTGGTGACGGGCGGGGCGCGAAGCGGCAAGTCCGCATTTGCGGAGAAACTTGCCGCCGAGTTTGATCGAGTGGTATATATAGCGACGGCGCAAGCGTTTGATGATGAGATGCGCGATCGGATCAAGCGACATCGGGCTCGGCGACCGACCGCTTGGACGACGATCGAGGCGCCGTTCGATGCTCACGATGTGATCGACAGGCTCCGCGCGGATTGTATATTATTTGATTGCGTGACGGTATATCTGTCGAATTTTATGTTTCGACCGTCGGAGCGCTCGATCGACGAGTACTTCCGATTGTTGATCGAGTCGCTGAGAAATTTTTCGGGGCAATCGATCGTGGTGACCAACGAGGTCGGCGGAGGAATCGTTCCCGATAATCCGTTGGCTCGAGAGTTCCGCGATCGGCAGGGGCTGATCAATCAATCGTTGGCGGCGGCGGCAGACGAAGTATTTTTATGCGCCTGCGGGCTGCCGCTCCAATTGAAATAAATTCCTTGACCAAAATCGGCAGATGCGTTAAAATGCAATCTTATTAAAGGTTGTGCCATTGGAGGTATTCTGTTATGTTGTTTATCGGGTCGAGGAAGTTCGACTATATGAGGGATCCGTTGGATTTCTGCCTGTATTCGACGGATATTATATCGCGTTTCGTCGGTCAGTACGTTATCGTGTATGCCACCGACGGTGAGGGCGATAAGTTTGTTCAAGCGTTCAAAGATTTTTTCGTTGACGTAGAGTACGTCGCCAACTTGAAATATACCTCCGGTCGTTTCGATTGCGATCCTCCGATAACCATCAGGAAAAAGATTATAAAAGACCTTGATCAGCTTGTATCGATGCGCAGAGGCGAGCCGATCATCGTTCAGAGTCATAAGCGTTGGGTTGAACTCGTTGCGAAATTAGAAAGCAAAGGGCTCGAGCTCGGCAAGGATATATTTTTTTGGGAGCAGGGGTATCCGCGAACAAAGCTGATCTCGAAATTCATAGAGCACAACGAGAAAATTTGGAAGTCGGAGAAGATCGAGTCGACCAGAAAAGTATTGATTCCTTATTCGGTATTAACAAGCACAGAACTTATCTCGAAGAGTGGACGCCAGATTTCCATGAGATCACCAAACATAAGATCGAGGAGCTGTTCAAAGAGATGGACAGCCGTCAAGCTGACGTTTTCTACAAGAACGATGAGGCGGTTATCCAAGCAAAGTTGGAAGCAGTCGGTATGACGCTCGATTGAGACAATGAAAGATATAACATCCGTGCTTTGTGTATGTCTTGTTGGTTGAGGTGTTTGTTATGAAAAACTTTGATTATATGCGCGTCTCGTTGGACTTCTGTTTGTACCCGAATGAGATCGTGTCGCGTTTTGCCAAACGGGCAGTGATCGTGTATGCAACTGGCGGCGAGGGCGATGATTTTGTTCAATCGTTTAAGAGTGATTTGGACATAAAATACGTCGCAAACCTGCAATATGTTACCGGTCATTTTGAGTGTATGCCTCCGATTGATCCGAAAATAGGTGAGGACATCAAGGACCTCGATGCGCTCGTTTCGGTTCGAAAAGATGAGCCGATCTTTGTTTTGAGTCGCAAGTATTGGGTTGAGCTCGTCGATTTGTTGGAAGCCAAAGGGCTGAAACTCGGCGCGGAGTTGTTTTTCTGGGAGCAGGGTTATCCCCGAACGGAGTTGATTTCGAAGTTCATCAAGCACAACGAAAGCGTATGGTCATCTGAAAAAATCGAGTCCGTCAACAAGATTTTGGTTCCCTTCGAGGACAGTAAGCATTGGTTTGAAGCCGGCAAGAGCGTGCCGTACGCTTATGTGGGCAATTACTTGGCTAAGAAGTACAATGCCGAGATCAATTGCTATCTGCGCGGACATTCGGTTCAACGCGATCTTATGTATAAGCATAGAACATCTCGCGACATTTCGCGCTCGTTCAATGCGAACGGCATTTTCGATGTGGCGTGTAATCGACAACAGACGAGAGACGCAAAAAAACTGTTCGATGAGATAATGTCAACCGTGAATAATTGGCACGACCTGCAGAACATTAAGGTTGACGGTATCCCGCTCGGCAATGCGATCATCCGTGATTATTGCAGATTTTTTGTTCCTTCCGTCGACATGAAATCCTCACCGGATTTTGTACGGATTGTACGTCGCATTTGTCGGCGCATCGTTTTTATGTTGGAGTATTTTCAATGGCATGACGACATAAAAGCCATTGTTTTGTTCGACGGCGTTTGTCGGGAAGGACCAATGAGGGATATCGCTGTCTCGAAAGGGATTCCGACTTATGCGCTCTCGTACTTCGGACCGGCTGTCAAGTTAGATGTGGGGCACCCGAATAACAGGCATTTTGGTTACTACAAAGATTTTTTCCAACAACTCTCACCGAAAGAACAAGAAATCGGACTTGAGTGGGCACGGAGAAGTCTACACGCAAGATTACAAGGCAACACCAAAGATATCCCCTATATGAAAACCTCGATATACTCGGTGGAGTCCGGCGACAGAGTTTTAGAGCAGAATGACAAAATCAAGTTGGTGATCTGCCCTCATTCGTTGTCTGACGATATACATTGCGGCTGGTCGGTCTTCGGTTGCTTTATGGAGTGGCTGGTTCATCTCGGAGAACTTTCCAATCGAACCGATTACGATTGGTACCTTAAACCGCATCCGGCGTATTTCCCGAATGATGTGCAACTCCATGCAGACTTCGTTAAGCACTATCCGCGGATCAAAATGATTCCGGCTATGACTCCGCCTAAACAGTTGAAGGAGGAAGGCGTGAAGTTTGCTTTTACGATTTACGGAACGCTCGGACATGAATATCCGGCGCTCGGCATCCAAGTCATCAACGCCGGCAACAATCCGCACGTCGCCTTCGACTTTTGTCACAATCCGCGAACGCCTGAAGAGTTCGATGAACTTATTTTTAAGTTGCCTGAGTTGGCGGATAAACCCGTCGACATGCAGGAGATATACCAATTTTATTGCATACATTTTCTGTACTACAAACACGCGAATCGTCAGATTCAAGACATTTTCTTCAGGCGACCGGAATTGTATCCGTGGTTGTCGAAAAAGCAACGAAATAAGCTCCCTCTCGGGTTAATCAATAGGCACAAATACTATCTCGAGGATTGGACGCCGGATTTCCACGAGATCACTAAACACAAGGTCGAGGAGCTGTTCAAAGAGATGGACAGCCGTCAAGCTGACGTTTTCTACAAGAACGATGAGGCGGTTATCCAAGCAAAGTTGGAAGCAGTCGGCATGACTCTCGATTGAGACAATAAAAAAGCACTTGGCACCGATGAAAGTATCGATGCCGAGTGCTTTTCAGTTTATCGACCGATGATGAAATGCTCAGTAGTTCTGCGCGATGAGCTCGAAATATGCCTTCGGATGCTTGCAGACGGGGCAAACGTCCGGCGCCGCTTTACCGACGTAGATGTGACCGCAATTGCGGCACTCCCACGTCGATATGCCCGCCTTCTCGAAAAATGCCTTCGCCTCGACGCTCTTGAGCAGTTTACGATAGCGCTCCTCATGGCGCTTCTCGATCGCCGCCACGCCACGGAACTGCTCGGCCAGAGCGAGGAAGCCTTCCTCCTCCGCCTCGGCTGCCATGCGCGGATACATCTCCGTCCACTCCTCGTGCTCGCCGTCCGCCGCATGCAACAAATTCGTCGGAGTGTCGCCCAGCTCATTCAGCGCCTTGAACCAGAGCTTGGCATGCTCCTTCTCGTTATCCGCCGTCTTCAAAAACAGCTCCGCGATCTGCTCAAAGCCGTCCTTCTTCGCCATCGATGCGTAATACGTATATTTATTGCGCGCCTGACTCTCGCCGGCAAATGCCTCCCATAAATTTTTCTCCGTCTTGGAACCCTTGAACTCGATCTTGCCGGGCGCGCCTTCGTCCGCTTTGACTTCAACTTTCTCGAAACTCGCCGCCGAATGTTTGCAGATCGGACAGAAGAAGCCCGCCGGCAGCTCGTCGCCGACATACTCGTAGCCGCAAATCGTGCAGCGCCAGATCGTTTTGCCCGCCGCCGTCGCGCCGACCGCTTTCGGTTTCGGTTTAATGTGCGCGTGATAGTAGGCGTACGTCGCCGGTCCCACATCCGACAGTTTCTCCGTCTCGACCACGTCCGCAAGGAAGATCGAATGCGTCCCCGCATCGAAAATCTCCCGAACCTTGCCGCTGATATAGCCGACCGTGCCCTCGGTGATCGCAAACGTGCCGTTCTTCGTCCGTTTGACCGCGCTGAAGCCCGCAAACTTGTCCACCGTCCGACCGCTCTGGAATCCGAACCTCTTAAAGAGATCGAACGACGCCGCCTCGCTGATGACCGACGCCGTAAAGTTGCCGGTCTTAGTGAGGATTTCGTTGGTGTAATTCCTCTTGTTGACCGCAATCGTCACAAGCACAGGGTCGTCGGTAACCTGCGTCAGCGTGTTCGTGATGCAGGCGTTGTCGTGCTCGCCGCTCACGCTGAGCACGTACAGACCGTAGCTGATTTTGGTTAGCATTGTAAAGCCTCCTCTTTATTTTTTCTTGTCCTTTTTGGACTTGGAATCTTTCTTGTCGTTCGGCTCGACTTCTTTGAAGGTCGACAGCGCCGCGCGGAATTTTTCAATCGACGGCTCGCTCACATCGCTGTCGAGCAACGTGATCGAAGTGCAGCGCCCGAGCGTCGTGCGGAAGAACACCACAGCCTCTTGCCGATCCGCGATCGCCACGCCGTCGATCGTGCCGTCGCCGTCCTCGTCGATCTCGATCTCCTTCGCCGTGATCCCGAGCACGCCCTTGTTGCCCTTCGTCACCTCGATTACCTCAAAGCTGTCAAAGCCCTCATTCGCCTTCTTCGCGTCGATGTACTGCCCAATAAATTTTTTCGAGTCCTTGTTGAAATTCGGCACCATCGTCGTGTCGAAAGCGTCAAACATTATCACCCAACCGCTCTTGACGTCAAAGCCGTCGCTCTCGAACACCAACAGCTCGCCCTGCTTCGACGCGTCGTCGTACATCACTCGAGCCGGCAACACCCGCGGCGCGCTCGGACACATTATGCTGTAATGATATTCCTCGCTAACGTATTCGACGCCCTCATCCTTGGCCGCCTCCGTCGAGCCGACAGTCGATAACAGCAACACCGCCAACATCATCAGCGCCAACAAAAATTTTTTCATCATGAATTTGCCTCCCCGTACTCTCGACGCAACATCGCGAAGATCACCAAATCCTTATATTCGCCGTCGATGATCACCGACTCTCGAAACAGCCCCTCGCGTCGAAAACCCTCCGAATCGTAAAGCCGAAGCGCGCGCTCATTGGTCGTCTCGCAATCGATCCACAGTCGATGCCGCTTAAACACATCGAACACCAGCCGTTTCAGCAGACGCAACGCCCCATGCCCGAAGCCGCGTCCCTTTCGACCGATCACCAAGTGCCACAGATACATTGATATCTCGTCAAAGTGATCGAGCAAAAGATATCCGCCGCGCTCGCCGTCGCTTGTCTCGAGGATCATCGCCAACTTCGGTTGCGCCCGACCGTCGAGAATTTCAATCCAACGCTCCCGCTCGAACGGCAGGATAAACGGCGCATTCTCCTCGTCGCTCTGCAGCCCCAAAATGTATTCGAGATCGCTCGGCTCCGCGCGGAGCAATCGGAGACCGTCGCCCTCTATCAAAATTTCTGCCATAAATAATCCCGATCCTATAGTCGAAAAAAGCTCCGTCCCAAAAAAACATCGGAACGGAGCGACCGTTTTTATATCTCAGAGCGACTTTGCAAAGTCCCTTCCGAGCTGTTTGCACTCCTCGAGCACGCCGTCATCGGGAGCATTTTCGGCAATCAATCCATCGGAGAAGAGTTTCGCGCCCGCGTTCTTCGTGCGCTCAACCCAATCTTCCATCCACTTGCCGCCGCCCCAACCGTAGGAGCCGAACAATGCAACCGGCACGCCGTTGAGCTTCGCCTCCGCCTCCGCGAAGAACGGCTCAAACGAATCTTCCTCGAGAACCTCGTCGCCCATCGCGGGGCAACCGAAGATCACGCCATCATAACCTTCAATGTCGTCCGCCTTGAAATCCTCGACCTGGATCAGATCGACTTCCACGTCCGTCGTCTTGATCCCTTCGACGATCGCGTTCGCCATCGCCTCGGTATTTCCCGTGCCGCTCCAAAAAACGACCGCTATTTTGCTCATAATCAAACCCCCTTGATCATTTACCGCAATGTTTATATCAGCCCCGCCGTCAAAAGTCAAGCAAATTTTTTGGTTGTCAAAGTGCGCGGCGCAATATATAATCACGGCGCGGGAGGTGTGTAAATTATTTTTATGAGTAAGACAGAAATTGCGAAGGACGTTGTGATCATCGGCGCGGGCATCGCCGGTCTGACTGCCGGGCTTTACGCCGCGCGCCTCGAGCTCAAGACTTTGATTCTCGAGAACGCTCTCGTCGGAGGGCAAATTTCTTCCGCCGCCAACATCGAAAATTATCCCGGCATCGCTCACATCGGCGGCAATAAGTTATCGACGGTTGTAATGCAGCAGGCTCAATCCTTCGGCGCGGAGGTCGACGAGTTTGACGAGATCGAGCGCGTGGAGCTTGACGGCACGGAGAAATTGATCGAGACCGCCAACTATTGTTATCGGGCGAAGGCGGTGATCCTCGCTACCGGTCAGCATCGTCGCAAGCTGGGGCTGCAGGAGGAGGCGCGTTTTGCCAATCGCGGCGTGCATTATTGCGAAGTCTGCGACGGGCATGTGTATCAAGGAAAAATTATTGCGGTGGCGGGCGGAGGCAACTCGGCGGTCGATGCGGCGATTTTCTTGACCAAGTACGGCGCGAAAGTTTATCTGATCCATCGCTCGGAGCTGCGCGCGGACGAGTCGTCGCAACAGAAGTTGTTCGACAATCCGAAGATCGAAGTGATCCTGCAGACCAAGATCGCCAAGTTGTTGGGCGATACGAGACTGCGGCAGCTTGAGTTGCTCGATCGCTCGACGGAGGCTTCGCGGCTTTTGGAGGTCGACGGGCTGTTCGTCAACGTGGGCGTCGAGCCGAACGTGGAGCTGTTCAGAGATCAAATCAAGTTGAATGAGCGCGGCTTCGTGATCGCGGGCGAGGATTGTCGGACGAATCTTGAGGGCGTGTTTGCGGCGGGTGATGTGCGCGAGAAGGAATTTCGGCAGCTGACGACTGCGGCGGCGGACGGCACCGTCGCGGCGCTCCAAGCCGACAGGTATATAAGGCAATTAGGAATTAGGAATTAGGAATCATATGAGGTGTTTAATAGGGCTCGGCTCGAATCTCGGGGCACGCCGACATACTCTGCGTCAAGCGCTGACACTCATCCACGAAACGGCGGACGCGGAGCTGTTGAGCGTTTCCTTTTTTTATGAAACGGAACCTTGGGGCGTGGTCGACCAGCCGCCGTACATCAACGCCGTCGCACTGCTCGAAACGTCGCTCGAGCCGACAAAATTGTTGGATCGGTTGCAATCGATCGAGGCGGCGCTCGGGCGGGTACGGACGGAGCATTGGGGAGCGCGAACGCTCGATCTCGACATTCTTTCGATCGAAGGCGTGACGCTCTCGACGGAGCGATTGACCGCGCCGCATCCTTTGATGAACGAGCGCGCCTTCGTCCAAGTGCCGTTGCGCGATGTGATCGAATCGACGGAGGCTCCGCGCGGATCGGGAGGAATCATCCGAACGCACGGCAGTCCGCTCGACTTTCGACTACGTTTGATCGCTTGCGTCGATCGACGGTGGGGATTGGGGCTTGACGGTCGATTGCTGTTTGGGATCGAGGAGGATATGAGCCGCTTTCGATCGATGACGTTGGGCTCGACAGTCGTGATGGGGCGGCGGACGTTTGAATCGATCGGCGCGCCGCTCGACGGTCGGAGGAACATAGTGATCACGCATCGACCGATTGACGGCGTTGAGACGGTCGGCGGCATTGATGAGCTTTTCGATCGGTTGTCGACGGACGAAAACATTTTTGTAATCGGCGGCGGAGAAATTTATCGACAGCTGCTGCCTTATGTGGTCGAGGCGCATGTGACAATGGTCGATCGGATCGTCGACGCCGACGTTCGCTTGATCGATCTCGACGCTCGCGACGACTTTGCGCTGATCGAGACCACTCCGCGCGGAGCTTTCGAGTACAGAACTTACGGGAGGCAACGATGCAGATTTTCAAAAACGATTGGGCGCAGTTCCTCGACGCCGAATTGCAGGAGCCCTATTATCAACAGTTGCGGCAATTTTTGATCGGCGAATATCGGTCGCGGACGATTTTCCCCGACATGTATTCGATTTTCAACGCACTCCACTACACGTCGTACGAGTCGACGAAGGTCGTGATCCTCGGGCAAGATCCTTATCACGAGCGCGGGCAGGCGCACGGGCTGAGTTTCTCCGTGCAGCCCGGCGTCGAGCCGCCGCCTTCGCTCGTCAACATCTTCAAAGAACTGCAGAACGATCTGGGTTGTTTCATTCCCGATAACGGTTGCCTCAAGCCGTGGGCGGATCAGGGTGTGCTGCTGTTGAATGCCGTGCTGACCGTGCGTGAGCATCTGGCCAATTCGCATCAGGGTAAGGGCTGGGAGCATTTCACCGATAAAATCATTCGGCTGCTCAACGAGCGCGAGCGCCCGATCGCGTTCATCTTGTGGGGCAATTACGCGCGTCGGAAAAAATTGTTGATCGACAATCCCAAGCATTTGATAATCGAGTCGGCGCATCCGAGTCCGCTGTCGGCGACGCGCGGATTTTTCGGGAGCCGCCCGTTCTCGAGAGTCAACGAATTTTTAATCGCCAACGACGAGGCGCCGATCGATTGGCAAATCCCAAATCTGCATTGAGGAGTGATAGACGATGAGTTTGAGAATAAAGGCGATGCTGGCGCTCGACGCACTGATCGTGTCAGTGTGCGTGGTGATGGGCGTGATGAATTATTTCAGCGCGGCGGCGGGCTTCAACGCGGAGCTGCAAGCGAAGGCGGCGTCAAACGTACGGGCAGCGCTGGAGATCATCAACTATCATTACCCGGGCGATTGGGAGATTCGCGACGGAAATTTATTCAAGGGCGATCAGAAAATGGACGGCGCGGTTGATGTGGTCGACCACCTGGGCGCGGTGAGCGGCGGGCATGTGACGATTTTTAAGGACGATACGCGCGTGGCGACGACTGTCAAAAATTCTTCGGGCGAACGCTCTGTCGGATCGAAAGTTTCGGAGGAAGTCGCGGCGGAGGTGCTTGCGAAAGGTCAAAGCTACACCGGCGTGGCGAATGTGGTCGGCGAGGAATATCACAGCGCCTACGAACCGATCAAAGATCGCGGCGGCAAGGTGATCGGGATGTTGTTCGTGGGCTTATCGGTGCACGAGCTCGACAGACTCACGCACGACTTCATTGTGAAGATGGTGCTGACGATCGCGGGCGTGTTGCTCGTGCTGGGCACGATCGCATGGATTGCGCTCGGTCGAGCGATCACGCCGTTGACTGACGTGACGGCGGGGCTGGAGAAAATTTCGCACGGCGATTTGAGGATTGCGGATTTCCCGGTGACGCGCTCCGATGAAGTCGGACGGCTGGCCGAGGGCGCCAACGAAATGAAGCACGCGCTCAAAACTTTGGTGGTGGACGTGGCGCGCGGCGCGGAGACGGTCTCGGCGGCGAGCGAGGAGTTGACGGCGAACACTCAACAGGCTTCGGATTCGGTGCAGGAGGCGGCGAAGAACACGGTTCTCTTGAGCGAGGGCGCCGAAAAGCAGTCGCAAACGGTGATGGCGCTCGAGGCGCTGATAGACGAGATGCATCAAAAGATGTCGGAGCTGCACGACGCGGCGGAGGAAATGAAGGCGTCGATCGAGGAATGCGAACACAAAACGGAGATCGGGCGCGAAAAATCGGATCACGCGGTCAAACAGATCAAGGAGATCGAGCAGCAGGTACACGCTTCGGCGGATCTGGTCGAGGGGCTGGGCGCGCGGTCGAAGGAGATCGGCTCAATCGTCGAGACGATCGGAGCGATCGCCGATCAAACAAATCTGTTGGCGTTGAACGCGGCGATCGAGGCGGCGCGCGCGGGCGAGCACGGTCGGGGCTTCGCAGTCGTCGCCGACGAAGTACGGAAATTGGCAACGGCTTCGCAAGAGGCGGCCTCATCGATAACGACGCTGATCGGTCACATTCAAGAAGATACGGAGAAGGCGGTGCAATCGATTCGCCAAGGCAATCAGAGCGTGGGCGAAGGAGCGGCGTCGGTGCTCGAGACGGGCACGGCGTTCGAGGGCATTGACGAGCAGATCAAGAAATTGAGCGTCAACATCTCCGCGTCGATCAGTCGGATTGATGTGGTCAGCGACGCGAGCCAGATGATCCAGGTTTCGATGGAGGAAATCGGCGAGCTGAGCAAGGCGGCTGAGGAAGAGGCGCAAAGCGTATCGGCGGCGGCGGAAGAACAGTCGACGGTGATGCACGAAATGACCGAGGCCAGCAGCAAGTTGGCGGACCTTGCGCAAGAACTTCAAGGCGAAATCAACCGATTCAAAATCTAAAAAAATAAGGGCTTTCGCCCTCACAAAATATTTTTTAGGATCGCCTCGAAATTTTTCATGTAGATTGTTTGATCCATCAGCGGCGATTCCTCCGTCGACCTTCGGAGCGTCGCTCGATAATCTTTAAGCCGATCGATCTCAACGGCGAGCTCGACGGCTTTTTTGATGTAATCGTCCTCCGTCGCTGCGATCAGTTCGTCCCGCCGCGCGGAGTGCAGGATCGACGCCGCAATCCGATCGCCATGCCCGCGTCCATCGAGCGCGATCACCGGCACGCCCATATACAGCGCCTCGCACGTCGTCAGTCCGCCGTTGTACGGGAACGTGTCAAGCGCGATATCGATGTCGGCGTATTGCTCGAGATAATCGGGGCTGAACGGGCGCAACTCGACCCGCGCGGGCTCGATCCCGACATCGCTCAACCGTCGCTCGACGATCGTTCGACCCGAGGGAATGCTGCACGTCTTTGCTTTGATGATCAAACGCGCGCCTTCAACGCCGTCGAGGATTTTCTTCCAAGTCTCGAGCACTCGATCGCTGACCTTCGCAAAGTTGTTGAACGAGCCGAATGTGATGTGAGCGCGGCTCTTGTCGATCACATCAGGCATCGCCCGAACGACCGTCGGCGCGTAGCACAGATGACAATCGGGCATGCGAACAATTTTTTCGGTGAAGGCGTCGGCGGGCGGCGCGCAATGTTCGTCGCTCAAAAAATAATCGACCGCGTCAAGCCCCGTCGATGCCACATAGCCGATCGCCGTCATTTGAATCGGCGCAGGCTTATAAGCAAGGATCGGCAGGCACGAATTTTGACTGTGACCGCTCAAATCAATCAGAATGTCGATGCCGTCATCGGCGATCATCCGCGCGGAATCGAACGGATTTTTATCGATCAGCGCGCGCCAACGGATTTTATTTTTCTTGAGCCGTCGCGTAACGGCATCGCCCTTTGTCGTCTGATAGCACGTCACTTGAAACCGATCGGCGTCAAATTTTTTGAGGAACGGCTCGACGAAATTGGCAACGGCGTGCTGACGGAAGTCGGGTGAAATATATCCGACGCGAATTTTTTTGCGGCGCTCGATCGGACGCTCGAGCGGAGTGATGCCGTCGAAGAAGGATTGATACTTCGACGAAGTTTCGCGCGACGGCGCTCGACGGTAATTTCGATAGAACAAGTATTTTCCGTAGAGCTCAACCGCGCGCGCGGGCTTTAATGTGCTCGCCTCGAGAAGGCAATCGGCGGCGCCCTCGGGATCGCCCGCCAGATATAATCCGTTCGACAGCCACGCCAGCGCCTTGAATAAAATATTTTTGTCGGCTTGACGGCGGGCATCGTCGGCGACGGAGCGGAGTGTCGGAAGCTCCACGTCGAGCTCAAAACGCTCCGCCGCGATCCCTCCGAGCACCAATCGCGCACGCAAAAAATTCTCGTCGAGCGCCAAAACTTTTTCCGCCGACCGTTGAGCCTCGTCGAGCGCGCCCAAATATAACTCAGCCTCCGCGCGGATCGATAAGCCGTCGAGCGATGTCGGCTCGAGAGCCAAGATCTCATCCGCGCATGCACGGGCGCCGCGCGGATCGCCGTCGTCGATAAACCGATCCGCCGTCGCTATCCAATCCTTAATCATGCGACGGCTCCAATTTCTTCAGCGCCTGTTGAGCCGCCGCCTGCTCCGCCATCTTTTTGCTCTTGCCGATGCCCTTGCCGCGAATCCTGCCGTCGATCTTCACCGCGCACTCGAACGTCTTGTTGTGATCCGGTCCGTAATTCTTCAGCTCGATGTACTCGATCTTATGCCCCTGCTCAGTTTGGATCAGCTCCTGCAGATGCGATTTGAAGTCCGAAATCAGATGCCCCTGCTCGATTTGTGCGAAACCCGCCTTGAATTTTTCCTCCACGAATTTTTTCGCCGCCAGCCAGCCGCGATCCAGATACAGCGCGCCAACGAACGCTTCAAACGCATCCTCGAGCGTCGACGGTCGCGAACGCCCGATCCGATTGTCCTCCGAATAGCCGACGATCAGCATCCGCCCGAATCCGAGCTCCTCCGCGATTTTCGACAGCGAATCTTGACATACCAGCGCCGCGCGCGCCTTCGTCAGTTCGCCCTCCGACATATTTTTGAACCGCTTATAAAGATAAGAACTCGTCGTCAGCTCGATCACCGCGTCGCCGAGAAATTCCAGCTTTTCATTGTTGAGCGCCGTCTCGTCCTCGAGTTTCGTGTACGAAGAATGCGTCAGCGCCTGATTGAGCAGCTCGAGATGTTTGAATCGCACGCCGAGCGCCTCCGCGAAGTCGAGCAACTGCCGCCGACGTTCTTCGCCAATTTCGATCGGCATTGCTTCACCGCCTCAATCGACAAACCGCTCGAGCGCGATGCACGCGTTTTGCCCGCCGAATCCGAACGAATTCGACAGCGCCTTGTCGACTTTCGCCTCGCGCGCCTTATTGGGAACGTAATCGAGATCAAGCCCCTCGTCCTGCGTCTCGTAATTGATCGTCGGAGGAATGATGCCGCGCTCGATCGTCAGCGCCGTCGATATGCACTCGATGCCGCCCGCCGCTCCGAGCAGATGCCCCGTCATCGACTTGATCGACGAGACCGCCAACTTGTAAGCGTGATCGCCGAAAACGGTCTTGATCGCCTCCGTCTCGCAAGCGTCGTTGAGATGTGTCGAGGTGCCGTGCGCGTTGATGTAATCGATCAACTCGGGCGTGAGGTTGGCGTCGTCGAGCGCGCGCTGCATGCACATCCCTTGGAACTCGCCGTGCGGAGCGGGGCTGGTAATGTGATAGGCGTCGGCAACCCGCGCGTAGCCGCTAAGCTCGGCATAAATGTGAGCGCCGCGCTGTTGAGCATGCTCGAGATTTTCAAGAATGACAAGCCCCGCGCCCTCGCCCATCACGAAGCCGGAGCGGTTTTTGTCGAACGGTCGCGAAGCATGCGTCGGATCGTCGTTGTGGTCGAAGCACAGCGCCTTCATCGTGGCGAAGCCCGCAACGCCGGCGGGACTGATCGCCGCCTCCGCGCCGCCCGCGATCATGATATCGGCGTCGCCGCGCTGCACGACTCGAAGCGCATCTCCAATGCAGTCGGTGCCGCTCGCGCAAGCCGTGACGATGCACGACGACGGACCGTGAACTTTAAAGTCGATCGCGACTTGCCCCGCCGCCATATTGGCGATCATCATCGGGATGAAGAACGGGCTGATGCGCGTCGGTCCCTTCTCGAACAGCCGTTGATACTGATTGTGGAGAGTGTCCATGCCGCCGATGCCGGCGCCGATAAACACGCCCACGCGGTTGCGATCGACGGCATCCATGTCGAGCGCGGCGTCGTCGACGGCAAGGTGCGCGGCTGCCACCGCCATCTGAGTGTAGCGATCCATGCGCTTGGATTCTTTCTTGTCAATGAAGTCGTCGGGATTGAAGTCGTTGACCTCGCCGGCGATTTGACAGGGATGTTCGGCGGGGTCGAAGCGCGTGATGCGCCCGATGCCGCTCTTGCCGGCAATCAGCGCCGACCAAAAATTTTCCTTGCCGATGCCGATCGGGCTGATGACGCCCAGACCGGTGATTACTACTCGATTTTCCAAAGCATTAACTCCTTCCAAAAACTTTTTCCCGCCCGCCCGCCATAAAAGAGGGCGCCGCCGGCGCGGGGTGGGCATGCTGTCAAAGGTTGGGCGCCGCGCTCGGGGGTGGGAGCGTCGGCGGCGCCCACAAAACAACAGAGCCTCCGCGCGGAACAGTAAGCGCAATCTCAGTTTGACGCCGCCGGCAACGTCTCGCCGTGCATCGCCTCTTCGACTTCCGCCATCAAATTTTTGAATATCTCTTTGACCGACAGGATTTTTTGAATGCGCGGCATGTACTCGCCCGTGAATACCAGCCCCGTCTCGAGATCGCCCTGTTGTGCTCGGATCAGCGCTCGAATGATGCAGAAATTATGCTTGCACGCCTTCAGACAGTTGTCGCACGTCTTCGGCGGGACGTTACCCTCCATCACCCGTTTCGAGAACGGCGTTCGCACCGCCCGCCCCGGCAGCCCGACGGGGCTGTGAATCACCACAATATCGTCGGGCTTCGACTTCAAATAATATTCCTTGAGCGAAGGCGCCGCGTTCGACTCCTCGCTCGCCGCAAATCGCGAGCCCATCTGCACTCCGTTCGCGCCCTTTTTGAGCATCTCGAGAATGTCCCGACCGCTCAGCACGCCGCCCGCCGCTATCACGGGAATTTTTACCGCCGCGCGGATCGGCTCGATCAGATCGCGCACCGAGATGTCCGTACCCAAATGACCGCCGGCCTCTTTGCCCTCGACCACGATCGCTGACGCCCCCAGCCGCTCTGATATCTTCGCCAGCTTCACCGACGACACGATCGGCACAATCGGCGTGCCCGAATCCTTCCCGTAGCCGAACACGTCTCGCGAAAAGCCCGCGCCCGCCACGATCAGATCGATTTTCTCTTGGATCGCCGTCTTGACGATGCCTGCAAAATCCCGCGCCGCCACCATGATGTTGATGCCGATTACGCCCTTAGACAGCGCCCGCGCCAATTTTATTTCATATCGGAGCTCGTCGTGTGACATTCCGGAGGCGGCGATTAGTCCGATTCCGCCTTCATTCGCCACCGCCGCCGCAAGCCGCGCCGTCGAAAGTCGAATCGCCATTCCTCCCTGCACTATCGGCAGTTTCGCGATCTTGTCTCCGATTTTCAACTCCGGAAGTTTCAACAACCTTCTCCTCCTCAATCTTAAAAAAAAACCGCGCTAAGCGGCGATTTTATTTGAATGCTAATCGGTGTCAGTCCTCGTTGGCGGTGCCGTCGATGTACTTGACAACGTCGCTGACGGTCTTAATCTTCTCCGCTTTCTCGTCGGGAATCTCAATGCCAAACTCGTCCTCGAATCTCATAATCAGCTCGACAATGTCGAGAGAATCGGCACCGAGATCGTCGACGAAGGTCGAATTGGGCGTGACATTATCGGCGTCCTGTTGGAGCTGGTCGACGACAATCGCTTTGACTTTTTCAAACGTGGACAATCCGGAGCACCTCCTTTCACTTCGCTTGATTTTAAATTACATGGACAGCCCGCCGTCGATGGCGATAATCTGTCCGGTAATGTAGGATGCTTGCTCGGATGCAAGAAACGCGACGGCGTTGGCGATATCTTCGGGGGAGCCGACGCGTCCGAGGGGGATGCGCTCGATTGTCGCCTGCCGAGCGTCGTCGGTCATTGCGCTGGTCATATCGGTGTCGATAAAGCCGGGCGCGATTGCATTGACGGTGATTCCGCGCGGAGCGAGCTCACGAGCGACGGATTTGGTAAAGCCGATGATGCCCGCCTTGGCCGCCGCGTAATTCGCCTGACCGCCGTTGCCGTTTAGCGCGACGACCGACGACATATTTATAATCCGACCACTCCGCTGCTTGATCATCAGCTTCGACGCCAGCTTGGTGCAATTGAACACGCCCTTGAGATTGGTGTCGATGACGGCGTCAAAGTCCTCGGGCTTCATTCGCAGCAGAAGGTTATCGCGCGTGATGCCGGCGTTGTTGACGAGCACATCAATTGACTGCCACTCGCCGACGACCGTCTTGATCATCTGCTCGACGGCATTGAAATCGGCGACATTGCATTGGACGAGCATCGCCTGCCCGCCGTTGCCTTCGATGATCGATTGAACTTCGCGCGCCTTTTCGAGATTGCCGGCAAAATTGATCGCAACGCGCGCGCCCTCGGCGGCAAGTCTTATCGCAACCGCACGACCGATCCCGCGCGAGGCGCCCGTTACCAGCGCCGTCTTACCGTTCAAAGCCATAAACCTCAATCCCCACGCAAATTTTTAACGGTTGAAAATATATCACAAAGATTTTTCGTTGTCTACAGTTTTATTTGCGGAGCTCCTCGAGCGTCTGATTGAGGCTGTCGACGTTCTCGACGTTGAGGCTGACGATCGAGCGGTCGATCCGCCGATTGAAACCGCACAAAGTTTTGCCCGGTCCGACCTCCACAAAAATCTCCGCTCCGAACTCCCGCATCGCGTTGACGCACTCGATCCACTTGACGGGATGCGCCGCCTGCTCGATCAGATTTTGTTTGATCGTCGCCGCATCCGTCTCGAGCTTGCCGTTGACGTTGGCGGCAATCGGGAACGCCGCATCGTTGAATTTTACCTTCTCGAGCTCGACCGCCAATTTCTCCGCCGCCGGTTGCATCAGCCGACTATGAAACGGCGCGCTCACCGGCAGGATCACCGACCGCTTTGCGCCCAGCTCCTTAAGCTGCTCGACGGCGTCCTCGACTGCTTTCGTTTGACCCGCGATCACCGTTTGACCCGGGCAATTGAAATTGACCGCCTCGACGACCGCGCCCGATTGCGTGATCCGCTCGCACACGTCGATGATCTTTTGATCGTCGAGCCCGATGATCGCCGCCATCGCGCCCTCACCGACGGGAACCGCCTCCTGCATGAATTGACCGCGCTTGTGCACGAGCACGACCGCATCTTTGAAATCGATCACGCCCGCACTGACGAGCGCGGAGTATTCGCCCAGACTGTGACCGCCCGCAATCGACGGCTCAACGCCTTCGGATTTGAGAATTTCGCTGACGATCACGCTCACAACCAAGATCGCCGGTTGAGTATTCGCCGTCAAGCGAAGCTCGCCCTCGGGACCGTCGAAACACATATCCTTGATCGAATAGCCGAGCGCCTCGTCGGCCTTATCGAAAAGTTTCTTCGCGACATCAAATTTGTCGTAGAGATCGCGCCCCATGCCGACCGCTTGAGCGCCCTGACCGGGGCATATGAACGCCAACTTCTTCAAAGCGATCCCCCCATCTTGCCGCGCATGCTCTCAAGAACCGCCGGCAGCCCGTTGACCATGTCTTCGATAATCTGTTTGACGGGCTTGATATCGTCGAGCATGCCCGAGATTTGTCCGATCATCACCGAGCCGTTCTCGACATCACCGAGATGCGTCGCCTTGTGCAGACTCCCGACGCCCAATTGCTCAAGCTCCTCCGTCGAGGCGCCGTTGGCTTCCATCTCGAGATATGTCCGCGTCAATTTATTTGCCAGCACCCGCGCGGGATGCCCCAGCGTCCGCCCCGTGACCACCGTCGAGCGATCCTTCGCCTTGAGCACCATATTCTTATAATTGGGGTGCGCGATGCACTCTTCGGACAGGACGAAGCGCGTCCCCATCTGCACGCCGCTTGCGCCCAGCGCGAACGCCGCCGCCATTCCTCTCGAGTCGCCGATGCCGCCCGCCGCGATCACCGGCACGTCGATCGCATCAACCGCTTGCGGGATCAACGGCATCGTCGCGATCTCTCCGATGTGACCGCCGCTCTCGAGCCCCTCGGCGATTACCGCGTCCGCGCCGCCCTTGACAAGCCGTCGCGCCAACGCCACCGACGCGATCACCGGGATAACTTTCGTGCCGATCTCTTTGAGCGCCGGCATGTATTCGCCCGGATTGCCCGCGCCCGTCGTCACCACAGGAACCCGCTCGTCGACCACGACTTGCATCACTTCTTTGACGAACGGCGACATCAGCATGATGTTGACGCCGAACGGTTTTTCCGTCCAACCCTTGCACTTTTGAATTTCCTTGCGAAGGACATCCGGCGGCATATGCCCCGCGCCTATCAGACCGAGACCGCCCGCGTTCGATACCGCCGACGCCAATTCCGCCGTTCCTATCCACGCCATGCCGCCTTGGAATATCGGATACTTGATCCCGAGCAGCTTGCAGACGGCGTTATTCTCAAACATCTAATCAGTCTCCCCCTCTGAATTTCACAGCCTCAACTGCTTTTCGGAAATTTTACAGTCAAAGGCTTGAATTGTCAATGATTGCTTTTTCGAGCGCCGCCTTGATATGCCCGAGCACATTGCTGTTGACGTAATCGCACGAGGCGCCGATGGCACTGCAGATCGCCTTGGCGTTCGACGAGCCGTGGCTTATCACGCAGCAGCCGTTGACGCCCAAAAGCGGCGCGCCGCCGTATTCGCTTGCGTCGAGCCGCTTGCCGAGCTGTTTCAACGTCGGAGTCAAAAGGAGCGCGCCGACCTTCGCCGTCACACCGCCCTCGACGATCGCCTCTTTGATCAAGCCCATGATCATTTTCGCAAGCCCCTCGGCGAATTTCAGGACGACGTTGCCGACAAAGCCGTCGCAGATCACCACATCGACCTTGCCGGCGGGAATGTCGCGCCCCTCGACGTTGCCGATAAAATTGAGCGTCGTCATGCCCTTCAACAGTTGATAAGCCGCGCGAACCTGCTCATTGCCTTTGGAATCCTCCTCGCCGATATTCAACAGCCCGACCGTCGGATTGCTCTTGCCGAAGACGTGCTCGACGTAAACCGAAGCCATCATCCCGCTCTGCACCAGATGCTCGGGCTTGCTGTCGACGTTGGCGCCGCTGTCGAGCATCAACGTCACTCCGCGCGGAGTGGGAATAGGAGTGGCGATCGCCGGTCGACCGATGCCTTGAATCCGACGCAGGATCAATTGAGCCGCCGCCGCCGCCGCTCCGGTATTGCCCGCCGACAACACCGCGTCGCACTCGCCGCTCTTTATAAGCTCCGTCGCCACCACGATCGAAGAATCTTTCTTCGTTCGAACCGCCTCCGACGGGTGCTCGCCCATCTCGATCACTTCCGTCGCGTGCTTGATCGAAATTTTTTCCGACGGTCGATCGAGACATTCCCTGATCCGATCTTGATCGCCGACCAATACAATCTCGCACGGAAATTTTTGCGCCGCCTCGAGCGCGCCCTTGACGATTTCCTCAGGCGCGTGATCGCCGCCCATTGCGTCGACTGCAATTTTCATTGACTCCGCTCCCTACACAAAAAATGAGCAGGTCGACCAACCGTGCCTGCCCAAAAAAATTTTTTCGCTCGTTGTTATGCAGTCTCGATAACTTCTCTACCGTTATAATAACCGCACTCGAGGCACACATGATGAGGAAGTTTCGGCTCGCGGCATCTGGGGCATTTGACGTAATGCGGAACTTCCAATTTCCAATTGGCGCGACGACGATCGCGGCGGGATTTCGACAATTTTCTTTTCGGTGCTGCCATGCACTGACACCTCCCTCGATTGACCTTACAAAAATACTGTAGCATTGTACACTAACCGCTTTTCGATTGTCAAGATTAACCTTGCAAACCGTTTTGCAATCAATTATAATCACATCGTTGTTTTTTTTGTTTCAACGATTTTTGAGAAGGAGAGATTCTCGATGAAATTGAAGAAGATGTTGATGGCGGCGATGCTCGCGGCGTGCACGATTTTCACCGGCTGCGGAGGCGGCGGCGATCAACCGGCGGCGGATGCTCCCAAGGACGAGGCGGCGAAAAAGATTGTCGTCGGGCTCGACGACGAATATCCGCCGATGGGCTTCAAAGACGAGAACAATCAAATCGTCGGCTTCGACGTCGATCTTGCGAAGGAAGCGGCGTCGCGCCTGGGTCGTCCGGTCGAGTTCAAAGGGATCGATTGGGCGTCGAAGGAGGCCGAGCTCAAGAGCGGGCGCGTTGACATTCTTTGGAACGGACTCGACATCACACCCGAGCGGCAAGAGAATATGCTCTTCTCCGATCCGTACATGGACAATCGGCAGATCATTTTCGTTCGCAAGAGCGAGGAGCCGAGCATGATCGCCGAGGAAGCGGACCTTGCGAATTTGACGGTCGGCACGCAAGCGGCGTCGACGGCGGAGGATTATTTTGCGTCGAAACCGGAGCTGACGGCGAGCCTGAAGGAATTGAAGACTTACGGCGATTACATCAGCGCGTTCATGGATCTCGAGAACGAGCGGCTTGACGCGATCGTTTGCGACGAGATCGTCGGGCGCTATTATATGAGCAAGCATCCCGATAAGATTGATGCGCTTGATGTGATGGTCGGTCCGACGAGTCAATTCGGGATTGCCTTCCGCAAAGACGATACCGGCTTGCGCGACGAGGTGCAGAAGGCGTTCGATGACATGGTCAAAGACGGCACGGCGAAGAAAATTTCCGAGCAATGGTTCGGCGCCGATCTCATCAAGGCGAAGAAATAATCCGAGATTATCAGCGGAAAGGATTCCGCCAACACCGACGTCATTTTTGATGGGAGTTAGGGAGTTGTAATTCATTGGAAAAACTCTTTGACATGGCGCTGCTGATAATGCAAGGCGCCGCCGTTACACTCGAAATCTTTGTGATCACGTTGGCGTTATCGCTGCCGCTCGGAGGGCTTGCCGCGCTCGGGCGACTCTCCTCGATCAGACCGCTCCGATATCTGATGGAGTTCTACGTCTGGATCATGCGCGGCACGCCGCTGATGCTCCAACTGTTGTTCGTCTACTTCGCGCTGCCGATGGTCGGGCTGATGCTGCCGGATATCGCCGCCGCGCTTTTGGCTTTCACTCTCAACTACGCCGCCTACTTCGCGGAAATTTTTCGAGCCGGCATACAAGCAATCCCACGCGGACAATTCGAAGCCGCTCGAGTGCTCGGGCTGCCGCATTGGCACACGATAAAGCGCATCGTTTTTCCTCAAGTGCTGCGAATCGTCCTGCCGCCAATCTCCAACGAGACGATCAACCTGGTCAAGGACACGTCGCTGATATACATATTGGCGATGAACGATCTGTTGAGGGTGGCGCGCACGATCGTCCAACGCGAGTTCGATATGACGCCGTTCATAATCGCCGGCGCGTTCTATCTGGCGATGACGGCGGTGCTGACGTGGGGATTCAAGCGATTGGAGGCGTATTATGGCAAGTACGATGCTTGAGCTGACCAACATCCATAAGGCGTTCGGCGACAATCAGGTCTTGCGCGGGATCGATCTGGTCGTCGACAAGGGCGAAGTGCTTGCCGTGCTGGGACCTTCGGGCTCGGGCAAATCGACGATGCTCCGTTGCATCAACCATCTCGAGACGATCGACAAGGGCACAATCGATATCAAAGGGCGGCGCCTGGTCGAGGACGGCGTCTACGTCGACGAGAAAACGCAGCACGAAATTCTTGCGGCGACGGGCATGGTGTTTCAGCAGTTCAATTTATTTCCGCATATGACCGTGCTCGAAAATCTGATCGAGGCGCCGACGTACGTCAAGGGTCTGTCGAGAGACGAGGCGGTCGCGATCGCCGTCGATCTGCTGAAGAAGGTCGGGCTTGCCGATCGACAAGACAGTTATCCCGCGCGATTATCGGGCGGACAACAACAGCGGGTGGCGATCGCCCGGGCGCTGGCGATGCAACCGGACATAATGTTGTTCGACGAGCCGACGAGCGCGCTCGATCCGGAACTGACGGGCGAAGTTTTGAAAACGATGCGCGAACTTGCCGAAGAGCATATGACGATGGTGGTCGTCACACACGAAATGGCGTTCGCGCGGGAGGCGTCGAGCCGCGTGATATTCATGGCGGGCGGCGTCATCGTCGAGGAGAACGAGCCGCAGGAGTTCTTCAACAATCCGAAGGAGGAGCGCACGCGCGCGTTTTTGCGCAACATGCTCTGAAAACTTTCGCGAGTCGAGATAAAATGAAGGGGGAGTTTGATGGTAAAGAGAGTGCTGTCAGCCCTCTTTATTTTTTTGATGATGTTGACGGCAGTGGGGACGGCGTCGGCGGCAAAGGACGACGACAAATCCGATAAAAAATCCTTCGCCGAGCGCATGAGCGGCATGGCGCAGATAAGCGACGTGCGCTACTCGCAAGGGCGCGGCACCGTTCGCGTCGTCTTGGACATCACCAAAAGCGTGGAGTATAAGGTGATGCATCTCGACAATCCCGCGCGGATGGTCATCGACATTCAAGATGCGTGGCTCAACAGCAGCGTGAGGAAAGCGGTCGATATCGATTCGAGCGTTGCCTCATCGCTCCGCGTCGGTCAGTTCGACGATAAGACCGTTCGGATTGTGATCAACACTTCGGCGGAGAGTAATATTTTTGAGCTTGAGGGCGGTGCGGCAGGTCGACGGTTGGTGATCGATCTCGGCACGGCGACTCCCGAGCCGGTCAAGCCGAGTGAATCGCCGTCAACGAACGATCCGCCTTGGTTCGACAAGCCGACGCGCGACGCTCCGATCGATGAGTCGACGGTTGACCGACCGTTTGAGGAACCGACGACCGAGGAGCCGACGATTGAAGTCGACGAACCGTTTCGGCTTCCGCAGGAATTGAACGAAAAAGAGCGCGAAAAGGAGCTTGAGCGCGAACGCAAAGAACGGGAGCGGCGCGAAAAGCGCGAGCGCAAAGAGCAAGAGCGTCTTGAAAAAGAACGGGCGAAGGAGCAGGAGCGTCTCGAGCGGGAGCGCGAAAAAGAGCAGGAGCGTCTCGAAAAGGAGCGCGAGAAGGAGCGCAAGGCTCAAGAGAAGCGCGACAAAAACAAGAACAAGAAGGATAAGAATAAGGACAAGTCTGCGGAAAAAGAGCTTGAGCCGGACGACAGCGACGGACCGTATTCGGAGGAGGAGCTCAACCGTCGGTTGCAGCGCGTGACGGATCTCAGCGGCAGGAAGATTGCGATCGATCCGGGGCATGGCGGCAACGATTCGGGCGCGATCGGACCAACGGGCGTGATGGAAAAAACCGTGACGCTCCGCGTGGCGTTGGTGCTCGAGAAAATGCTCAAGGACGAAGGCGCGGAAGTCATCATGACGCGGCGCGAGGACGTGGAGGTATCGCCGAAGGGCAAAGCGGCGACGGCGGTCGAGGAGTTGAAGGCGCGATGCGAGGTCGCCAACGAAGCGGAGGTCGACATATTCATCTCGATACACGCCGACAGCTTTACTAATCCGAACGCGCGCGGCACGACGGGATATTATTATTCGCTCGGCTCGTCGAACTCTCGACGGTTGGCGGATTTGATCAGGACGGCGCTGATCGAGCAGATCAAGACGCCGAGCCGCGGGACTCAGCCGTGCAATTTCTACGTCGTTCGCAACACGGACATGCCGGCGACGCTGGTCGAGCTGGCGTTCATCTCGAATCCCGACGAGGAGAAGCTGCTCAACTCGAAAGAGGGCATTCAAAAAGCGGCGCAGGGCATTCTCGACGGCATTGAAGATTATTTCGGATAAGGAGCTATTATGGCGAAGAAAATAATTTTGACGGGCGATCGCCCGACGGGTAAACTTCATTTGGGACATTATGTCGGCAGTTTGCGCGAGCGCGTCCGCCTGCAAAACTCCGGCGACTATGATGAGATTTACATCATGATTGCCGACGCGCAGGCGCTGACGGATCACGCGGGCACTCCCGCCGCCGTTCGCGAGAACATTTTTGAGGTCGCGCTCGATTACCTTGGCGTGGGACTCGATCCGCAACGCTCGACGATCTTCATTCAATCGCAACTGCCTCAACTGTTCGAGCTCACGTCGTATTACATGAATCTGGTGACGGTGTCGCGGCTCGAGCGCAATCCGACCGTCAAGACCGAGATCGCGCAGAAAGGTTTCGAGACGAGCATCCCCGCAGGGTTTTTGTGTTATCCCGTCAGCCAGGCGGCGGACATCACCGCATTCGATGCGACGACCGTCCCCGTCGGCGAAGATCAAACGCCCATGCTCGAGCAGACCCGCGAGATCGTTCGCAAGTTCAATGACACTTACGGCGGCGGGCAATCGATCCTCGTCGAGCCGGACATTCTTCTTCCGTCGAGCGAAGTGTGCAAGCGATTGCCCGGGCTTGACGGCAAGGCGAAGATGAGCAAGACGCTCGGCAACGCCATTTATCTCAGCGACGAGGCTGATGTGGTCGCGCAAAAGGTGCAGACGATGTATACCGATCCGACGCACATTCACGTCAACGACCCGGGGCACGTCGAGGGCAATGTGGTGTTCACCTACCTTGACGCGTTCTGCTCGGATGCGGCGACGGTCAAGGAGATGAAGGAGCATTATCAGCGCGGCGGGCTCGGCGATGTGAAGGTCAAACGATACCTGCTCGAGGTGCTCAACGAGACGCTTGAGCCGATCCGTCGGCGTCGAAAGATGTACGAGCATCGACCGGACGAGGTGATGTCGATGCTGCGCTCGGGCACGACCAAAGCTCAAAACAAGGCGGCGGAGGTGCTCGCTCGAGTGAAGCGCGCGATGCGCATCAACTACTTCGATCATCAGTAAGATCGACGACGGCGGCAAAAAAATTTTTAAGCGGCAGCCGCCGTTTTTTATTATAATATCGCTCGGAGGGATTTTTTTGGACAGAAGATCGTTTATACTCGGCGGGCTTGGAGCGCTCGGACTTGTCGTCGGAGGCGGCGCGCTTTTCGTCAATACGCCCAAATTCGGTCGCCTTCCGCGCGGAGATCGCCTTGAGCGTATAAAAGCCTCGCCGCATTTCATCAACGGTCGCTTTGAATGTCTCGAGCCCGTCGAGGTGCTCGCCGATCCCAAAGAGAATCGCATCATCACCACCGTCAAATTCTTCCTGCAAGACAAATCGGCGCTCTTCCCTGCTCAGTCCATTCCCTCGAGCAAAACCGATCTCCGCGCGCTCGATCCGTCCGAAGACGCGCTCGTTTGGATGGGGCATTCGACATTTTACATGCAGCTCAACGGCAAAAAAATTTTGATCGACCCCGTCTTCTCGTCGTACGGCTCGCCGGTGTTCTTCGTCAACAAAGCCTTCCCGGGCTCGAATATTTACACCGCCGACGACATTCCCGAACTCGACGTGTTGGCGATCACGCACGACCATTGGGATCATCTCGATTACGCGACCGTCGTCGATCTTAAGCCGAAGATCAAAAACATCGTCGTGCCGCTCGGCGTCGGTGAGTACTTTGAGCAATGGAATTTCGATCACGCTCAACTGCACGAGGAGGATTGGGACTCGACGGTTGAGCTTGACGGCTTAAGGATTCATATCCTGCCTTCGCAACATTTCTCGGGGCGATTTTTGACCACCAATCCGACGTTGTGGTGTGCGTTTGCGTTCGAGACGCCGTCGAAAAAAATATTCGTCAGCGGCGACGGCGGTTACGGCAAGCATTTCAAGGCGATCGGACAAAAATTCGGCGGCTTCGATCTGGCGTTGATGGAGAACGGGCAATATAATATCAGGTGGCACGCGATTCATCTGCTGCCGGAGGAGACGGCGCAGGCGGCGGTCGACCTCGGGGCGCGGCAGGTGATCACTTCGCACAACGGGAAATTTGCTCTGGCGATGCATCCGTGGCAGGAGCCGTTCCTCGAAATGACGAAACACAGTCAGGGAAAAAATTATGAGCGCTTGACGCCGATGATCGGAGAAAAAGTGTTGATCGGACAAAGCGGTCAGCAATTCGAGCATTGGTGGGAATAATCTCCCGCCCGCCCACCCAAAACCCCTACGGGGTTTCACCCCCTTAAAAAAAATTTTCAATGAGGAGCGCCGCTCCGCCCGAGCGTGGCGGGGGGACGCCGCCGGCGGTTGTCGCACCGTAGCGACGCGGGCTTGGAAAAAATATTTTCTCCCGCCCACCCGCCCGAAAAAAATTTTTTCAATAAGGGGCGCCGCCGGCGCAGGGTGGGACCTCGGTCTCTGTTGGGCGCCGCACTCGGGGGGTGGGAGCGTCGGCGGCGCCCATAAATCCGTTGCCCAATCGGGTGGACTTAAAAAATTTTTGGAGTTGATGTTTTGCTTGAGAATATAATTTCGCCGATCGAGCTCCACAAATTTACCGTTACCGAACTTGAGCAGCTTGCCGCCGAAATTCGCCAGATGATCCTCTCGACCGTTTCAAAGACCGGCGGACATCTCGCGCCCAGCCTCGGCACCGTCGAGCTCACTCTGGCTTTGTTCAGCGTCTTCGATCTCGAGCACGACAAACTCGTTTGGGACGTCGGTCATCAAGCCTATACTCATAAAATCCTCACCAACCGTCGAGAGAAGTTCCGCACGCTCCGTACGCTCGGCGGCATCAGCGGCTTCCCCAAACGATCGGAATCGAAGTATGACGCCTTCGGAGTCGGGCATGCCTCCACGTCGATCTCCGCCGCGCTCGGGCTTTTGATTGCCTCCGAACTCGGCGGCGAACATCGCAACGTCATCGCGGTGATCGGCGACGGCGCCTTGACGGGCGGCGAATCTTTTGAGGCGCTCAATCACGCCGGTCAACTCAAAAAAAATCTCATCGTCATCCTCAACGACAACGAGATGTCCATCGACAAAAACGTCGGCGCGCTCAGCGAATACCTTTCGCAAATTCGTCTCACGCCGCGCTACCGTCAGGCCAAGAAGGATTTCGAGACTTTTGTCAAGCGCATCCCCATCCCGTCCATCAGTGACAGGATTTTGCACACCGCCAACAGCATCAAATACGGCGTCAAGTCGGCCATCAGCGCCGGCGGCATTTTCGAGGCGCTCGGCTTCGTCTACATCGGTCCGGTCGACGGGCACGATATCAAGGCGATGCAGGAGACTTTCACGCGTGTGCGCGAGCTCAACGAGCCCGTTCTCGTCCACGTCCACACCGTCAAGGGCAAGGGCTATGCGCCCGCCGAGGAGTCGCCCGATAAATTTCACGGCGTCGGTCGTTTCGACATCGAAAGCGGCGAGCTCGAAAAGAAAATGTCGCCGCCCACGTACACTTCGATCTTCAGCCGCGCGGTGATCGATTGCGCCAAGGTCGATGAAAAAATCGTCGCGATTACCGCCGCAATGCCTTCCGGCACGGGCTTGAAAACGTTCAGCGAGATGTTCCCCGAGCGGTTTTTCGATGTGGGCATCGCCGAGGAGCATGCTTTGACGTTGGCGGCGGGCATGGCGGCGGGCGGCTTGCATCCGATCGTGGCACTGTATTCGACGTTTGCTCAACGCGGCTACGATCAACTGCTGCACGATATCTGTCTGCAGAATCTGCCGCTGACGTTGTGTCTTGATCGCGCGGGGCTGGTCGGCGAGGACGGACCGACGCATCACGGCGTGTTCGATCTGTCGTACCTTCGACCCATGCCGAATATGTCGGTGTTGGCGCCGAAGGACGAGAACGAATTGCGACAGATGATCTTCGCCGCCGTCAAGCGCGAGGCGCCGATTGCCATTCGATATCCGCGCGGAGCAGGCGTGGGCGCGACGGTGCTCAAAAAGCCGGCGCCGCTGCCTTGGGGGCGGTCGGAGCTGATCTCGAAATTTCGAGGGGAGGCGGACGCGGCGGTCTTTGCGGTCGGCTCGATGGTCGAGAAGTCGCTCAAGGCGGCGGAAATTCTCAAATACGAGCGCATCTACGTCAACGTGGTCAACGTTCGATTCGTCAAGCCGCTCGATCGAGAGATGATAATCGAGCAGGCGAAGGCGGCGCGCATACTCGTGACGGTCGAGGAGAATGTGCTGAGCGGCGGGTTCGGGTCGGCGGTGGCGGAGGTCTTGACGGACGAAAATCTCCCGAAAAAATTATTGCGGCTCGGGATCGCCGATCGGTTCGTCGAACACGGCGCGCGGAGCGAACTGCTCAAGCTGTGCGGGCTGTCGCCGGAGGCGATCGCTCAATCGATCCGAGAAAATATACCGCCGAAAAAAGACATATAAAAAATAGCCCCGCGGGGCTAAATTTTTTTTACAAGGTCTGTATTTTGTCGAGCGGCCAGAAAACCATCAGCGCCTTGCCCTTGATCAGATCGAACGGCACAAAGCCCACGTCCGCAAAGCGGCTGTCATCGGAATTGTTTCGATTGTCGCCCATCACGAACACCGTCCCCTCGGGGATCGTCACCTTCGGATATTCCGTCCGCGTTTTTTCGAGGATGTAATCCTCCGTCTGCATTTGCCCGTTGACGTACACGCGCCCGTCTTTGATCTCGAGCGTGTCGCCGCCGACGGCGATCACCCGCTTGATGAAATCCCGACTCGGATCGCGCGGATATCGGAAAATCAAAACCTCCCCGCGCTCGGGCGCGCGCAACTTATAAATGAATTTGCTTACGACCAAACGTTCTTCGTGCTGGAGGGTCGGGCGCATCGACGGTCCGTCGACGATGTAGAGCTCCACCACGAATGTCCGTATGATCAAGGCCATCACGACTGCCGCCGCGATTGATATGATCCAATCCTTCGCTTCTTCGCCCAACGAACGTCTTCCACCGCCGATCCTTTCTTCGCTCATCAATCAGGCTTTTCTTTCTTTGATGCGAGCCGCCTTGCCGGTCAGTTTGCGCAGATAGAACAGTTTCGCGCGACGAACTTTACCGAGGCGCACGACTTCGATCTTCTCGACGCGCGGCGAGTGGATGGGGAACATTCTCTCGACGCCGACGCCGTAGGAAATGCGACGGACGGTGAACATTTCGCGCACGCCCGTCCCTTGGCGCGCAATCACCACGCCCTCAAAAATCTGAATACGCTCGCGAGTGCCCTCGACGATCTTGGCGTGCACCTTGACGGTATCGCCCGGACGAAATGCCGGCACGTCCTTTTTGAGCTGCTCCTTCTCGAGCATTTCAATGATGTTCAAATTAAAAACTCCCTTCTGCGACGTTCATGCCGGCGCGCGACAGCGGAACGTCCGATTGACGCGAAAGAGTTTATCACATGCTTTCGCCGACTGTCAACATTCGCCCGCTCAAAAAATTTTCTCCCGCCCGAGGATTGCGCTCGACTGACGGACTCAAAAATTAAAGTTTGATTAAAAATTGGTTAAGATCGTTTATTTTGGCGCGGCTTTGTTATATCATAAGAAAAAATTCGTTCGGAGGTGCTTATGTCCGACAGGCGTAAGATTTTAATCGTCGAGGACGAGGCGCGCATCGCCCGATTCGTCCAGCTTGAGCTCCGACATGAAGGTTTCGAGACCGCCATCGAAAGCAACGGCAGGGTCGCCCTCGATAAAATTCTCCATGAAAAATTCGATCTCGTGCTGCTCGACGTCATGCTCCCCGAGCTCGACGGCATGCAGATTTGTAAGCAGGTGCGTCGGACTTCCAAGGTGCCGATTATCATGCTCACCGCCAAAGACGAGATTTCCGATAAGGTCAACGGGCTCGACATCGGCGCCAACGATTATATGACCAAGCCCTTTGCCATGCCCGAGCTGCTTGCCAGGATTCGCGCCACGCTGCGCGATGCCATTCAAAACTGAGGAGGACGGATTGTGTCTGACAAACAAAAGATTCTTATCGTCGAAGATAAAAAGGAAATCGCCCGTTTCATTCAAATGGATTTGACTCACTCCGGTTTCGAGACCGCCATCGAGGGCAACGGTCAACGCGCTTTCGAGCGCATTATTCAAGAGGATTACGATCTGGTGTTGCTCGACGTGATGCTGCCGGAGCTCAACGGTTTTGAAATTTGTCGCAAGGTGCGCGAACTGCAATCGAATATCCCGATCATCATGTTGACGGCAAAAGACGCGCTCGAGGATAAGATCGACGGGCTCAACATCGGCGCGGACGATTACATCACCAAGCCTTTCGAGTTCAAAGAGCTGCTCGCTCGCATCAACGCCGCGCTCCGAAAGGTCGCCAAGCGCCCCGAGGACAATTTCGAGCGCCGTTACATCGTCAAGGATTTGGTGCTTTATCCCGAGCGCTACGAGGTGCAGCTCAAGGGCAAGCCGGTCGATTTGACCAGAAAGGAGTATAAACTGCTCGAGTACTTGGTCGAGAATAAGCGCAGTGTGCTCACGCGCGATCAGATTTTGCAGCACGTGTGGGGCTATGATTATCCCGGCGACACGAATGTGGTCGACGTGTACATCAGATATTTGCGCGCGAAGATCGATGTGCCGTCGAATGAGAAGTACATTCAGACGATGCGCGGCGTCGGCTACAAGATCAAGGAACAAGTCAGTCCGCTGAAAGATGGAAAAGAAAAATAATCTGCTCGCTCGATTGCGGCTGTTGTTGAGCGCGGCGCGATTTCGGACGTTCGCGCTCGAGCGGCTCCGCGCGCAAAAACTGTCGGTAAAGATCACGCTGATCTACGCGGCGATGTTGATCGTGGTGCTGGGCTTGACGAGTCTGCTGACGACGATGGGGGTGTACATCTCGTTTTATCACCAGGCGCAACAGGCGATGGAAAGTTCGATCCGACATACGATGGAAAAACTCCGACGCGGCGATCAGCTCGACAGCAGTTTTTGGTCGGGCGATCCGATGACGCAGGGCGTGGTGCTCCGCGTGACGGATATCAAAGGCGGCACGATCATCGAAAATGATCCGCAATTTCCGCCAATCGACGAGATGAAGCGCAACATACGTCGGCATCCGCCGTTTTGGGCGGGGCGGGAGTTCGCGTTGATCGAGACGCACGACGCGATGACGTATTACAAGCGGCTGACGCTGGAGCGCGGCGGTCAGATTTTCTATCTGCATTTCTTTCGGACGATCACATTCGAGAAACAATTTTTGAGATATATGCTGCTGATTTTGACGGCGGTGAACTTTGTCGGGCTTATCGTGGCGCTGTTGGCGGCTTACATCGTGAGCAGCCGAATCCTCAAGCCGATAAGAGACGTGACGGCGGCGGCGCAAACGATCGAGGCTCAAAAGATGGACGAGCGGCTCTCGATCGGCTCGGCGAAGGACGAAGTGACGGAGCTGGCCGACACGTTCAATCGCATGCTCGATCGACTGCAGGACAGTTTCAAGCGACAGCAGCAATTTGTGTCGGACGCGTCGCATGAGCTTCGGACGCCGGTGACGGTGATAATGGGCTACGCGGACATGCTCAAGCGTTGGGGAGCGGAGGACAAAGAGCTGCTCGACGAGGGCATCACGGCGATTCACGCGGAGTCGCAAAACATGCACACGTTGATTGAGGAGCTGCTGTTTTTGGCGCGGGCGGATCAAAACGAGCAGCTGTTGATCAAGGCGCCGGTGGAGCTGTCGGAGCTGATCGAAGAGGCGGCGGCGAAAGCGGCGCGTGCGGATCGCTCGATCGACGTGCTGATCAACGATTTCGGAGAGATATTCGCCGACAAGGACGCGATCGCAAAGATGCTGTCGATATTCATTGACAACGCGATCAAATTCAGTGACAGCACGGTACGGATTTTGTCTCGACGGGAGCGCTCGGCGATGCGGGTCTCGATCGAGGATGACGGGATTGGGATCGCGAAGGAGCATCACGAAAAAATATTTGAGCGGTTCTATCGGGTGGACGCGTCGCGGACGAAGTTGGAGGACGAAAAAACGACCGCCGGCTTGGGGTTGGCGATCGCGAAGTGGATAGCGGATCAGCACGAGATCAAGATTGAGATCGACAGCGCGCCGAACGAGGGCACGCGGATCACGCTCGTAATACCGTTGGCTCTGATCAGATTGACGGGGAATCCGGATTTGACCGACGAGGAAGAATTTGTCGAGGAGAAGGAGCTCCGCGCGGAACCGGAAAAAGTTTTTTCAAGCGTCGTCGTAAATCGAAGCCAGTAGCGCCGCCCGCTTTTCGATGTAATGATCGATGTCGCGAAGGTAGGTCGTCAAATCCTTCGGATGAAAGCTCGACTGCAGTCGGGCATTTTTTTTGTCGGCAACCTTCGTCGATGCCGCCCCGCCGATGCCGATAATCGTCTGCTGCTCGTCCATAATCTGTACGTTGTAAATGCCCTCGGCGCCCGCCCGACACCAGCCGACATTCTCAATTTGCCCGCTCATATAGCCCTGCCGGTACAAATAATACGGCTCGTAATTCGCCGCCCGCAAGCGCGCCTCCGACTCCTCCGCCATTCGACGAACTTCCGCGTCCGAAGGCAGATCGAAATCCGCAGGCGAGCGAACCTCATCGTCCAGCTCCATCTGCATGCGCGAGCCGCGCTTGAGCGCCAGAGCGTGGAGCGTCACATCATCAGGCTCGAGCGCCAAAACTTTTTCGAGGCTGTCAATCACATCGTCGAGCCGCTCCCCCGGCAGTCCGAGGATCATATCCATGTTGATCGACCAATCGCTTGCCCGTCGCAACTCGTTGAAGGCGCGGATGATATCCGAAGGCGAATGTCGCCGCCCGATCCGATCGAGCGTCCTCTGTTGCATCGATTGCGGATTGACGCTCACTCGATCGACGCCGAATCGTTTCATCAGCTCGATTTTCGACGGCGTGATCGTATCGGGGCGCCCGCACTCGACCGTGAATTCCTCAAGCCCGCTCCCGACGAATGCTCCGACCGTCCAAGCCAACAGTCGCTCAAAATGATCATCGGGTAAACTCGTCGGAGTGCCTCCGCCGACGTAGATCGATTGCACTCGAAAACCGTAGCGCTCGACGAGGCTCCGCGCGGAATCGATATCGCGCTCGAGTGCCGACATGAACTCGGCGATCTTTGTTTCGCTCGGCAGCACATTCGACGGGAACGAACAGTAAAGGCATCGCGTGACGCAAAACGGAATGCCGATATAAATCCCGATCGTCCGCTCGTCCGACGAAGCAAGGATCGGCAGTTGGCGCGCGGCGACCTCCGTCAACAGCCGCGCCTTCCGATCGCTCACGAGATATTCATCGCTCAACCGCCGCTCGACCGTCGCTCGATCAAAACCCGCGCGGAACCATCGATGCACAATCTTTGTCGGTCGAACGCCGTGCATGATTCCGTACGGCGCCGGCTTTTTCCCAAGCTCCTCGACGAAAATCGAGTACAAATTTTTTTTGATCAGTCGATGAATCTCCGCGCGGCGATTTTCGGTCGGGATGATCGACCCCGCTCGCTCAAAAATTTTATCGCCGACTTGCAGCCGAGATCGAATTATATCGCCCTCGAGATCGTGTTCGGCGATAATTTCCTCGATGTTGAACAGCGTTTTGAGCTCGTGCTCGATTTTGCGGATTACTTCGGTCGTTTCGATTTTCATCGGCAGCCTCCCGTGCTATAATGTCGGCAGTAATTTTTTTGAGGTGATTTGAATGAAGCAATTTATTGTCGACGCGTTCACCGACCAACTTTTTGCGGGTAATCAGGCGGCGGTGTGCATCGTCGAGGAATTTCCGTGCGACAGTCTGATGAAGCGCATCGCGCGCGAGAATAATTTTTCCGAGACCGCTTTCGTGCTAAGGGACGGCGACATTTTTCTGCTGCGGTGGTTCACGCCCGCCGGCGAGATCGATCTGTGCGGGCATGCGACGTTGGCGACGGCATATGTGATCCTCGAGCACATCGATATAAATCTCCCGTCGGTCGAATTTGAAACGCTAAGCGGGCGCTTGACGGTGCGACGGCGCGATGACTTTTTCGAGATGGATTTTCCGACGTACGAATACAAGCACGTGCCTGTGACGGAGGAAATGACGGCGGCGCTGGGCGTTCGACCGATCGACGCGGTGTTGAGCCGCGACCTGTTGATGGTGCTCGAGCGCGAAGAGGACGTAAAAAAATTGGCGCCCGACCTCAACAGACTCGCCGGGCTCGACGGGGTGGTGCAGGCGGTGACGGCGCGCGGGACGGATTTCGATTGCGTGTCGCGGGTATTCGCGCCGAAGCTCGATCTGGTCGAGGACCCGGTGACGGGCTCGACACACTGTCTGATCGCGCCGTATTGGTCGAAACAACTGGGCAAGACGACGCTGAACGCGTTTCAAGCGTCGGAGCGGACGGGGCTGTTGAAATGCATCGTCGAGGGCGCACGCGTGAAACTGCTCGGCAAAGCGGTGCTGTATTCGATATCAGAGCTGATGCTGCCGCACCAACAGACGGTCGATCCGCGCGGATAAATCTCGATAGAGCGGCTTGATCCAGCGCCAACTGATGAGCGGGTCGTGGACGGTGACGTCGGTCGACACATTCGGGCGATACTCGAACGAGCGATCGGACGGCAGCGAAAATCGAACGATAAATTTTTGAACGGGCTCGGGCTCGTGGAGCGACGACTCGTCGAGCTTGGAAGTATCGAAAGGCGCATCGACAACCTGAGTATAATCCTGAGTATTTTGAGTGTCCTGCGGACCGCCGACGCCGTTGTAAGCGTTCGGCGTAATTTTTTCGATGACGGTGCCGTTGAACTGATGCCCGTCGATGTTGTAGGTGACGAGCTTGCCGAGGGCGATGCGATAAAACTGATCCTCGGTGACCTCTGCCTCGAGCCAAAGGTTGGTGCCGTCGCCGACCTTGGCAACGGGCTCGCCGGCGACGACGTCCTGATTGGCGGCGACGTTATAGTAGATGGTGCCGCTGATGGGCGCGTAGACTTGGGTTTGAAGCGCCTCCTGTCGGGCGGTGTTGAGCGACATTTCGGCTTGCTTGATTGCAAGCTGAGCGCCCTCCAAAATTTCGGGGGGCGTGGGCTGAAACTGCTCGACATATTCCGTAACGTACTCCATTTCGGTCTCGACGACGGGCTCGGGCGTATACTCTTCGACGGTCGTGGTCGAATATGAATCGGCGCGCGCCGCCTCGTATTCGGCGACCGCCGCATCGCGCTGCACTCGACTGATCGCGCCCATCTCGTAAAGTTTTTCCATACGATTTTTGCGTTCCTCGAGCGCGGCTAAATTTCCTCCGCCGCCTCCGCCGTTTGATGTGACGCGGCGTTGCGGGGCTTGCGAGCGGACGACGGTTTTGGGGACGGCTTTTTGGACGGCGACCTTGACCATTTGCCCCTGCTCGAGCGTTGCGTAATTATCCTTGGCGGCTTGGACGGCTTGCTCGAGTTGCGCCAGCTGTTCTTCGGTGACGGCGACCTCGAGATTGGCGACGGCATCACCGGCGTCAACATTATCGCCGTCGGCGCGCGTGAGCTGTTTGACCTTGCCGTTGGTGAGCACACGGATCGAAACGAGCGTGCCGGAAATTTTGGCGTCGCGAATGAGGAGCGTGTCCTCGACGTGCTGAACGTAGAAAGCGGCGGCTCCGAGCGCGGCGGCAATAATCAGCACGGCGACGAGACTGAACTTTATACAGCGGGCGATCTTTTTGGAGATGTCAACGGATTGCGTTTGAATCACTCCTCTATGATTTTGACGGTTAGCAGTGAAGGATCGGCGGCGCCGACGAGGCGACGTCCGACGGCTAAATTTTCCTCGATTGACGCGATGAGCTCTGATGTGATCTCTTCACCGGGGCATATCAACGGGATGCCGGGCGGGTAAAAAGTGATCTCTTCGGCGCTGATTTTTCCGATCGCTTGGCGGCGCTCGACGGTGGTCGTTGGTGCGTAAAATGCTTGCCGCGGACTCATGGGCGCCGCCGACGCGGGTGGGTATGCTGTCCTCAGTTGGGCGCTGTCGTTCGTGGGTGGGAGCGTCGACGGCGCCCCATATTTCAACCCTTGGAGCGCGTTGATCAATCGGTCGGCGACGGTTTGATCGTCGGCGTATGTGATGAGGAATAAAACGTTGGCGGGATCGGACAGTTCGCATTGGATTTTCAAGCGATGCCGCAACACTTTTTCCGCCTCGAGCCCCGTCAGCCCGAGCCCGCGCACGTTGACGGTGATCTTGGTCGGATCGAGCGACGGGCATTCAAAAAGTCGGAGCCCGCCGATTTTTTTTATTTCCGTTCTCAACTGTTGAGCGAGATCGACCGCGCGCCCGATCAATTTCGAGCCGCCTTCTTCCATTTGAAGTCGAGCGATATCGAGCGACGCCAACAGCAGATAATTGGGGCTGGTCGATTGCAGCATCGACGACACTCGACGGACGCGATCGAAGTCGATCTGCGCGGAGCGGATCATCAGCATCGAAGTTTGCGTGAGCGAGCCGAGCAGCTTGTGTGTCGACTGCGCGGACATGTCGGCGCCGGAGTCCATTGCCGAAGGCGGGAGTCGATCGTCGAATTGCAAATGAGCGCCGTGCGCTTCGTCGATCAACAGCAGCATATTATGACGGTGCACGAGTTTTGCGATTGACGGGAGATCGGCGGCGACACCGTAGTAATTCGGGGACGTAAGGATCAGCGCTCGAGCGTGGGGATATTTTTCGACGGCGCGCTCGACGGTCGAGAATGAGACGTTGAGCGCGACATTGAAATCGGGATCGAAATCGGGCGCGAGATAAATCGGTCTGGCGCCGCTCAAAACGAGCGCGGAGTTGACGCATCGATGGGCGTTGCGCGGGACGAGGATTGTATCGCCTTCGCCGACGGTCGAGAGGATCATGGTTTGGACGGCGGCGGTGGTGCCGTTGATAAAAAAAATCGTATGATCGGCGTGCCACAGTCCGGCGGCAAGCCGTTGAGCCTCGTCGATGCATCCGCGCGGGTCGTGGAGGTCGTCGAGCTCATCCATCAAAGAGACTTCGCGTCGGAGTCCTTCGCTTGTGATCAAATCCTTCAGCAGTTGGTGAGCGCCGAGCCCTTGCTTATGCCCGGGCGTATGGAAGGCGAGCGCTCGATCGGCGGAATAAAATTTCATGGCGTCGGCGATTGGAGCGCTCAATATATTTCACCTCCGATTGACACGAAAGCCCCGCGTGTGCTAAAATCTGATCGACAAAAATCAACAAAGCACGAGGCGGAGCCTTCGATCATGATTATATGTATTCGTCTCGGGCTTGTCAATGAAAAAGCGGAGGCGGATAACATGACCGAAGACATTATGAGCAAGGCGATGGTGATCTACGCGATCACGAATCGGCTCAACGGCAAGAAGTATGTCGGGCAGACGGCTCGACCGCTCGCGCGGCGCATCAATGAACATACGAACTCCGATTATCCGATCGGGCACGCGATCAGAAAGTACGGCATCAACAATTTTGACGTTGAAGTCCTTGCCGAAGGCGCGACGATCGAAGAACTCTGCGAACTTGAGCGCCTGTACATTGCCGCGTTCCAAAGCAACGATCCCGAGCACGGTTACAATCTCACCGAGGGCGGCGAACACATTGCGGGCTGGAATCACACCGAGCAAGGGCGCGCAAACATTTCGGCGGCGCTCTCCGGCAAGCCCTTCACCGAAGAACACAAGGAGGCGCTTCGGCAGGCGAATCTCGGCGCCAACAATCCGATGTACGGCAAGCATCTCACCGAGGAGCACAAAGCAAAACTCAGCGCCGCGCTCTCTGGATCGAATAACCCGCTCTACGGAATCCCGAGAACCGACGAAGTGAAGGCAAAAATATCGGCGACCAAGAAAAATAATCCGATCCGCGAGGAATCGATGGCAAAAATCAGAGCCGCCACAAGCATTCCTGTTCTTTGTGAGCAAACCGGCGTCATTTATCCGTCGGTCACCGAAGCGGCGAAGGCGATCGGCGTCAGTCGTCCGGCGGTTGCCTATGTTTGTCACGGCAAGACGAAGTCGATCAAAGGATTGACTTTCAAGTTCGTCGATCCCGACAGGGCTCAAATGATTGGTGATCGGCTCAATGAAAATCGAGAATCCATGAATAATACTGCCGTCGTTTGCATCGAGACCGGCGTGGTTTATCCGTCGATGATCGCTGCCGCCGAGAGCATAGGATTGAAGCCGTCGAATATCAGTTCAGTTTGCACGGGGCGCTCAAAAACAGCGGGAGGCTATCACTGGCGGCGCCTCAAATAAAATCATTTAAGGTCTTCGTCGTCGATCTTTAGTACAGCCATGAATGCGTCTTGCGGTATCGACACGCGCCCGATTGATTTCATGCGCTTCTTTCCGCGCTTTTGGGCTTCAATGAGCTTCCGACGCCTGGTTGCGTCGCCGCCATAACATTTAGCTGTAACGTCTTTCATAAACTGCTTAACTGTCTCGCGCGCGATGATGCGTCCTCCGAGCGCTGCTTGGATCACCACATCAAACATTTGCCGATCGATTGTCCGCTTGAGTTTGAGCGCCAGCGCCCGCCCCACGCGCGCCGCCCGACTTTTATGCACGATCGTCGACAGCGCATCCACGATCTCTCCGTTCAATAAAATGTCCAGCTTCGCCATGTCCGATTCCGCGTACCGCTCGAATGCATAATCCAGCGACGCATACCCCCGCGTCATCGACTTGAGCCGATCGAAAAAGTCATAGAGTATCTCCGACAGCGGCAGCTCGTACGTCAACATCACACGCGTCTTGTCCACATAGTCCATGCTCACGTACGTCCCGCGCCGCTCTCGACAGATGTCCATCACCGCTCCGATGTAGTCGCTCGGCACAATTACCGTCGCTTTCACCAGCGGCTCCTCGATCATCGCGATCTTCGTCTGCAGCGGCAACTTCGCCGGATTGTCGATCATTAACACCGCCCCGTCCGTCTGCGTCACGCGATACACCACCGACGGCGCCGTCATTACCAAATTCAAGCCGTATTCGCGCTCCAGCCGTTCTTGGATCACGTCCAAATGCAGCAGCCCCAGGAACCCGCATCGAAATCCGAATCCCAACGCCGCCGAAGTCTCCGGCTCGTATACCAACGCCGCATCATTCAACTGCAACTTCTCGAGCGCGTCCTTCAGATTTTCGTAGTCGACGTTGTCCGTCGGATATAAACCCGCGTACACCATCGGCATCGGCGCTCGATAGCCCGGCAGCGCCTCCGACGGTCGCTCGACCTCCGTCACCGTGTCGCCGACTCGCACGTCGCGCACGTCCTTCAGCGACCCGCAGATATAGCCCACGTCGCCCGCCGATAATTCCTCCGTCTCCATCATCGACGGTGAAAAATAGCCAAGCTCCGTCGCCTCGAACTCCTTCCCCGTCGCCAACAGCTTCAATCGATCGCCCTTCCGTACCGTGCCGTCGAACACCCGCACGTGCGCGACTGCGCCCTTATACGAGTCGAATTGTGAATCGAATATCAGCGCCTTCAACGGCTTCATCCGATCTCCGCGCGGAGCCGGTATCAAGTCGACGATCGCCTCGAGTATTTCATCAACGCCCTCGCCCGTCTTCGCCGAGCACAGGATCGCTCCGCTTGCGTCCAGCCCGATCGCGTCCTCGATCTCGTGCCGCGCTCGATCCGCGTCCGCCGACGGCAAATCGATTTTGTTAATCACCGGAATTATTTCCAAGTCGTGGTCGAGCGCCAAATACACGTTCGACAACGTTTGCGCTTCAACGCCTTGCGTCGCGTCCACCACTAACAGCGCGCCCTCGCACGCCGCCAACGACCGCGACACTTCGTAATTGAAGTCGACGTGACCCGGCGTGTCGATCAAATTCAATCGATACTCCCGCCCGTCCTTCGCCGTGTATTTCAATCGAACCGTTTGTGCCTTGATCGTGATCCCGCGCTCCCGCTCAAGCTCCATGTTGTCGAGCACCTGCTCCGACATCTCCCGCTTGGCGATCGTCCCCGTCATTTCTATCAGCCGATCCGCCAACGTCGATTTGCCGTGGTCGATGTGCGCGATGATCGAAAAATTTCTGATCTCCAATGCCTTCGCTCCCCGTTTTTGATCCATTATACCAAATCCCGTCAACCGTGCAATCGCCGTTGACTTGCCGCACGCATTTTTTTACAATATTATTATGAATAACATCAGAGATTTTATCGCTGCTTGGAGCGGGCGCGGCTCCGAAAAATCTCACGCGCAAGCCTTTTGGCTCGACCTTCTCGCCGCTCTCGGCGTCGACCGCCCCTCGAACTTCATTCAATTTGAGGTTCCTGTCGAGGTCGACGGGCATCCCTGTTCCATCGACGGCTTCATTCCCGCGACTAAAGTTCTCGTCGAGAATAAAAGCCGCGGCATTGATCTCGATAAGCCCGCTAAACAGTCCGACGGAAAATTGTTTACGCCCTTCGAGCAAGCCAAGCGTTATGCCGATGCGCTCCCTTATTCCCGTCGCCCGCGTTGGATCGTCGTTTGCAACTTCGACGAGTTTCGCATCTGCGATCTTGATCGCCTGCCGACTCTCCTCGACGACGACCGCGCGCGTTTTCAGACCGTCAAGCTCGCGCATCTCGTGCCGCAATTCAAGCGCTTGAAATTTCTCGTCGACCCCAATGACGACGACATTGAGGAAGTCAAAATTTCCGCCGACGCCGCCGACATCATCAGCCGCATACGCGATTCCTTCGCTCGAAAGATGCTCCACCCGCGCCGCGTCAAGGATGATCCCGTCGATTTTTTGAGCGTCAAGCAGAAAAATATGCTCAATCGGTTTTGCGTCCGTCTCGTTTTCTGCCTTTACGCTCAAGACGCCGCCGTTTTCGAGCCCGAGCAATTCTCCGCTTATCTCAAAAATTCTTTCGATCGGCGCGAGGCATTCTTCGATCTTTTTGACGTGCTCAACACTCCGCCCGACCGTCGCGATCCAAATCTCCGCACGGAACTAAAACAATTCCCCTATGTCAACGGCGGGCTCTTCGCCGGCGCCGCGCTTGAACTGCCGCCCTTCGATGAGACCATCGCCGCCGGCATCACTCTCGAGAATTTCAATTGGTTCGCCATCAACCCCACCATCTTCGGCGCCATTTTCGAGTCAAACTTGACGGGCGACAGACGCCGCGCCGGCGGCATGCATTACACTTCCCGCGCCAACATTCATAAGATCATCGACCCGTTGTTTCTCGACGACCTCCACGACGAGTTTGCCGCCATCAAGCGCAAGCGAAAAAATAAGCGCCGCGATTTGGAGGCGCTTCAAACAAAAATTTCCGAGCTGACTTTTTTCGATCCCGCTTGCGGCTCAGGCAATTTCCTCACCGAGACTTTCATCAGCCTCCGTCAATTGGAAAATAAAATTCTCGACGCGCTCATTGACCTCGGCGCGCCCTGCACCGTCAAGGTTTCCATCGACCGATTTTTCGGCGTCGAGATTAACGATTTTGCCGTCGCCATCGCTCAAACCGCGCTGCTGATTTCCGAGCACAAGATGCTCTACGATACCGACATCGGCATTCGCGAGCGCGTTCAATACCTTCCTCTTAAGCACTCCGCGCGGATCGTTTGCGCCAACGCTCTTGCGCTCGATTGGAATGAAGTCGTGCCGGACGGCGTCGATTACATCATCGGCAATCCGCCCTTCGTCGGGCATCAGTGGCGCACCCCCGCCCAAGTCGCCGATATGGTTCACGCCTTCCGCGACCTCGATAAGCACGGCAAGCTCGATTACGTTTGCGCTTGGTTCAACAAAGCCGCCGATTTTATGAGTAACAATTTGACGCGCGCCGCCTTCGTCGCCACCAACAGCATCTGTCAGGGCGAGAGCGTCGGCATTTTGTGGCGTCATCTTTTCGACAAGGGCGTTCACATCGATTTTGCGCACAGGACTTTTCGTTGGACGAGCGAATCGGAGAATGTGGCGGCGGTGCATTGCGTGATCGTGGGCTTTAGCGTGGCGCCGAGCGATCGTCCGAGGATCATTTTCGACGGCGATCAAAAAATAGTTGCGACCAACATCAACGGTCGGCTGCTCGACGCGCCCAATGTTTTTATACAGAATCGCGGCAAGCCCCTGACGCCGAACTTGCCGATTATGACCAAGGGCAGTCAACCGACGGACGGCGGGCATTTGCTTTTGACGCCCGAGGAGCGGGACGAATTGGTTAGACTGGAGCCGCGCGCGGAGAAATTCATTCGGCGGTATATCGGCGCGGAGGAGTTTATCAACGGCAAGGATCGATATTGCCTGTGGTTGGTGCACGCGACCGAGGACGATTTGAGGATGCCTTTGATCGCCGAGCGACTGATGTTGGTGGCGGCGGCGCGTCGTCGTAGCGCAACGAAATCGGTGCGGAAGCAGGCGGCGACGCCTCATCTTTTCACGCAAATTCGTCAGCCCGACACAGATTATCTGGTCGTCCCCGAGGTTACGTCGAGCCAGCGAAAATACATTCCGATCGGATTTTTGCCGTCGACGACGATCGTCAGCAACAAGATTTATGTCGTCGCCGAAGATGATTTATATTTTTTCGGAGTGTTGACGTCGATCGTTCATATGGCGTGGATGAGAATCGTCTGCGGACGGTTGGGGAACGGTTACAGCTATTCGCCGTCAGTGTACAATAATTTTCCGTGGTGCGGGCGGTCGCCTGTGATCGAGCAAACGGCGCGCGCCATTCTCGACGCTCGGGCGCAATATCCTTCGTGGACTTTGGCGGCGCTCTACGACCAACAAAAAATGCCGCCCGAGCTCCGCGCGGCGCATGAGGCGAACGATGAGGCGGTGCTGGACGCCTACTGTTTCGCTCGGTCGATGTCGGAGGCGGAGATCGTTTCGCGCCTGATGGAAATTTATCAGCGCTTGACAGCGGGCGCCCCGACTGATAAAATTTGAGACAAGAAAACGGCAGCGATCGGTGCGGGTGTCGATTTCTTCTCCGAGATTTCCGGTGTAGTGTCTGTTTCTAAAGTTTTTGGAAGCCGATTAACCGTGAATTAACCGGCTTTCCGTGATCAACCAAAGATGAAATCGAGGATGGCGCTCACGATATCGCCAATCAGGCGGGCGGCACCGATCATGAAAGACCATTTGCCGTAGTTCCGCTTCATGGTAACACCTCCCTTCGCGGGGAGGAAGCCGGCTTTCGATCGTTGCCGACACAGAAATTATATCAAAGTCGATTTGATTTGTTCATAAATTTTTCATGCGCGACGGGCGCGCTTTTTTTTCGGTTCAACCGCCGCTGACGCTTTCGATGTCGCAATCGACCGCGCAACGTTCCGCCCAATTCGTCAGCACACGCTCCTTCACCAATTCGCCGTCCGTCGAGGTCGCCTCCATCAACAGCACGAAGAATTGATTGCGCCCATGTTGCGTGACGCAATCGCTCCGACGCAAGGCATGCGCCAACACCTCAAGAAACGCCTCCGACTCCGACTCGTTCTCGAGCGTGAAGCGCATGAATTGAATGCCCTTCTGATAGTTGTCGACCAGCCGCGCCGCCAACCGATAGATCACTTTAAAGCGGTCGAAGTCGACCACATACGCCCCCGCCGACTTGTTGCGCTCGCCCAAAATCATCTGCATGCCCGACAGGCTCCGCGCGGAGTCGGGCTCGACGCGATCGTGCTCATGATAGAAGGCGCAACCATGCTTGCCGTTTTGCTTGACGGTGTAAAGCGCCTTATCCGCCTTGCGACCAAGCTGCTCAAAATTATTGCCCTCGTCAGGAACAAAGATCGCGCCGATCGACACTCCCAACGGAATGTTCATGTCGGCACCCATCAGACGGCGCGCCTCCTCAAGCAACATTCGATTGATCTGCTCGACTTTATGAGCGATCTCGTTCTCGTCGCGCAGCCCCGTGCAGAAGGCAATGAACTCGTCGCCGCCAACCCGCCCGACTACATCATTCGAGCGCAGCACGCGGCGGAGGATATCGGCGAAGGCAATCAAAATCTTATCGCCCATGTTGTGACCGTAGAGATCGTTGACCAGCTTGAAACTGTCGAGATCGATCATCAACAGCGCGCCCGAAGCGGTCGAACACAATTTTGTGAGCTCACGTTGTGAGGCGGATTTGTTGAGCAGCCCCGTCATCGGATCGAGCGTCGCCGCTTGACGCAAGCCCGTTATCTTGTCGAGATTTTCAATGATGTTGTCGACCCGCCGTCGAAGGAGATCGGGCTTGAGCGGCTTGCGAATGTAATCCGCCGCGCCGATCTCGAAACCGCGGCTCTCGCTCTCATCAGACTCGTCGGCAGTCATGAACATTATCGGGACGGGCTCGTCGCTGAGCTCCTGCAGCCGTCGATGCAGAGTGTAACCGTCCATCTCCGGCATCAGCAGATCGGACAAAACCATGTCGGGGCGCTCCGCGCGGAACAATTCGATCGCCTCCGCGCCCGAGGTCGCGCCGATGATCTCATACGTCTTTGAAAGGATGCGCGTCGCCATCTTGAGCATCATCTTTTCGTCGTCAACGATCAATATCTTTTTCATGATGTCACCTCCAACCATTTTGCTATATCCGATCGAACCGCCGCGTAGTTCTCGAGCAGCGCGCCGTGATTGTTTTTGATCGTTTCGAGATCGCCGTCCTTGGCCGCCGCCTCCAGCGCCTTCGCCTTCTCACTCAGTTCGGTCGCCCCGACGATCAACGATGTCGACTTGAGCCCGTGCACCGATACTTTATAAGCGTTCACGTCGCCGTCCGACAAGAATTTCGTCAGCTCCTCCGACTTGTCATCGTCGATGAAATCATTCAACATCTCGATAAAAAATTCCTTGCTGTCCATGCAAGAGTTGAGCGCCACCTCGAGATCGAGCCACGGACACAGCTCCGCCAATAAATTTTTCTCCGCCTCCGAAAAGCTGTCGTCATCAACCGTCGCCTCCGCCGGCGCTTCTTTATTTTCCATCGACGGTTCCTCCTTCGGCAAGTATTTTTCGAGAATCGCCTCAAGTTCGTCGGTGATAATCGGCTTTGATAGATAATCTGAAAACGATGCTTTCATGTAATACTCTCGCGCGCCCGAGACCGCGTTCGCCGTCAGCGCGATTACCGTTGTCGACTCGTCGATCAAATGCTCCGCGCGGAGTGTTTTGAGCGTCTCGATCCCATCCGGCGCCGGCATCATGTGGTCGAGGAAGATTATATCATATTTTTTCTTCCGAACCAGCTTCAAACACTCGAGCCCGCTCTGCGCCAAATCCGGCACGATTTCATTCGCCTTCAACAGCCCGCGCATCACCTTCAAATTCATGCCGTTGTCGTCGACCACCATCACACGCGCGCGCGGCGCCTTGAGATATTGCCGCGCCAAATTCATTTGCGCCCGCTCAAAATGATGTTCGCCGTAATTTCCGATCGGCATCTGATCGATGATGCGCTGATCGAGCGCGAATGAGAACGTCGAGCCCTCACCGTATACGCTCGAGACCTGCAGCTCCGAGCCCATCATCGTCAACAATCGCTGTACGATCGAGATGCCCAGCCCCGTGCCTTCGATGTTGCGATTTTTCTCCTCGTCGATGCGCTGAAAGGACTGAAACAGTTTGTCCATATCCTCCGGCTTGATGCCGATGCCCGTGTCGCGCACCGAGATTCGCAGCTTGATCGTGTCGGCGTCGTGCTTTTCGGTGTTGATCAGCAGCGCCACCGACCCTTCGCGCGTGTATTTGACGGCATTGGTGAGGATGTTCGTCACCACCTGCTTGATTCGAACGTCGTCGCCGAACAGACTTTTCGGCAGCGTCGGATCGATCTCCGTCTTGAATTCCAAGCCCTTCTTTCGAGCGCGCCCCGAAATCATGTTGACAAGGTCGTCGATCATCATCGTGGTGTCGTAGCGCACCGGCACGATTTTCATTTTCCCTTCCTCGAGTTTCGAGAAGTCGAGGATGCTGTTTATGAGCGTCAGCAGCGTATGACCCGCGCTTTGAATGTTGAGCGCGTAATCCCTGATATCCCGATCGTCGCTCTCGCGCAAGATCATTTCGTTCATGCCGAGCACGGCGTTGAGCGGCGTTCTGATCTCGTGAGACATTTGAGCGAAGAATTGAGACTTCGCTTGACCCGCCGCAACCGCCGTCGCCGCTGACTCGCGCAGTTGATGATTGACGTCCTGCTGCCAACCGAGAAGCCGATTGATCAGAATGTTGACGATGAAAATGCCCACGAGCAGGAAAATCGAGAAGGCAATCCCGAGCGTAAAGATGTTGCCGTAGATGTTCCACCAATTGTTGGCGACGATGACGGTGAATTGCGAGGCGGCGTTCTTTTTGGCAAGGCAAGCGACGCGCGTGCCGGTGTAATCGGTGGTGCGGATGACCTCATCATCGGCGTAGGCGCGCTGATATTCGGTGCCGTTGACGTCGGTCATTCGCTCGACGGACATCTCGTAATCCTTGTTCGGATGGTTGATGATGATGCCGTTGCGGTCGACCAGGAAGGCGTAGCCGTTTCGACTGTAGCTTTCGCCGAGCACGGTGATGAGCCGATCGAGATAGAAATCGATGCCGAAAATCCCGAGGAACTCGTCGTTGGGACCGTAGATGACCTGCGATATCGTCACGCAATAGACGCCGGTCTGGTCGTCGTAATACGGCGCCGATACGCTGAAGCCGTGCTCGGAGCGCTCGGTTTCGATGTACCACGGGCGCTGCTCGACGCGCCAGCCCGGAGGACCCTCCCAACCGCTGTTCATAATTAGCGGATGTTCTTTATAAGGATTGGCCATGTAGCAGGCGGATATCTCGGGATAATTCTTCGCAAGGTCGTTGAGGAGCTTGACGGCGGATTCGTAATCGTCCATGATCCGCGGGCGCTCGGCGATCAGGCTGGTGAACATGCTCAAGATGCTCCGCTGCTTTTCTATCCAATTCGACAGTTGATATTCGTAGGTGTCGACTTCGCGATTCATCTTCGTGTCGCCCCAATTGATGGTCGTGTTGATGCACAGCCACATGCTCACGACCATCGAAAAAGTCAGCACCAGGATGATGTAGGTGCGCGTCGAGCGGCTGATTTGAGAGACTTCGACGCCGCCGCTTTTTTGGTCGTCGCGCGCGGAGCTTTTATCGAAGGCGTTGATGCTCGACATCGAAAACAGATTGTAGAGCATCTCGGAGAGTTTGCGGGCGGAGTCGTGGACTTGAGCGGCGTTCTCGATCGGATCGACATCATGAGAGAACACTTCGGCGTTCGACAGTTTCAAGATGCGATTGAGCGGATCGCGCAACTCCCTCGACATGTTGGAGAGGAAATTGTCTTTGACTTTAAGCGCCTCTTCGGCCTTGAGGCGGTTCTTGACGCCGTTGAGATAAAAGCCGACGATGGTCACGAGCATCAACAGGCTGATGAAGGTCGTAATGAACAGATGAACGTAGCTGTCCTTATAAAGCGCGCGGTCGTCGACGCTGAGGATCATATACCAACCGTTCTCCGTCCGACTGCTGAAGATGGTGTGGTCGGCGCCGTCGATCTCGGCGACAAAGCTGTCGTGATTGGTTTTATTGAGGACGCGCTCGAGAATGGGCTCGTACTCGGGGAGCTTGCGCGAAACCTTTTCGCCGACCAGCGACATATCGGAGTAGCCGATGATCATGCCGTATTTGTTGACGATTAGGGCGGTGCGATCGCTGTCGGAGTTCATTCGGAGGATCGACTCCTGCACGTCGGAGAAGTTGAAGTCGAGCCCGACGACGGTTCTGCGATCGGGCAAAACCATCGACATCGTAAAGCACATCTCGCCGGAGGCGGCATCAATATACGGCTCGGTGGTAAAAACTTCGTTGGGATTTTCGAGCGCGCCGCGGAACCAACTGCGCTCGGTGGCGTGATAGTCATCGGGCATGTTGAAATCGGGGATGATAGACCAATCGGGCGTGGCGCTGTAGACGTTGAAGCAGGTACCGTTGGTGAGCAGCTTTTGATCGTGTTTGCGCTGATGGATGAACTCGACCAGCTGTTGATGCGGCGCGCCGGAGGTCAATATTTTTTGGACGTCCTCGGCGGTCTGCGTGGTGGCGTCCTCGGCTTTCGAAAGCACGTCTTGAAAATCCGCGCGGATCGATTCCAGTTGCATTCGACCGATCTCCTCGGTCTGATTGGAAGTCATTTGGAAGATTAATTTGACGTTGAGCCCGATGACGAGCAGAAACATGGCGGCGATAACGATGATGATGGTGAAGTCGTCGGATTTGCTGTTGCGGAGAATTTTCCATTCCGCCATAACTTTGTTTTGCATCAAACGCCCTCCTCCGAAATATTTTTTCTCCGTTTGTCCTTCAGTAAATATTTTTCGAGGATCGCCTCAAGCGCCGCGGTGATAATCGGCTTTGGCAAATAATCGGAAAATGATGCTGCCAAATATTGTTCGCGTGCGCCGCTGATTGCATTCGCCGTCAGTGCGATCACCGCCGTCGACTCGTCGATCAAATGCTCCGCGCGGAGGATTCTGAGCGTCTCGAGCCCGTCCGGCGCCGGCATCATGTGATCGAGGAAGATTATATCATATTTTTTTTGTCGCACGAGTTCCAAACACTTCGCCCCGCTGTCGACCAAGTCCGGCACAATCTCATTGACCTTCAACAGCCCGCGCATCACCTTTAAATTCATTTCGTTGTCGTCGACCACCATCACGCGAGCATGCGGCGCCTTCAAATATTTTTGCTCCGCGTACATCTGCGACCGCTCGAAATGATTTTCGCCGTAATTTCCGATCGGCTCCCGATCAAGAACGTCCTGCTCGATCGAAAATGAGAACGTCGATCCTTCGCCGTATGTCGACGACACTTCCAACTCCGAGCCCATCATCGCCAACAATTTTTGCACGATCGGAATCCCCAGCCCCGTCCCCTCGATCGAACGGTTACGTTGCTCGTCAAGTCGTTCGAACGCGCCCGACAGTCGCGGAATATCCTCCGCCTTGATCCCGATGCCCGTGTCGTGCACCTCGAACCGCAGACGGATTTTGTTCCCCGAAGTCTTGTTGAAAGTGACGGTGAGTTTGACGGCGCCGCGCTCTGTGTACTTGGCCGCGTTCGACAGCAGATTCGTCACGATCTGTTTGATGCGGACGTCGTCGCCGAACAGACTTTTCGGCAGCGTCGGATCGATCTCCGTTTGAAATTCCAAACCCTTCTTCCGCGCGCGCGCCGAGATCATATTTATCAGATCGTCGATCATCAGTATCGTGTCGTAGCGCACCGGCACGATCCTCATCTTGCCCTCTTCGATCTTGGAAAAATCGAGGATGCTGTTGATGAGCGTCAGCAGCGTGTGACCCGCGCTTTGAATGTTGAGCGCGTAGTCCCTGATGTCGAGCTCATCGCTCTCGCGCAAGATCATTTCGTTCATACCGAGCACGGCATTTAGCGGCGTTCTGATCTCGTGAGACATCTGCGCGAAGAATTGAGATTTCGCCTCCAATGCGGAGCTTGCCGCGTTCACCGCCTCCTGCAATTGGTGATTGACGTCCTGCTGCCACCTCAACAGCCGATTGATCAGCATCCTGATGGCGATGATGCAGACGAGCAGAAGCAGTCCGAACATAGCGCCGAGCGAGATGATGCTGCCGTAGATGTTCCACCAATCGTTGGTGACCATAACGGTGAATTGCGACACCTCATTCTTTTTGGCAAGGCAAGCAATCAGATTGCCGGTGTAATCGCGCGTGCTCACCACTTCCTTATCGCGGTACGCATTTTTGTATTCGGTGCTGAGAACATTCGTCGAGCGCTTGACGGTCAGCTCGTAATTTTTATTCGGATGATTGATGATGACGCCGTTGCGATCGACCAGGAAGGCGTAACCGTTCCGACTGTAGCTCTCGCCGAGCAAGGCGATGAGCCGATCGATGTAAAAGTCGATGCCGAAAATCCCGAGAAACTCGTTATTTCTGCCGTAGACGACCTGCGACATCGTCACGCAATACAGCCCCGTCTGCGCGTCGTAATACGGCGCCGACACGTTGAACCCGTCGAGCGCCCGCGAAGTCTCCAGATACCATTCGCGCTTCTCGACCCTCCAGCCCGGCGGTCCCTCCCAACCGTTGTTCATTATGACGGTGTGCTTTTTATAAGGATTCGCCATATAGCAGACGGATATCTCGGGGTAATTGGCGGCGATGTCGTCGAGAAATCTGACGGCGCTGTCGTAATCCGCCATTATCTCGGGGCGCTCGGCGATCAGATTCGCGAACATGCTCAAGATGCTCCGCTGCTTCGCGATCCAATACGACAGTTTCTGTTCGTACAGGTCGACCTCGCGGTGCATCTTCGTGTCGCCCCAACTGATGGTCGTGTTGATGCACAGCCCCATGCTCGCGGTCATTGTGACGATCAGCACCATGATGATCCCGACGCGCGTGAAGTGACTTGCTTTCGACAAGCCGACGCCGCGTTTTGCTTTCGCTGCTGTCGCGACCTGTTTATCGGCGGCAGTGATGGTCGAGAATGAAAACAGGTTGTCGAGCATATCCGAAAGGAGCAACGCCGACTCGCGTACTTGAGCGGCGACCTCTGCCGGATCGGCGTCCCGCTTGCTCGACTCGATGTGCGACAACTTCAGAATGCGATTGAGCGGCTCGCGCAATTCTCTCGACAGATTTGACAAGAATGTATCTTTGACGCGGAGCGCCTTTTCGGCTCGGAGACGATTTTTGACGCCGTTGAGATAAAAGCCGACGATGACCACGAGCATCAACAAACTGATGAGCGTCGTCAAAAAAAGATGCGCGTAGCTGTCCTTATAAAGCGCGCGGTCGTCGACGCTGAGGATCATATACCAGCCGTTTTTTGTTCGACTGCTGAAGATCGTGTGGTCGGCGCCGTCGATCTCGGCGACGAAACTGTTTTTATCGTTTTGATTGATGACGCGCTCGAGAATCGGCTTGTACTCGGGGAGCTTGCCGGAAACTGTTTCGCCGACCAGCGACATATCGGAGTGACCGATGATCATGCCGAGCTTGTTGACGATTAGAGCGGTGTGATCGTTGTCGGCGCTCATTCGGAGGATTGAGGTCTGCACGTCGGCAAAATTAAAATCGAGTCCGACCACGGTCTCGCGATCGGGCAACGCCACCGACATACTGAAGCACATATTGCCGGAGGCGGCGTCGATATACGGCTCGGTGATGAAAACCTCGTCGGGGTTTTCGAGCGCGCCCTTATACCAATTGCGCTCGGGCGCGTGATAATCGTTGGGCATATCGAAATCAGGGATGATGGTCCAGCGCTTGTCGGAGCCGTAGACGTTGATGCAGGTGCCGTTGGTCGACAGCTTTTGATCGTGTTTGCGCCGGTTGAAGAAGGCGACGAGCTCTTGTTGAGAAGCGCCGGAGCGGATCATTCGATTGACGTCGTCGGCGGTTTGAAGGGTCGTCTCTTCGGCTCTCGTGATGACATTTTGAAAATCCGCGCGGATCGATTCCAGTTGCATTCGACCGATCTCCTCGGTTCGAGCGGCAGTCATTTGAAAGATCAGCTCGACGTTGAGCCCGATGACGAACAGAAACAGGATAGCGATGACGATGATGATGTTGAAGTCGCCGGCTCTGCCGCTTTTCAGTAATTGCCACTCCGCTGCAATTTTGCCACGCATCAACATCCCACCTTGTGTGATCAGATATTAAATTTCTCGGTTTCGTTCTGAAGGTTGGCGGCCACATCAGACAGCGCGCGAGAGCCCGCCGCAATCTCTTCCGTCGACGACGACTGCTCCGCAATCAGCCCTTCGATCGCCTGCATCGTTTCCTTCGTTTCACGAGCGATCCTCTCGATCGTCTCGACCAATTTTACCATGTAGTTGGCGCCGATATAAACCTCTTGCATCGAAATATTTATGTCATTCATATCCGTTTTGTTGACGCGAACCATATCGATGATTTTCGTGAACTGATCGCCCACGCGGCGGATCGACTCCGCGCCCGCCTTGACTTCTTCGGAGCCGCCCTCGATCGCCTCGACCGCGCTTTGAGTGTCCTCGAGAATGTTTTTGATTCGCTCCTTGATCCGATCGACCGCTTCTTGAGAGCTCGTCGCCAGCTTGCGAACTTCGCTTGCCACAACCGCAAAGCCTTTGCCGCTTTCGCCCGCGCGCTCCGCTTCGATCGCCGCATTCAGCGCCAACAAATTCGTTTGATCGGCGATCGCGGCAATCGTCTCGACGATCTGATTGATCTGTTGAGAGTTATGCCCGAGCTTTTCGACCACCGCTGCGGATTTCGTCACGCTCTTTTCGATATTGCTCATCATCTCGACCGCGCGGATCATCATCTCGGCGCCCTCTTGAGCGGCGGCGGCGGTGTCGAGAGTATTTTCGGCGACCCTCTGAGATTTTTCAAGGATCATCGTCACATCTGAGTGCACGGCGTTGACATCGCGCTTTGCCTCCCCGATTTCGGTACACTGATTTTCCATGTCGCCGGTCACCTTGACGGCGTTGTCGGCGATATTGTTGGCGGCCTCGGCGGATTGTTGAGCGGCGGCGGTCAGCTCTTCGCTCGAGGCGGCAACCTGCTCGGCGTTGGACGAAACTTTTTGGACGAGAATTTTAATGTCGTGCATCATCTTATTGAACGCTTGAGCCAGCTCGCCGAACTCGTCGGCGCCGTCGACGGGCAAATCGGCGACGCGGAAGTTACCGCGTGCCAGCTCATTCGCGTGTTTCTTAATGTCGTTGATATTGCGGACGATCCGATTCGCAAAGACCAGGCTGAAGGCGACCATCAAAAAGATGCCGACGATCATCACGGCGGTCAAGGCGGTGTAAACGACGCGAAGGTGATCGAGCGACGCGAAGACGATCTCATTCGGAACGAGGATGCCGACAATCCAGCCGGTGCTCTCGACGGTGGTATAGGCGAAAATATCTTGGTCGATCGAAAAAAATCCTTCGGGGCTCTCGACAATCGCCTGAAAGTGATCGCGGAGCACGGGATTTTGAGCGACGGGCTGAAGATTCTCGGCGGGATTGGCGGAGGCGATGATCGTGCCGCTCGAGTCGATGATCATGCCCTTGCCCGCGCCGCGATAGTTGATCGTCGAGGCGACGCGATCAAGCGTTTCGATGTCGATGTCGCTGCAGACGGCGCCGCGGAATTTGCCGTCGACGTAATAAGGCGCGGCGGCGCTGACGACGAGCTTGCCGTTGGTGGCATCTTTATAAACTTCGGTGAAAATCAATTTGCCCTCGGCTTTGACGCGTTTGTACCAATCGCGCGTCCTGATCTCGAGCTTGCCGGAGTGGTCGGCGGTGTTTGAAACGACGGCGCCGTCCTCGTCGCAATTAGTGAGCGCCATGATATCCCGGTCGTCGTCGGTGAGCTGCATCATCGACTGCATTGTACGATGATCGAGCGCGCCGGTGTTGAAGCGCGCCATGAGGTTGGCGGCGGCGACGGCGTTGACGGCTTTCGCTTGCATCCAACCGTCGATGGATTGTCTTTGAGCTTCGACGGTGGAGAGGATTTCGTTTTTGATGCTGTCGTCGAGATTGGAGTGCGCGGTGGTATAGCCGACGAGCGAAACGCCGGCAAGGATGACGCTCACAACTGCGGCGAGCAAAAGAAATTTTACTTTGATACTCATGACAATCGTCCTCGAAAAAAATTTTTTGCTGATCATAGAATTATAAATCTATCGGGCGCGCCGATATGCGATCGATTTTGGAGGAAAGCGATCGATTTTCGGCGTCAAAAAAGTGATTGACAAGCGGCGGGCGGTTTGATAAAATTCCTTGCGTCGAAAGACACATTCCTCGGTAGCTCAGTCGGTAGAGCACCTGACTGTTAATCAGGGAGTCACTGGTTCGAGTCCAGTCCGGGGAGCCACTACCGGAAATAATTTTTTTGAGATACAGATTGTGAGGCTCGACGGCGGTCGGGCTTTTCTTATTACGGGAGAGTGATGCGCCTTGGATTACGAAGCGGTAATCGGCTTGGAGATTCACAGCGAACTCAAAACCAATACGAAAATTTTTTGCGGTTGCGCCACGACCTTCGGCGCCGAGCAAAATACGCATGTTTGTCCCGTTTGTCTGGGCTTGCCGGGCGTGCTGCCGACGATCAATCGGCGCGTCGTCGAGTTTGCGATCAAAGCGGGGCTTGCCACCAACTGCACCATCAATCAATACAGCAAATTCGATCGGAAGAATTATTATTACCCCGACCTGCCCAAGAATTGGCAGACGTCGCAGTACGAGTTGCCGATTGCCGAGCACGGGTGGGTCGACATCGATGTTGACGGGCAAAAGAAGCGCGTCCGACTCACGCGCATTCATATGGAGGAGGATGCCGGCAAGCTCGTCCACTCGGGCGCCACGATCAAAGACTCCGCCACGTCCAACGTCGATTACAATCGGACGGGCGTGCCGCTGATTGAGATCGTGTCGGAGCCGGATATGAGCTCCGCCGCCGAGGCGCGCGCCTACATGGAGAAGATTAAATCGATCCTCGAGTACATTGACGTGTCCAACTGTCGAATGGAGGAGGGCAATCTCCGTGCGGATATCAACGTGTCGCTGCGTCCCGTCGGCTCGACGAAGCTGGGCACGCGGACGGAAATGAAGAATATCAACTCGTTCAAGGCGCTCGAGGACGCGATCAATTACGAGATTGAGCGGCAAGCAGAAGTTCTCGACGACGGCGGCAAGATCGTCCAAGAGACGCGGACGTGGAATCCCGAGCGCGGGATCACTCAATCGATGCGGTCGAAAGAGGAGGCGCATGATTATCGGTACATGCCCGAGCCCGATCTGCCGCCGATCATCACATCCGCGGAGGAGATTGAGGAATTTCGGCGGTCGCTGCCGGAGCTGCCGGACGCTCGTCGTGCGCGCCTGACGACGGAGTACGGGCTGTCGGATTACGACGCGGGGATCATCACATCGTCGCGGGCGATGGCGGAGTACTTTGATGAGGTCGTCCGCGCGGGCGCCGATCCGAAAATCGCAGCGAATTGGATCATGGGGGATTTGTCGAAGAATCTCAACGCGGACGGTTTGACGATCGAGCAATCGCCGGTCGAAGCGAAACGGTTGGCGCAAATGATCGCGTTGATCGACAAGGGCACGATCAGCGGCAAGATCGCAAAGGCGGTGTTCGTCGAGATGTGGAAGTCGAGCGATCCGCCGGAGAAAATCGTCGCCGACAAGGGGCTGGTGCAAATCACGGACACGTCGGCGATCGAGGGCGTGGTCGATGAGGTGATCGCGAAAAATCCGAAGGCAGTCGCGGAATATAAATCGGGCAAGAAGAAGGCGATCGGGGCGCTGGTCGGTCAGATCATGAAGGCGACGAAGGGCAAGGCGAATCCGCAACTCGTCAATCAGATGCTCGCTCAAAAGCTAGACTAAAAATTTGTCCCACCCACTCGGCGGCTTAGCCGCTTTATAAGGGGGCGCCGCCGACGCTCCCACCCATCGAGCGCGGCGCCCAACGAAGGACAGCATGCCCACCCTGCGTCGGCAGCGCCCCTTTCGGGTTTTAAGGGCGTAGCTCTTGGAGGGAGGGCGGGCGGGAGAAAAAATTTTTGCAGCTCGGTATTTATTATAGTATAATAATCGCCGATAATGCTTTAACGATACGAGGTTTTTCATTTGAACAGAACTCACGGACGCCGCTCCGATCAGTTGCGCCCGACTTTCATCATTCCTCATTGCCAACATCATCCGCCGGGCTCCGCCCTGATCGAGGTCGGCAATACCCGCGTCATATGCTCCGCCACCATCGATGACCGCGTCCCGCCCTTCCTCAAGGGCACCGGTCAAGGTTGGCTCACCGCCGAATATTCCATGCTCCCGAGCGCCACGCGCGAACGCGTCTCGCGCGAACGCAACAAACTCTCGGGACGCACTCAAGAAATACAACGCTTGATCGGTCGGGCGCTCCGCTCGGTCGTCGATCTCAATTCGATCGGCGAACGCACCATCACCATCGATTGCGACGTGATCCAGGCCGACGGCGGTACGCGTTGCGCCTCGATCACCGGCGCTTTCATCGCACTCGTCGAGGCCTGCGACACTCTATATAAGGAGGGCGCGACCTTCCCCGTCACGGATTTTGTGGCGGCGGTGTCGGTCGGGCTCGACGCCGAGGGCAACGTGCTGCTCGATCTCGATTACAACGAGGACTCGACGGCGGTCGTCGATTGCAATGTCGTGATGAGCGGCATCGGTCAGTTCATCGAAATTCAATCGACGGGCGAAGGGCATCCCTTCTCGCGGCGCGATTTCGATAAGATGATCGACTTTGCAACCGCCGGCATCGACGAGTTGATCTCAATACAAAAGGACGCGCTCGGTCACCAACTCATTTGGCGCGTCGGCAGGATCGGATAAGTTTTCCCCGCTCACCCACCCTTTAAAGGTTTCACCTTTAGAACCTGAAGGGAGAAAAACCATGAAAGAGTTAATCATCGCTACGAAGAATAAAAATAAATTTCGAGAGATGCGCACGGCATTCAAGGCGTTCCCGTTCGATATCAAATCGCTCGACGAGTTCAAAGAACTTCCCGACGCGGTCGAGGACGGCAAAACCTTCGCCGACAACGCGCTGATCAAGGCGCGCTTCTTCAGTAGACTGCTCAATCGCGCGTGCCTTGCCGACGACTCGGGGCTCTGCGTTGATGCGCTTGAGGGCATGCCCGGCGTTTACTCCGCCCGATATGCCGTCCTTCGCGCGGGCGCCGATCCCGAGCGCGCTCACGATTCTCCCGACGACGCCAACAATCGGGCGCTCGTTGCGGAACTCGATCGGCTCAAGATCGATCAATCGAACGCCGCTTACAAATGCGCGCTCGCGCTCGTCGCTCTCGACGGCTCCGTCCTTCAAACCGAAGGCATTTGTCGGGGCGTGATCAAAAAAATTCCGCGCGGCTCGGGAGGCTTCGGCTACGATCCGTATTTCTACGTCAGCGATGATAAAACGATGGCAGAGCTCACACTCGAGCAGAAAGATAAAATCAGCCACCGAGGTGATGCACTGCGCAAAATGGTTGAGGCTGTGTCCGATTGGGGTGTTGAGCGGTGAAGATAGGAATAATGAGCGACACGCACGGCAATTGGGCGGCGGTCGACGAGGCGCTCTCGATCGCCGACGACATGGATTTGTGGTTGCACTTGGGCGATTGCGTTCCCGACGCCGAGTATTTGTCGGTGACTTACAACGTGCCGGTCTACAGCGTGGCGGGCAATTGCGATTGGCCCACGGGCGAAACGTGCTACGAGCGCATAGTCGACGTGGCGGGGCATCGAATTTTCATGACTCACGGTCATAACTACGGCGTGCGCTACACTCAAGAGTACGTCATGGAGGCGGCGGAGTCGCAGAACGCGGACATCGCCATCTTCGGTCATACTCACATCGTCGAGTATTTGTCGGGACCGCCCGTGCTGTTGAATCCCGGCAGCGCCTCGCGCCCGCGCGATGACGAGCGCGCCTCCTTCATGATCATGCAGCTCGAGCCGATGCGCGCGCCGAAGATCACCATCGTCCGCATGAAACGCGTTCGATAATTTGACTTTTTTACTTGACTTATTCCCTTTAAGAGATTATCATATGAGCCGTTGGCGGTTGAAGCCGCCGCACGGTATATTTTTTTGTAGGAGGTTCTTTCGTATGATCAAACCATTGGCTGACAGAATCGTAATCGAAGTCGCCGAGGTCGAGCGCGCCACCAAGAGCGGCATCGTCATCCCCGACACGTCCAAAGAGAAGCCGCAAAAAGGCAAGGTTATCGCGATCGGCTCCGGCAAGCTCCTCGACAACGGCGAGCGCGCCAAGTCCGAAGTTGCCGTCGGCGATCTCGTCCTCTTCAATAAGTACGCCGGCACCGAAGTGAAGGTCGACGAAGTCGATTACCTCGTCATCCGTGAGTCCGATATTCTTGCAGTCCTTTAATCTCGACTGCCGATCGTAAATTTTTTCGGAGGGTTGATTGAATCTATGGCAAAAGAAATTTTGTTTGATGAAGATGCGCGTCGCGCGCTCGGTCGCGGCGTCGATGCGCTTGCGAATGCGGTGAAGGTTACGCTCGGTCCGAAGGGTCGCAACGTTGTGCTCGACAAAAAGTACGGCGCTCCGGCGATCACCAACGACGGCGTGACGATCGCGCGCGATATCGAGTTGCCCGATCCGTTCGAGAACATGGGCGCGCAGCTCGTCAAGGAAGTGGCGACGAAGACCAACGATACCGCCGGCGACGGCACAACCACGGCGACGTTGCTGGCACAGGCGATCGTCCGCGAGGGCATGCGCAATGTGGTCGCAGGCGCCAACCCGATGATCGTCAAGAAGGGCATTGAGCTTGCCGTCAAGAAACTTGTCGACGAGATCAAAAACCGTTCGCAGAAGGTCGAGGGCAAAGAGGCTATCGCGCAGGTTGCGGCGATCTCCTCGAGCGATGAGGAAATCGGTCAGCTGATCGCGGACGCGATGGAGAAGGTCGGCAACGACGGCGTCATCACCGTCGAGGAGTCCAAGACGATGAACACCAACCTGTCGGTCGTCGAGGGCATGCAATTCGACCGCGGCTACATCAGCCCGTATATGGTCACCGACACGGATAAGATGGAAGCGATTCTCGACGATCCGTACATTCTGATCACCGACCGCAAAATCTCGTCGATTGCGGACATTCTCCCGATTCTCGAGCAGGTTGTCAAACAGGGCAAACCGCTTGCGATTATTGCCGAGGATGTCGACGGCGAGGCGCTTGCGACGATCGTTGTCAATAAATTGCGCGGCACGTTCAAAGCGCTCGCGGTCAAAGCGCCGGGCTTCGGCGATCGCCGCAAGGCCATGCTCGAGGACATTGCGATTCTGACGGGCGGCACGGTCATCAGCGAAGATGTCGGTCGCAAGCTCGACAGCGTGACGTTCAATGATCTCGGACGTGCACGTCAAGTGCGCTCGACGAAAGAGGAGACGACGATTGTTGACGGCGTCGGCGACAAGAATGAAATCAGCGCGCGTATCGCTCAGATCAAGAAACTGATCTCCGAGGCGACGAGCGATTTCGATAAAGAGAAACTGCAGGAGCGCCTTGCGAAGTTGGCGGGCGGCGTTGCGGTGATCGAGATTGGCGCGGCGACGGAAGTCGAGATGAAGGAGAAGAAGCTCCGCATCGAAGACGCGCTCAATGCGACGCGCGCGGCGGTCGAGGAAGGCATCGTTGCCGGCGGCGGCACGACGTTCATCGACATTCTGCCTGTGCTCGACGGCGTTGAGGCGACGGGCGACGTCAAGGTCGGCGTGGACATCATTCGCCGCGCGATCGAGGAGCCGGTTCGTCAGATTGCCGACAACGCGGGTATGGAAGGTTCCGTGGTCGTGGCGGAGGTCAAGAAAGCGCCGCAGGGCGTTGGCTTCAACGCGTTGACGAACGAGTATGTTGACATGATCAAAGCGGGCATCGTCGATCCGGCGAAAGTGGCGCGCAGTGCGTTGCAGAACGCGGCGTCGATCGCGGCGATGATCCTCACCACCGAGACGCTCGTTGCCGACAAGCCCGAGAAGGAGCCCGCAATGCCTGCAGGCGCCGGAATGGGCGGAATGGGCGGAATGGGCGGCATGATGTGAGCGCCGACAGCCGATAAAATTTTAAATTGATATAAAGAGACTCCTGTTGTATAATCGCAGCAGGAGTTTTTTGTTGGAGGCGATTTTTCAAGGCGATGGTCAAAGATTATCTGCACAACAGTTTCAAGCACGGCATTGAGGCGGGCGAGTTGCAATTCGGCGTGGGCATGGAGACGACTTCGCCGGACGTGGCGGAGGTACTTGCCACGACCCCGGGCATGGGCGGCGTTTTTCTCGGACCGATCGATTTGGCGGTCGACATGGGCTACGGGCTCAACATCTTCCATCCCGACGTTGATCTCGGAGTCAGCTTCCCGGCGGTCGGCGGCGACACCGGCTTTTTGGTCGAGGCGGCGGATCGGACGCTGAGCACCTACAAGAAAGCCGTCGGCAAATAATTTTTTGGAGGTAACCTGATGAAGAATGTGTTGATCGTGTCGGGGCATCCCGACTTGAAAATTTCGGTGTCGAACAAAACGATTCTGGACGAGTTGGAGGCGCGGCTGCCGCAAGCTGAAATTCGCAAGCTCGACGAGCTCTATCCGACGTATCAATTCGATATCGAGGCGGAGCATGCGGCGCTCGAGAAGGCTGACATTGTTATCTTCCAATATCCGATGCATTGGTACAGCGTGCCGGGGCTGATGAAGCTCTACATCGACAAGGTGATGGCGCACGGTTGGGCGTACGGGTCGAAGGGCAAGGCGCTCGCGGGCAAAGCGCTGATCGTTTCGTTGACGACGGGCGCTCCGGCGGCGGCGTATTCGGATCACGGGATCATGGAGCATTCGGTTGAGGAGTTCGGATATTTCCTCGAGAAGTTTGCGGTTTTGTGCAAGATGAATTTCAAAAAGATGTTTTACAGCTGCGGCATGCTCTACGTCCCGGGCGTTACGACCGACGAGCAGAAGTTTGCGCTCATCGACAAGGCGCGCAAGCAAGCGGCGGATCTCGTCGAATACGTCAAAACTTTGTAATCGATCGTGATGAGCGATTAGGATTGCGCAAAAAGACCTCCCGTTGTAGAATTGCTCGACGGGAGGTTTTTTGATTGAAAAAAACACATAAGACGAACGCCGCGCGGATTCTCGATCGGCTGTCGATCGCCTACGAGATCAAGACTTATGAGGTCGACGAAAGCGATCTGTCGGCGGAGCATGTCGCGGTGACGGCGGGGCTGGACATCAAAACGATATTTAAGACTCTGGTCGGGCGGGGCGATCGGACGGGGATCATCATGGCGGTGATCAACGGCGCCGACGAGCTTGATCTCAAAGCGTTGGCTCGAGCGTCGGGAAATAAATCGGTCGAGATGATCGCGCTCAAAGAACTGCTTCCGACGACGGGCTATGTCAGAGGCGGCTGCAGTCCGCTCGGCGCAAAAAAAAATTTCCCCGTGTACGTCGATCGGAAGGCGACCACGCTCGAGAAAATCTCAATCAGCGCGGGCATGCGCGGGCAACAACTCATCCTTGCGCCCGCCGATCTCATCAGAGCCGCCAACGCTGTCGTCGCCGATATAATTACCGAGCGATGCGTTGAGCAGAATCAGCCAACGCTTTGAATTGAGCGATCTGATCCTCGAGGTCGGTGATATACGCCAGCAGATCGGTTTTTTGGAAAAAGCTGATTGGCGACGGAACAGGTCGTCTGATGGTAGGATACAGCGGCGGATCATACAAGCGACGATACAATTCGCCGATCTCATAATCATCGAAGATCGGATCAAGTTGGTTGTCGATGAAAATGTCCAACGTCGACTTCGGAGTGCTCGGTACATATGCGTGACTGCAAGGGATCACGAACGCATCCTCATTGCTGACGGCACCGTCGGTCTGATCCAAATCAATGCAGCCCGATTGCGTGCACCAGTGGCGCTTCCATCTGATCCTCCGACTTCCGCGGAGGAGAGGAAAGGTTCCATCCTCAACCAACGTCAAAATCTCCTCGACGGTCGGCAACGTCCAATCCAGACAGTTTCCTAACCAGTGCGCATTCTTCATATCCAGCATTTCTTTGACTTCGGCATAGTTGTCGGCAGAGGAATACGGAACCTTATTGCTGTTCTTGCCGTACGGAAAAGATTTGAGGTCGATCCAAAGCAGGTTTGTATTTCTATCGAAGATCACAGTCCGCGTATTATTGAATTGGAACCAACGTTGGTGTTTTATCGCGTCGAGAATTCTGTCTTTGTTGGCGGCGATGAGCGCGAGATGCTTCTTCAACTTGTCATGCCGACGGATCAAATCGTCATCGATTTCGTACTTGTCAAGGCTCGGACGGTATTCGGGTTCGGCAATCTCGACAGGCATCGAATTAACCGGTTTGCCGGGAACAAGCGACGGAGGGGAAGCCGTCGGGGGATTATACATGCGACGGTAAAGGTTGTTAATCTCGTAATCATCGAAGATGGGATCGAGCTGATTGTCGATAAAAATATCCAGCGTCGACTTCGGAGCGCTCGGCACATACGCGTGACTGCACGGGATCGCAAACGCATCGTCTTTACTGACGGCACCGTCGGTCTGCTCCAAATCGATGCAGCCCGATTGCGTGCACCAGTTGTTCTTCCATCTGATCCGTCGACTCTCGCCCTTGAGGAGCGGAAATGTTTTATCGTCGACCAATTTCAGAAGCTCGTCGACGGTCGGCAGACTCCAATCCAAACAGTTGCCGAACCAGTGCGCATTCTTTACGCGTAACATTTTTTTGACTTCGGCGTAATTCTCGGCGGCAGAATAAGGCATCGTATTGGCGTTCTTGCCGTAGGGGAATGTCGAGGAATCCGCCCACAGCAGATTAGTATCGCGGTCGAAGATCACGTTCTTCTTATTCTTGAATCGAAACCAACGCTGTCGTCCGATCGCCTCGAGAATTTTCTTGTTGTCGTCGATGGTCATTGAATCACTCCTCCGATTGATGATGTTGAAACTTTCGACGGCGCCGCGCATTTTCCTGCCGCCATTGACATTGCCGCCGTCAACCTTTAACATATCATCACCGGCAAGATTGGGAGGCGTTGCGATGAAAAAAATTTTTGAGGCACACATCATATCAAACGAGTGCGCTGTCGATGACGTTTATAAACTGACGGTCGGGTTCGACGGTCGTCTCGAGGCTCGACCGGGGCAATTCGTCCAGTTGAGATTGCCCTCGAATGAATTTACTTTGCGCCGTCCGCTCGGGATCGCCGCTCTCGACGGCGTTCGATTGACGATGTTCTATCGGCTCATCGGGCGCGGCACGAAATTTCTTGCGACCGTCGGCAGCGGCACGAAGATCGATCTGATCGCCCCGCTCGGCAACGGTTTCAATGTGAGCGACGGCGAAAAAATTTTATTGGTCGGCGGCGGAGTCGGACTGGCGCCGTTGCTTTTCTCCGCGCGGAGCTTCAACGATGTCGATGTGCTGATCGGAGGCAAAACGGCGTCGGAAGCGGAGCTTTGGAGTCGGGAGTTTAACGGCGCGGTCGATGAAATGTTCATCACTACCGACGACGGCTCGGCAGGAGTCAAGGGCTTCGTGAGTGATCTCCTGCCCGAGGTGCTCTCGAAAAAAAATTACGACGCGGTACTCGTGTGCGGTCCGCCGATCATGATGAAGAATGTCGCCGCGCTCGTGCTCGAAAAGAATATTCGTTGCGAAGTGTCGATGGAAGGGCGAATGGCGTGCGGATTGGGCGCGTGTCTGTCGTGCTCGCTCGAGACCGTCGACGGTCGCCGCAAGGTTTGTAAGGACGGACCGATCTTTGACGCTCGAAAAATTATTTGGTAGGAGGGGTCAATCGTGGTTACAGGCGAATTTGACGTGGAGATTTTGAGGGATCTCATCAACGAAGGTTACGAAGGGCAGGAGCTTCTTGAAAAGTTCGTTGCCGTCCGCGCGGAAGTGCCCGACGCTCTCGAAAAAATGTTTGCCGATTTGATCGAGAAGTACAAAGGACAAACGTACACCATGGAGGATGTGTTCGACGATGAATGAAATTAAATTGATGCCACCGGTCGAACGATACATAAAAAAACTCAAGGACAAAAAACTCGTCCAACGGTTTCGCGAGGAGATCGAAATGATTAGAGACAATCCTGAGATCGGGCAGGTGAAGAGGGGAGATCTGAACGGCGTCTATGTTCGTGGTTTTCGCTATCAGAGAGTTGAATATCGCATCGCGTATCGCATTAGAGTTGAAGCCGACGGTTCGCTGACCATCGTCATAATGATCGGTGTTCATGAAAACTTTTATGAGGAGCTGAAAAATTATATCCGTGGACAAAAATAATATTCTTTCGACGGAACTGTGCGGGATCAAAATGCCTTCGCCGATCCTCGCCGCCTCCGGCACGTTCGGTTTCGGCGAAGAATTTGCGGACTTCGTCGACCTTAAGCGGCTCGGCGCCGTCACCGTCAAATGCATCACCCCCAACCCCCGACGCGGCAATCGTGGCGTCCGCATCGCCGAAACGCCATCGGGCATGCTTAACGCCATCGGGCTCGAAAATCCCGGCGTCGAGACTTTTCTCAATCACATCCTCCCGCGCATCGCTCGACAGAATTTCAACATCATCGTCAACATCAGCGGCTCGAGCGTCGAGGAGTTTGCGCAAGTCGCCGCCGCGCTCGACGTCAACGGCATCTCCGCGCTCGAGCTCAACATTTCTTGTCCGAACGTCAAAGACGGCGGCATCATCTTCGGCACCGATCCGAAAGCCGCCGCTGCCGTCACCGCCGCCGCAAAGCGCGCCACGTCAAAGCCGGTGATCGTCAAGCTCTCGCCCAATGTCACCGATATTACTCTGATCGCGCGCGCCGTGGTCGACGCCGGCGCCGATGCCCTTTCGTTGATCAACACGCTGATGGGCATGCAGATCGACGTCAACACTTGGCAGCCCACGCTCGGCAACATCACCGGCGGACTCAGCGGCGCCGCCGTCAAGCCCGTCGCCGTGCGCATGGTTTGGCAGGTCGCTCAAGCCGTCGACGTGCCGATTATCGGCATGGGCGGGATTCGCTCGGTCGAGGACGCCGTTGAATTTTTCCTCGCCGGCGCCGACGCCGTTGCGATCGGAACCGCCAACTTCGCCGATCCGTCGATCACAATGAAAATCGCCGACGGGCTCGAGCGCTACCTTCAATCGCGCGGGCTGAAAAATGTCTCTGAACTTGTCGGCAAAGTGAGGATCGAATGATGAACGCTTGGAAAAAATATGCCGCGTCGCTCGACGAATATGAGTCGATGCGCGACGATATGATTGCGAACGCCGAAAGCGCCGCCGTGCCCGACGCGCTGATGATGAAGCTCGAGGTCGGTTTCGAGGAGGCGGTCGTCAACGTAATAAATTACTCCGGCTCCGAAAATATTTGGATCAAAACCGCCGCCGACAATGATTTTTTTATGATCGAGTTGATCGACCGCGGCGCGCCGTTCAATCCGCTTTTGGTCAACGATCCGCGCGCCTTCGACGATTCTCCGATCGAGGATCGCGAGCCGGGCGGCTTCGGCATTTTTTTAATCCGCGAGACTTTTGACAAGCTCGAGTATGCGTTCGAGGACTTTGACGGTCAGCCCTCAAATCACCTGTCGCTCTCGTTGAGACTCGACCGCGATGAAAGTTAAGCTCGACATTCGTCGGCGCCTGACGCTCGTCGTTCTTTCGACGGGGCTGATTGCCTTGATCGTGCTCGGCGGCGTGGCGTTTTACGGCATCAACGGCGTGCGCAATCTCGCGCTCAAATCCGCAGAGGAGCTGGGCGTGCGCTCCGCGCTCAACAGCTCCACCACAATCGAGATGCAACAGAAGAAGGAGCTGAGTCTGCTCGCGGGCGATAAGGCGACCGTCATCAACCAGCAACTGAGCACTCTGGCGCTCGAGGTCAAGAAAATCGCCGACCAGATGACTTACATTCAATCCAATCCGAATCTGTTCATACTGCAGGACGTTGAAGGGAGTGGCAGCGCCGGCGCGGCTTTTTACGTGCAGCGCTCCGCCGATGCCTTCTTCGGGCGCGCTCAGCTCGGCTTGACCGCCAATATTCGAGACTTTTTGATCCGCGCGGTCGAGACGAACGAAATGATGATTTCGATGAGCGTTGCCTCTCGACAGAAATTCACGCTCACCGCCGCAAAGCGTTCGACGCAATCCGATAATCCGCCGATTTTTTTCGACGCGCTCAACGCCGATTGGTATCGACGGGCTGTCAAAGAGCGCACGCTGATTTTCACCGACGTCAAAGCCGACGGTAAGGCGCTCGAGATTTTTTGCGCCGCGCCGTATTTCGACGACGAAGGGGAATTGGCGGGCGTGGTGAGCGCGCGGGGTTCGCTCGAAAAAATTGCCGGCATCGTCACGGAGGTTACTTTGCGCGATGCGGGCTTTTGTTTTCTGCTCGATAATCGCGCGCGGGCGATCATCACTACCGATCGGAAAATGCCTTCCGACGAACAATCGGAGCTTGCCGCAGGAAGCAACGTCGACTTGCGCTCGAGCGACAACCTTGCGCTTGCCGATATTGCCTCGCAGATGGTTGACGGATTCAAAGGCATTCGCTCCGCGCGGATCGATGGCAAGACGTATCTGATAGCATACGCGCCGGTCGAGCGGACGGATTGGAGTTTTGCGGTGGCGTTCGACGAGTCGGAGGTACTCGATCCGATCGTCGAGAACGCGGAGCTGATCAAGTCGCTGACGCAAAAAAGCATCGCCGTGCTCGACGACCACATTCGGACGACGATGATATTTTTCGGCGCGTTCATCATCATTCAGCTGCTGGCGACGGCGTACGTTGGGCGGCGGCTGGCGGATCACTTCGTCGAGCCGATCGAACAATTGTCGGACGGGGTGCGGGAGATATCGCGCGGTGCTCTCAACAGAAAGTTGTCAATCAAAACCGGCGACGAGATAGAAAGTCTGGCGATCACATTCAACGTGATGACGGATCGGCTGCGGTCGTACGTCGAGAATCTGAAGAGGTCGACGGCGGAGCGCGAGCACATCGAGACGGAGCTGAGCGTGGCGTCGAACATACAGCAATCGATGTTGCCGTGGGAGTTCGATCTGGGGCGGTCGGAGGTCGAGCTGAGCGCGTCGATGAAGGCGGCGAAGGAAGTGGGCGGCGATTTCTATGATTTTTATCTGCTTGAGGGCGATCGATTGATGATGACGATCGCGGACGTGAGCGGCAAAGGCGTGCCGGCGGCGCTGTTCATGGTGGTGTCGAAGACGGTGCTGAAAAATTTCGCGCTGACGACGAACGATTTGGCAGCGGCGGTGGAGCAGGCGAATTATCGGCTGTCGCAAAACAACGACGAGCTGATGTTCGTGACGGTGTTCGCGGCGGTATTGGAGCTTCGGACGGGGCGGCTGGTGTACGTCAACGCGGGGCATAATCCGCCGTTGGTGCGGCGCGCGGGGCGATTCGAGTATTTGAGGTCGGAGGAGGGCGTCGCGCTGGGCATCGACGAGGATCAAACTTTTCGACAGTCGAGCATCACGTTGGAGTCGGGCGATGCGATATTCCTGTACACGGACGGCGTGACGGAAGCGATGAACTTTGACGGCGATCAGTATTCGGAGGGGCGGCTGCTCGCGCGGTTGAATGCGATCGACGATCGAGCGACGGCGGAGGAGATATTGAAGGCGGTCGGCGATGATGTGAAGGTGCACGTCGACGGGGCGGAGCAATCGGACGACATCACGATGTTGGCGGTGAAGTTCAATCCGCTTGACGGCGGCGCCGATAAAATGTAAGATTTTATGTCAGTATCGAAAGGAGAAGATATCATGGAAATTATTAAAGAGGCGGACGGCTCGAATTTGACGGTGAAACTGGTCGGCAGGCTCGACGCGGCGACGGCAATGCAGCTCGACAAAGATTTCGCGACATCGCTCAAGGGCGTCAGCAATCTCGCGCTCGATCTGGCGCAACTGGACTACGTGGCGTCGGCGGGGCTGAGAATTTTGTTGAAGACGCAAAAGAAAATGGATCGGCAAGGGTCGATGGTGATCAAAAACGTGCAGGACTCGGTGCGCGAGGTGCTCGACATGACCGGCTTCTCGAATTTCCTCACGCTCGAGGAGAATGCAAAGAAGAAACTGCAAATCAATTTTTGATGGGAGGCTATCGCTTTGATTAACGCGTTGGAGTTTGAAGGGCTGCGGCTCCGCTCGAAAGTGCCGGTGCCGTTCGTCGAGGAGAATACGTTTTTGCCCGAGAAAGTTTTCGTCGAGGGCTATTTTCCGATCGGGACGGTCGTCACCTTCGACCACACCGTCTGTGCAAAAAAAATGAACGCCTTCGATGAGCAGGTCAACGATTACTGCCACGCGGCGGCGTTACTCTATTCAAATAAACTGAACGGCGCCGAGTCCGACGAGGACGAGTACACCGTGATGTTTCACGTCGATTTGTCGGCGCTGTTTTTGATGTTCGATCCGATCGACGACGACGGCAATCCGATCCGACTCTAAGAATCCTTCGACCGATCGAGCAGATAATATTCGAGCACTCGAGCGATCTCTTCGTCCTCCGTCAGCGATCGAATGTCGGAGAAATCATTCACCTCGACGATCGCGCGGAGCCGCGCCCGACGATCTTCCGTCAAGCCCTCGACCGCCGCCCGCCATTCTTCGGCGAGCCCGTTGTCGATGTAATACCGGCGCCAAATGATCATGTCCTCCGGCATGTACAATAGCCTCTCGAACTCCCGCTCGTCTCGACCGAACGCCGCCTCGAAAAAGCTCACGCTCCGACCGAGTTTGCCCTTGGTCGAGTTCATCACCGACTGCACCGCGCGGATGAATTTTCGATTCCAATGCCGCCCGATATAATCTCGATTGCGAAAGTACGTCGGGTCGCTGACGGGATGATACTTCATAGGAAACGAATAAATATCGATGTCGAGCTCCTCGCACAGCCGCACATTGAGCGCCAGCCGCCGATACAACTCGATCGGGCGATCCTCGTAATTGTACAGCAGATAATTCGACAGATGCGTGATGCCATGCGCCGCGGCAATCCGCACCGCCTTTTCATACGTTTCGCGCAGGCGCCAATGGTCGAACGCGATCCTCAACGGGCGGATCGGGATTTCCGACAGCCGGCTCATTTTTTCGTCCGTCACCAGCCGCGCATCGATCCCTTGGTTGAAATCGACGACCCGCTTGCTCGGCGGCTTCCTGAAAAATTTTTTGAACCGCTGTTTGAACTGCTCATCGACCGCCAAAATATTTTCTTTTGTCGCCGTCCGCGCATCGAGCAGCCCGTGCTCCTCCAACGGTTGAGCGTAAAACTCCCGCTCATTTGGCGACTGTCTGTCAAGCAATTTATGATAGAGCTTGACGATTTTTTTTATTTGAGCCGGCTCATTCCAACCCGCGCGGAGATTTTTGATCGCGATCTCATAAAAGTCTTGTGGCGGACAAGTCGCGCCCTTGACGAAGCCCAGCTCCTTGATCTCGTCAATGATCCGATCGAAGTCGGGCGAAGCCAGCACATTGTTGTCGAGCAGCAGCAGATTGCTCCGATCGCCGAACCGCGCACGCTCCTCGGTAATTTTCTCAACAAGCGGGATATGACTTTTATACTCCGGCTCGAGCCGCGGCACGACGCAAAACGAACATCGATTGACGCAGCCGCGCGTCGAATAACCGTAGAAGGCGTCGCGCGCGGGATATTCGTAATCGATCTCGTCGAGGATCGAATAATCGAGCGGGAGATTTTCGATGATGATATCGTTGTCGTCGAGTTCGCCGCCCTTATCGAGCAGCCCGACGATTGGTTTGATGCCGGTCTCGCGCTCAAGCTCCTCGGGGACGGCGCTTGCCGCAATCCCTCCTACGAACACTTGAGACGGCTCTCGACACAGCCGCTTGAAAAAATTGATCGTCTCGACGGTTTTCTTCCAATAGAAGGTGAACAGCGTCGTGATGCAAATCCGATCGAACGGCGGCTCCTCAAAAAATTTTTTCCGCGCGTAATACGCCCGATAATACGCCAAATTCATCTTGACGAGCGGACTGTCGGACAACGTTTTGAGCGCCCTCAAGCGGTCGTCGCCGCCGAGTTGAATGTACAGCCTCAACTGCTGCCACCGCGCGCGCCAATCGACGATCGGATCGTTGTGCTTCAATCGAGACAGGAGCATTCGGAGCGTCTCGTCGAGAACAAAATCGATCGTCGAGCCCTTGAAAAACGTGACCTCGTCGCCGAGCCGTCGATGATACGTCGCCAACTTCATCAGACTCAGCGGCGGATATTTATTGCGATAATCCGGCTCCACCAACAGAACGCGGCGACTCATTTTTGCACCTTGAGTTCCGCGTGAATATTTTTGATGAGCGCTTCGCTGATATCCGCTCCCAGGTTGTCTCGAATGATATCGTAAATGAGCGAAACCAATTTACGCTCACTCTTTTTCAAGTTCGACAGCTCATCGACCAATAACTTTGCACGCACTTTTTTATTCGGATCGGATTCGGATTCGGGCGCGGCTTGGAGGAACGTTCGGTCATTTTCAAGGTCGCGCTCTTTTTGAATGAGCCGAACCATTTTTTTCAACGGCGATCTTTCATTTTGCTCCGCCCGATCGACAACCTTAAGAATGGTTTTCTCCGAGTCATCCGCCTTTTTTTTCGCCGTCTCCAGCTCGAGCTCCAAAGTCTCCTGTTCTTTTTTCGATGTGAAGCCCTGCCGGTTCTTTCGATCGTATTCATTTTTGAGCTCGGAAAATTTATTGATTCGATTGAAGGCGCTGTTGAGCTCGCTGCCCGTTCGATACAGTTTATCGAGATTCCATTCGATATAATGTTTCAACGCCCGCTCGAACTCGACCAGCGCATCATTCTCGACAAAATAATCCCTACGGGAATTGGGGATCAGCCGTTTGTCGACGACATGCACTTCGCCAATAAAATATCCGTTGCCGCGTTGCTCCTTGAAAAATTTATCGAGTGTATGTTCGCCGCCGATTTCGATGTTGAATTGGCGGAGCCGCAATCCGACGAGCCCGCCGTATTTTTTGCCGCGCATCGTCGCCTTGAAACACGAGATGCCGAACCAAATCCACGCGACGATTTTTCCGTCGGGCGTCTTGATCAGATCAGTCTGAACATCTCGGAACTCGTCGGCATTCGCCTTGATGAATGTCGAGTACGGTCGACAAAGTTTTTTGCCGTTGCAAAAAATCTCGTAGCGATGAAGTCGGAACATGAAATTATCATGATGGGGGGGGGGTATGCGGGCGTTGCTGCTCCTCGACAAAAGAATCGATCTTATACTTGAGAGTGTCGAAGCGTTTATCGAAATCGAGCGGCACAACCTCCGAAATGTAGTCGCGAACCGTTTCTTCGTCCAACAAGGCACTGTTGCTCGGCTTTATGTCAATCAGCTCGACACGAAAAAAATGCGCCGACGCGTCGCACGGCTCATGCCGATATGAAATTATTTGAGTCAAAACTTTTTCGGCGACGTCATTGTTAGCCCGATCATTTATAATTTCGTTGAGTCGCGCCGCATCCCATATCATCGTCGTTTGCTCCGACTCGCCCGCGTATGACGTCACAAAGCGCAGCTCTCGACAATACGCCAGCCCTCCGAGCCGTCCGATCCCTCGAAAACCTTTGTCTTCGCCCTGAATTTTTTTCGAGTCCGCCACATCCGCCAGCCGTTGCTCAACCTCCGCCTTCGGAATCCCGTTGGCATTGTCGGCGATCGTGATCCGTCGATTAATCTCGTCAATATTGATCGTTATCTCCAAGTCCTCATTCGGAAATGCATTGCTCGCAAGCGCCTTGTCAATCTGATCCGCCGCATTCTGAATGTATTCCCGATAAATTATCCGCGAGTCTTCGTACATGCTCAGCGTCAAATTCTCCAAAACGTTTTTGCCTATCTTCGGCATCTCATCACCTCATTTGAACATTTTCATCGGCGATATTTTATCACAAATAATTTGATCGAGCAATCTTTGAATGATATAATTGCCGTCAAAACGACCGAAGGGGGAGATATTTTGATTGATGTGCTCGACGTCCACACTCACACCATCGCCAGCGGTCACGCTTACAACACGATGAACGAGATGATTGCCGCGGCAAAAGCAAAGAATCTGAGGCTGTACGGCATTGCGGATCACGCGCCCGCCATGCCCGGCGCCTGTCATAATTTCCATTTTATGAATCTCAAAGCGGTTCGTCGAGACGCGTACGGGATCGAGCTCGTGCTCGGCGTTGAGCTCAACATTCTCGACTACAACGGCTCGACCGACCTGCCGGGGCATATTCTCGAGACGCTTGACTTCGCCGTCGCCTCGCTTCACACGCCTTGCCTCAAGCCCGGCACGCTCGAGCAAAACACCGCCGCGATCATCGGCGCGATTAAAAATCCGAATGTGATCATCATCGGGCATCCCGATAATCCCGTTTATCCCGTTGACTTCGATCGCGTCGCTCAAGCCGCCGCCGATTGCAACGTCCTGCTCGAGATTAACAATCACTCTTACGAGTCGGTCGGAGTGCGGGCGGGTTCTCGCGAAAAAGCCAAGCTCATGCTCGCCGCTTGCAAAAAATATCGGACGCATGTCATCATGGGTTCGGATGCCCACGTCGATACCGATGTCGGCAACCATCAAAGCTCGATTGCCGTGCTCGAGGAAAATGATTTTCCCGAGGAGCTGGTCGTCAATGCCGATCCTCAACGTTTCCGCGCTCATTTGAGACGCCGTTAAAAATCGACGGCTCCGCGCGGAGCGTCGGCAGAGTCCCACGGGAGGCACGGTCTGAAGGGGCGCCGCCGACGCGCCCACCCACGAGTGCGGCGCCCAACATACGGATCGGTTCCCACCCGGCGTCGGCGGCGCCCTGCTTTTTGAATTAAAGGGCGGCGTCTTTAGCAAGGGGGCGCGGGGGCACAGCCCCCGTATCAGCTCCGCAGGATAAAAAGGGTAGGCGGGTGGGATAAAAATTTTTAGGAGAGATTTTTTTATGATTTTAAATGACATCCTTCGCGGT
>CAMKFB010000002.1 GCA_946411735.1 uncultured Selenomonadales bacterium
GAGCAACAATTACACGATTCGCTATCGGAATTTGACGCCGGCGGCGCGCGTCACCAATCGGGATCGCGTGGAGCTGTTCGGCTCGAGCGGGTTGGCGATCGGCAAGAATGAGTATCTGGTCAACAAGACGCTGCGCGGGCTGATCACTGCGGGCGGCGGCAACAAGTATGAGGAGGTCGGCGACGGGGCGTTCGATATGTGTCGATTGCGGCGGGGCAATGAGAATTTCCTGTTCACGCGTCGGACGCGGGGCGATCACGTCGACTACTACGGCGAGGGGCGCAACAGAATCCGCGCGAACTCTCGAAACTACCTGGCGGAGGTGCTCGAGGGCGAAAGTTACGGCGACGCGGATATGTCGCGGCTGATCAATGCGATGCTGCCGGACGAGGAAAAGAGTGCGGATATGCCGCGCTACACTCACGTCAAGAGCGGTCGGTTGAAGGACGGGCTCAAATACGAGGATTACAAGTCGAGCGACGGCGGCGCGTTGAGCGCGATCCGATATTATTTCGAGGGCGATCGGCTGGTGAAGATCGCGTCGGCGGATTATCGCAAGGACGCGGACGGAGAAATCGAGGGGCGCCGGTGCGTCATCGAGATCGAGGAGTTCTCGTCGAACGTCGAGGACGAATACTTGACGCTGCCGGCGACGTTGAAGGATGTCACGAAACGAAGGAAGGAGGGCTGATCGTGCGGCGGATATTTTTGATATTGACGGCGCTGGTGTGGTCGACGGTGATGTGCGCGACGGCGGGGGCGGCGCCGAGTTGCATAATGCTGACCTTCACCGATGACACACGCTACGATCAGGTGAATACGGCGGCGGAGCTGTCGGACGACGTGATGATCAAGCTGATAAACAGCGGCAAATTCAATTTGAGCGCGGACGAGCCGATCGAGGCGAACATTGCGGCGCATCTTTACGACGAGAAGGTTATCGGCTACGAGGCGATGGAGCGTGCGTTCGAGAGCGACGATTTTGACGAGGTGTTTGAAGAAATTCTCGACGGTCGCAAGGCGCAATCGATCGCGACGGCGCAAGTAGGGCAGATTATTTCTCCGGAGCTCACGTCGAAAATCGGCAAGAAGAACAACGCCGAGTATTTGATTCAAGGGACGATCATCAATCTGGGCGTGGGCAATTGGATGAAAGAGGATTACTCGACGATGAGCCGCGCGATCAATATGGCGTCGACGTTCACGGGGATGTCGGGCTCGACGAGTGCGGTCGGCAGTCCGCTTGGCAACATGGCGACGTTCGATGTGAAGAAGACGGGGATTGGCGTGCAGTGCGATGTTCGATTGATCAAGGCGTCGACGGGCGAAATTGTCTGGAGCAAGCGCGTGGTCGGCGTGGCGACGCAAAAGATGATCGATGTTGGCATTGCGAAATTCGGTCGTGAGAAATTGAACGATGCGTTGCGCGAGAAGGCGCTCGACGAGGCGTCGACAAAAATAGTGGCAGCGCTGATTGACGATCTCGACGCGGGCAAATTGTTCGTGAGGTGATCTCATGAGATGCGCGGCGGTAATATTGGCGGTGCTGGCGCTTATCGGAGCGATGATGACGGTCGAGGCGGCTCCGCGCGGAGAGAAATACAAGGTGGCGGTGTGCAGCTTCGGCACGTTTCAGGAGATCGACATCGACAATTTGAAGGTCGAGGGCTCGGAGAAATCGCTATACTCGTTGGTGATTGACGGGCTGCTCGATACAAAAAAATTCTCGGCGTTCGAGCTCGATCGGGCGACGCTTGATGCGGCGGGTGTGAATTACACCGGCAAGATCACTCCGAGCGATGCAAAGAAGATCGGTGAGGTGCAGGGCGTGCGCTACATCATCTGCGGGAGCGTAAGGAATATCGCGCCGATCGAAAGCGAATGCACGGTGCTATCGAACGGGCTGAAGGTTTTCTCGGTGCGGGCGCGCATTTCGTTGCAGATGATGGATGTGACGACCGGCAGGTATGTCAAGGGCGCGATCGGAGCGGGGACGTCGTCGAGTTCGCACGTGAGGGTCGGCAATGACATACACACGCTCAGCATCGGAACGACGAAGGTAGCGCAAACGAGCGTGGTGAACGCACTTTGGAAGGCGGCGCAAGACGCGACGAAAAGTCTTGCAGCGGAGTTGTAGTCGGCGAAGAAATGATTGGAGGTGGTTGCATGAGAAAAATATTATTGGCAACACTGTTGATGTTGTTGATGAGCGGTGCGGCATTGGCAATGGAAAAGCCGCGAGCAATCGTTATTACCCCTGAGGTTTCAGGAGGCGTCTGTGACTGCAGCGATTTGGGGCTGTTTCTTTCGACAACGGAATTTTTAACGGTTGCTCGAGATTTGACTGTGCAGGATGTGTTGGAGATTAACCAATTTGTTGTTTACGATTGCGATGTGGCATCGGAACAAAAATTGAGCTTCGATGAGTTTGTCAAGCAATACAACATTCAATACTTGATCAGGGTTGACGTAAGTTTTATAAAAGCCAACGTTTTTACCAAGAATGGTACTGACACTTGTGAACTGCAAGCAGGCGTAAATCTTTCTTTGATTGATATCGAAAGCCGCGAAATTCTCTTCAGTACGAATACCGCGGGTAGCACCAAACGTAAGCATTCGGATGCGAGTTACGGAACAATAATTTTTGATGCAATTTCCGACGCGATTAAAAAGGCGACCATCGAGTTGTCAAGATACTGTGTGGCTAACTTTCCTTGATATCGAAAGGAGATGTTCTTCAATGAAAAAGTTAATCGAACTCCTGCTGACGGCATTTCTGGCGCTTGTCGTCTTGGCGTCGAGCGAGGCAATCGCCGCTTATCAGAGGACGGCGGATAACACTGTACCGGCATATACCGATCGCAATCTCAGCAATCGGCAGGGCAACGAACGGGTTGATCGCGGCGACGTGGTGACGGTGTTCGAGGAGACGGACAATGCTTATTACGTCCGTTATCCGACTCCGCGCGGGACGAAGGATCGTTGGGTGCCGAAGAATATTTTCAATGACAGCGGCTCTCAACCTTCAGGTGATGTGAGACAAAAATTGATGTACGCCGTATTTCGTAATGATGGTGCACACATCACTTGTGATTTTGACGGATATCAGAATACGCGCGGCAGACATGAGGGAATTGATATGGTTCTTTCGCACAACGCTCCCGTCTATGCGGCAATCTCCGGCGTCGTGACGAGAGCCGGCGGCTCATTCAATACCGTTGCCATTTACGATCAGAACAATGATAAAACCGTCGTTTATCTGCACTTTAATTCGGTAACGGTTCAACAGGGACAGTATGTTAATAAAGGTGATCACATCGGATATCAGGGAAGTAACGGAGCCTCCGCGTCTCATGTCCACATCGAAGTTCGTAACGGCAGACGTACGGCAGCCGCAAAAAGTGTAAACGATCCGACGTTGGACAATCCGAATCCTTATGATTATTGGAATAGAGTACTCTAAGTAAACATCCTAATAGAGTTTGTTTAGAGTGTTGATACAGACAGTCCTGCGGTGCTCAGCGCGCTCGCGGACATCGCAGGACGCAATCTTTATCAATCGAGTGGAGGTAAAATACAATGTTTAGTCGCATCAAAAAATTGCTCTGCGCGGCGCTTATCGGCGCATCGATGCTCGTCGGCAGCGGCGCGGTCGAGGCGGGCATCGTTACCGATCGCTTTCCTCTGACGTGCTATACCGATCATCGCATCAACACTTTCGACAACATCAACGGACGGCAGGTCGGTTACATCGATGCCAACGTCGATTGGATCACCATCACCGAGTATCGCGACGGTTGGGTCAAGGCGTCCTACAACGGCTTGCGCAATCCGCAATACAACGCGCGCTGGTTTCAAGTCACCGAAGTTTGCGCCGATCCGAATTACTCCAATCGCAGCGTGAATGTGCGCGGCAGTCAGACGGTCTACACGACGCGCTCGAGCAATACAAAGATGGGCAGCGTGTCGAATAACGAGAGCGTGATCGTCATGGCGGAGGTCGGTAATCGGGCGCAGATTCTTTATCGGCTCGACAACGGCACGGGATATAAGATGGGCTGGGTTCCGAGTTCGGCGATCGCCTCTCAAAACGTGGGCGGCGGGCTCAAGGGTGATGTCAACGGCGACGGTCAGGTCAATCAAAACGATGTCGATCTGCTTTTGGCGTATTTGAGAGGTCAAACGCAATCGATTAATCGGAGCAACGCCGACTTCAACGGCGATGGCGACATCAGCATCTCCGACGCCAGCGCGATCCTTAAAAAAATACGCGAAAATCCTCAGCCTTCGCCTAATCAAGTACAAATAGATTTGAATGTGCCTTTAATCAAACAAACCAATTATCCCAAGGATATGATCGGCACCAGATCGATCGCAGCTCGAGGCTGTACAATTACGTCACTGACGATGAAGTACAACTATCATAATCACACCAACATGACGCCGCCGGAAATGATGGAGAAACTCCGTCCCTTCCGTGGTGAAAACGGCAATGATGTGGATTGGGACAATGTCAAAGCCCGCCTCGGCTATACTACCGATCTCGTTTCCAACAGACCACGCCTCACCAACGAGTGGATGGCAAAGATTTACAATCAACTCAAGCGCGGCAATCCTGTCGTGATCGGCGCCTACAACTATCATTGGGTCGTGGTCAAAGGATATACCGGCACTTCGACAACAAATTTCAGAGCTGCCGACTTTCAAATCAACGATCCGTCAAATAACTTCACTAACCTTCAACAGTTCATCAATAAATACAGCGGTGGACTGCGTGGAATAGTATATTGAATGAGGTGTAATCATGAAATTCATCAGAAATAAGTCACTCGTGCTTGCCGCCGCGCTCGGAGCCGCCGCGCTCACCGTCAATCCTGTCGCTCAATTGCCCGCCGCTTACGGCGCAACTTCCGTCAACGTCAACGTCAATCAGACCAATATCTCCAACGGGGTCGATTGGTTGCACGGCGCCGACTCCCTGATCTACGCCGAAGGGCGCGGGCGCTCCGGAGGTAAAGGCGTGTCCATGGCACGTCTCGCCGCCATCACCGACGCGCAACGTCATCTGCTCGGTACCATCAAGGGCGTGCAGATCGACTCCGAAACTCTCATGGAAGACCTGATAATCGAAAAGGACACCGTCCGTGCGAAGATCAACGGGCTCCTCCGCGGCGCTCAGATCGTCGAAGAATATCCCATCGATAACGATGAGTACGTCGTCAAGATGGCGGTTCCGCTTTACGGCGTCAACGGCAGTCTCGCCTCCGTCGTCGTGCCGGAGATCATGGACAGAGGCACGCCCGCGCCTTTCCCGACCGTGTCCTCGAGTGCAATCAGTCAAAGCGAAGCTCAATCGATCAGGAGCGCGCATTACACCGGAGTGATCGTCAACGCCGACGGCATGGAGATGTCGCCGACCTTCTCGCCGGTCATTTACGACACTGACGGTCGAGCGATCTACGGCGTCGACAATCTGCAATACGATGTGGTCATCGAGAAGGGCATGGTCGATTACGCCGACAATCTCAGCGGCGCGCGCGCGGACGGTCGAGCGGGCAATAATCCGTTGGTGATCAACGCGGTTGAGGTGCGCGGCGGTCAAAATTCCGTCAATAAAGTCAACGCGGTCGTCAGCGTCGAGGACGCCAATAAAATTCTGCTCGCCAACGAAGGCAATGATATGCTCGACGATACATCGGTCGTGTTCGTCAAGTAAGGAGGCGGGTTTATGGCGACTATTAACAACAGCACATCGAATACAATTATATCCGGCACGTCGGACGATGATCTCATCTACAATGGCTCGTCAATGGTGTACAATGACCCGTCAATGGTGACGATCGATGCCGACGACGGCGACGACACCGTCCACAACTACGGCGATTCGGTGACGATAGACACAGGTAATGGCAACGATTCCATCTTCAACACCAATAGCAATAATGTGCTGATCTCTTCCGGAGATGATAATGATATAATCCACAACTATCGCGCTCCATTTACGACTATAGATGCGGGCGCGGGAAACGATTTCATCAGCAATAGCTATGGAAGTTCATTGTCGGCAATTGAGTTGGGAGATGGCAACGATACCGTCCACAACTATGGCGATTCGGTGACGATAGACACAGGTAATGGCAACGATTCCATCCACAACTCAAACGGCTCGAACACGATGATAGACGCGCGAGCAGGTGACGACGAGATATATAATAGCGGCACACTGGTGACAATCTCTGCAGGAGACGGCAACGATTCCATCTTCAATGACGATGGCTCGTCGGTAACAGTAGATTCTGGCGCAGGCAACGATTCCATCTACAATCGCTACAGCGATTCGGTGATGATCTTTGCGAGGATAGGCAACAATTACGTCAATAATGACTATAGAAGTTCATTGTCGGCGATTAATGCGGGCGACGGCAACGATACCATTTATAATGGGGGATCATTAGTGACGATTAATACGGGCGATGGCGATGATTCCATCATCAACTTCTATGGCTCGAACGTGACAATCAATGCTGGCGACGGCGACGATTTCATCTACGACTACGGATCGTCTACGACAATCAACGCGGGCGCTGATGACGATGTGATTAGTCTGGGCGCTGATGTGATTAGTCTTGATGGAAGCTCCGCACTGATCGTCTACAACGACGGTGACGGCAATGATTCAATCTACAGTTACGACTCCAACACCGACACGCTCAATATCGCCGACGGGCTCTCGACCACTTCTGTTCAATCCGGCTCCGATATCATCATCAACGTCGAAGGTTCGTCGAGCGGCTCGATCACTCTCGTTGACGTTGCCGACTCCGATACCACCGTCGCCCCCACGCCGACTGTCGAGCCCACGCCGACCGTTGAGTATCATGAAGGCTCCATCAACGCCGCACTCACACTCTCGGACGCGGACACTTCGACGGGCGTCTATGTGGTCGACGGCTCGGTGGAAATCGACAGCGGCACCGTGTACACGGCGACATTCGCGACTTCGACAGTCAGTACGGATATTGTCGTCGGCGACGTCGAAGAGTTGAACTATTTCGCGCGGAATGTCGGGAGGCAATCGATCGAAGTCTCCGGCGACAGTTGGAACGTCACCGCCACACAATTCGACGACAGCGTTGCTTGCTCAGGCGAAAACATCATAGTCAATGCCGGCGCCGGCAATGATGTGATCAATAACACCGGCGCATCCAATGAATTTCATACCGGCGACGGCGATGATTATGTTTACAATGCGGCTTATAGGGGACAAAGACGCGGCTCATTGACTACCATCGAAACCGGCGAAGGCAATGATACGATTGACAGCGCCTGCTACGATGTGCTCATCAATGGCGGCAACGGCGGTGATTTGATCTCCAATTACAGTTCAGCCGTTACGATCGATGCGGGCAGCGGCGATGATTACATTCTCAACTCCAAAGTGACGGGAGACGAAACGGTCAACGTACATTACGGTCACAGATTTTATGGCGGTATCGGTTACAGAACCGGAGCCGAAGTCTCGATAGTCGGCGGCGACGGCAACGACACAATCGAGAATTACGGCGATGATGTGACGATTGATGCCTCGGGCGGCAACGATGTGATCACTCTCAACGAAGGCTCCGTGCGGATCGTTTATACGGACGGCGACGGTAACGATACCGTCTACGGTTTCGACTCCGACACAGTAACATTGGCGATCGCCGAAGGTCTCTCGACCACTTCCATTCAATCCGGCACCGATATGATCATCAACGTCGAAGGAGACTCCGTCGGTTCGCTCACTCTCAAGAATGTATACGCCGATATCGGAAGTATCAATGCTTACGTTGATCTCTCGATTGTGCGCAGCGGCAAAACCGGCTCATTCTTCGTCACGTCCTCCGACACCTTGAGCGACGGCAATGCCTATCACACTGCCCTCTTCCAAGCTGACGGCTCCGTCAATATCCCTGCCGACGCCGTCACTTACAACAATCATTCTTACTATGTCTTCAACGATGTCAACACCGATTGGTACTCTGCGGAGGATTTTGCCGAATCGATCGGCGGTAACCTCGTCATCATCACTTCCGAAGGCGAACAAAATGTCGTCCAAGGCATGCTCGAATCTCTCGATGAAAGCGTTGCAAAAAATAATTATTGGATGGGAGCCACAATCGAGTCCACCGGCGAAATCGACGGCGTCAAACAATATAATTATCGCTGGGTCGACGGTACGCCCGTTGATGGAAATTCCTATACTCATTGGCAGCAGTACGGAAGACCGCAACCCGATGGAGACAGCGGCTCCATTATGATGTACTATGCGGTTAATCCATATGCTACCAATTCACGGGGCGATTGGAATGATTTCTCGAGCAGTGGAGTAAACGGCGAATCTTTCTTCGGAATTGAAAACTTCGGAGCGATCGTCGAGTGGAATAATGAGCCGTCAACCGTTATCGGCACCGTCTCGAGCGATCACGTCTACTCCGCCGTGTCGGATATCGGTAAGCAATCGATCACCGTTGCAAGCGATTGGTTCGTCACCGCCTCCGACCTCGACGACTCGATTCTGATCACCGGCGACGCCTCTACCGTCGAACCCGGCAACGGCAATGATGTGATCTCCATCAACGGCGGCTCCGCGCGGATCGAGTATAAAGACGGCAACGGCGATGATACGATCTACGGCTTCTCCATCGATACCTCGACCTTGCAGTTTGCCGAGGGCTTATCAACCGATGCCGCGACGATCGGCAACGATATCGTGATCACCGCAACCGGCGACTCCGTCGGCTCGATCACTCTCAAAGATGTCGTCGAACCTTCGACCGTCACCAATAAGATTGATCTCGTTTACATCGTCGACACCAGCGGCAGCATGGATCAATACATCAACAAAATCAGAAACACCGCCGCGATTTTCGGAGACTACCTTACTGAACGGAACGTCGAGTTCAGGCTCGGGCTCGTCGAATACGATACGCGCGAATCCATCAGAAAATATGATTTCACCTCCGACATCAATACTTTCATCGGCAATGTGGATTACGTCCTCGGTAACAGCTTTGAGGACAATCAGGGCGCCGAATACGGTTTGAGTGCCATAACCGATCCCGATAACGGTGCGCTGTCTCTGAATTTCGATTCCGACGCCGATAAGTATTTTGTCGTCATCACCGACGAAGGCTATTGGGACAATAATTCAGACTCTGAGACTGTGATCGCTTCACTGCAGGCGGCGGACATTCAGCTCGACGTCATCGGCAGACTTCGTTCGAAGGCACGATATATTCCCGGTTACGGATATCACACGGAAGATCTCGATTGTCAGCCGGAATGGGAGCCGATTGCCACGAGCACCGGCGGAGAATTTTATGATATTGACGGTGATTATAATCGGGGGCTTCAAAAGATCGTTTCACCCACGACCGATGGTAAAACTGTCGTCATCAACCTCAGCCTTGCCGACAGCTCGACAAGCGGCTGCTTCGTGTTGGATGACGATTCGTCGAGGACCGCGGCATTCAAAACTGAAACTGTCGAGGGCGATACGATTGTCGGCTTTGTCAACGGCGATCACATCTACGAGGCTGCCGACGATTCGGCTCGACAGGAGATCAGGGTCACCTCCGATTGGAACGTCACTGCCACCGACAAAAAAGATGAAATAAAAATTTACGGTTCCGGCACGACAATCACCGGCGGCGGCGAAAAAGATTACATCACCATCAACAACGGAGTGTCGACCGTCACGCTCGCCGATCTTGATGTCGCCGAAGACGATCTCACTTTCGTAAGCGGCATCACGCCCGGCGAGCTTGATTCCTCCGTCGAGAATGGGCAACTCGGTTTTTCTTCGACCGTCTTGTCTTTCGATATGTCCGATCAAAGCGCACTCACCTCCGACATCAAAAACTACACCGTCCACAACGGCGATAACGAACACACCATCGCCGATCTGCTTTACGGCACCGACACTCATCGCGTTTCGCTCTCGTTCATCAATTACGGCGCCAATCCCCGCCGAACTTATGTCACTAGCCTTGCCGACGTCGACGAGGGCTTTTTCGAGCTCACCGACGGCGACGGCAGCCGCTCGGTCTGGGGCGGCAATGACGGCGACGATACTCTCACCGGCACCGACGGCTATGACGAGTTCTTCTATCTTAAAACCAACGGCAATGATGTGATCGAAAACGCCGGCGACAACGATCTGATCAATCTGCTAAACATCAGTCTCGAGGAGATTGATCTTGAAAGTTTCCCGTATGCGATCGGCGACGACGCGACCACGATCAAGTTTAATGACGGCGGCTCGATCCGCGTCAACGGCACGTCGGAGGTCGGATTCAAGGTCGCCAATGTCGATTGCACGTTCTGCGTCAAGGATCGTCAGTGGGCGATAAAGTGAGGTGCGGATGATGTATAAAAAACGTTGGCTCAAAAAAAATCTGTCGGCGCTGATCGCCTGCGCCGGTCTGATCACGTTTAATGTGCCGGGCTTTGCGGCAAGCGGCGCGTCCGATGTCGTGCATGGCGGCGGCGACGAGGAAAGTTCGGAGGATGTGACGGACAATACCGTAATTGTTGAGTCCGGCTATGATGTTAAAGAAGTGATCGGCGGCGTATCGGCGGAAGGCGTTGTCAAGAACAATACGGTCGAGATCAACGGCGGATCGCTCGAAGGCGCGGTCGGCGGCGTGTCGGTCGTCAACAGCGAAGCGGGCAATGTCGCCGGCAATGTTGAAGGCAACAAAGTCATAATGCGCGGCGGCTCGGCGAAGTACATCTCGGGCGGTGAAGTCGGATATCTTTATCCGCGCGACGGCGACGAGACTCCCGACGTCACACAATCGAACTTTCAGGAGGGCGGCGAAGTCTCCTCTAATAAAGTCACGATCGAAGGCGGCAACGTCACCGGCGCGGTTGTCGGCGGCTCGGCTTTAACCGGCTCCGCGCGGAATAATTCCGTTGCGATCACCGGCGGCACGATCAGAGGACAAGTGATCGGCGGCATGGTTCGTTATTCGATCGAGCGATCGGAAGCGACCGGCAACACGATCACGATCGGCTTGGAAGACGAGGACAAAAGTTCGTCGATCGATTTGAGCAATGCCGAGCTGATCGGCGGCTGGCTGGGCGACGGCTCGGGCGGCTATTCTTACACCTCGGGCAACACGCTCAAGGTCACGAACGTCCATGATCTTGAGGTTCGGAGCATCAACGGTTTTGACAAGCTTGACTTCACGTTGCCGACGACGGGAGATGTGATGCTCAAAATCACCGGCGGCGAAACGACGCTCGACGGCACGACGCTCAAGGTCGGCTCAAGCGGCGATAACGCTCGAGTGGAAACCGGATTGCAAGTCAATTTGATTCAGAATGACAGCGGGCTCAGGTTGTCGAACATAAAATTGGAGGAACCTTTTATGGAAGGACACTCCATCGAACGCGAATTGGAGCTCATTACCGACGACGGTGAAACGATCGCCGTCTTTAACAAAGATAACAAAGACGAGTTGGCGACGAGTGCGGCGCTCGACAGCGACGGTTTTTTGAGGACGAACGGTTTTCATGCGCGGGTCGGTGATATCATTAAGCTCAACGACAAAATAAACGAACTTACCAATAATGGCGACATCCTCGGTCATACCGCGCAGAATATAATTCAAAACGTCATCAAGGATTGGAAACCGCCCGAAGAAGAGTTCCGCGAGATTCAAGATGAAGATGTCGAAGTCAGCAATGAGATGAAGGTTTTTTCGGGCGGCAACGGCAGTGCGCTCCGAGTAAAGCTCAGCGACGGCGGGCACATTCGCAATAATGTTGTCGGGCTTGGGATCGGCGGCGCCAAAACTCTCGTCAACAAAGGAAACGGCAATCATTTCAGCTTTGCGCCGCTCATCGATCACGGCAAGGGCAAGTTTGACACTTACACGGAGAACGGCAATCACGGCAAAGGCGATACACAGTTCAGCGGCGGAGGATTTATCGCGCGACGGATGCTCACCAACGGTTTTTATTACGAGGGCAGCCTGCATTACGGGCGCGCAAGGTCGTCCTTCGAGTCTAATGACTTCGATCGCGATTCCAACGACAGCACGTATGATTCTTACGATATGTCGGCACCGATCATTGCGGGGCATATCAACATCGGCAAACTGTTTGCGATCAATCGCGAGAACACCGTCCACGTCTACGGTCAATATTTGCACTCGCACCAGGGCTCGATGTCAACGCATCTTTTGAACGGCGATCATTACGAATTTGACAGCGTCAATGACGGGACGTTTGTCGCGGGCATTCGCTTCATCAATCAGCCCAACAAGGTGAACAAGTTTTATTCGGGCTTCGCTTATCAGTACGATCACAGCAGCGGCTCGTCGGCGGTGCATAAGGGTCAACGGACGCATGAGGTCGATTCAAACGGCAGCAGCGGCATGTTCGAGCTCGGTTGGGAGATCAAACCGCACGCGGCAATCCCTTGGGTGGTCGATCTCGGAGCGGTCGGTTGGATCGGTCAGCAGAAGGGCTTGACGTTCCACGCGAAGGTTAAAAAATCTTTCTGAGCTCCGCGCGGAGCCGACAAGATTTTTGGAGCCGAGGAGGCTCCGTTTTTTTTCGCTTTACTTTGCACGGGCGAGAATGTATACTTCAATTGGGGTGATATGATGAATGATTTTGCAACCGTCGAACAGGCAATCGATGACATCAAGCACGGCAAGATGGTGGTTGTGGTCGACGATGAGGATCGCGAGAACGAGGGCGATCTCATTTGCGCCGCCGAGACCGTCACGCCCGCCGACATAAATTTCATGGCCACTTACGCCAAAGGTTTAATCTGCACGCCCATCGACGGCAAGCGCCTCGACGAGCTCAACATTAATCAGATGGTCGTCAACAACACCGACAATCACGAGACCGCCTTTACCGTCTCGATTGACGCCTTCGACACGGCGACCGGCATCTCCGCCTACGAACGTTGCCGCACCATTAAACTGCTGATCGATCCGACCGCTAAGGCGTCGAGCTTCCGTCGACCGGGGCATGTTTTTCCGCTCCGCTCGGTCGAGGGCGGCGTCCTTCGTCGAGCCGGTCACACCGAGACCACCACCGATCTGGCGCGGCTTGCCGGATTTTATCCCGCCGGACTTTGTTGCGAGATCATGGACGATGACGGGCATATGATGCGTACCGAGCGCTTGAAAGAATTTGCCGCGCATCACAGACTCAATATCATCACCGTCCAAGCGCTGATCGAGTATCGCAAGCGGACGGAGAAATTCGTCCGACTGATCGCCGACGTCAACTTCCCGAGCCGCTTCGGTTGCTTCCGACTCAAGGCTTATGAGAGCACGCTCGACGGCAAGTGCCATCTGGCGATCGTCAAGGGCGATGTCGCCGGCAAATCGAATGTGCTCGTGCGGGTGCATTCGGAGTGCTTGACGGGAGATGCGCTCGGTTCTCTTCGATGCGATTGCGGAGATCAATTGCATCAGGCGCTGGAGCGTATCGAGCACGAGGGCGAAGGCGTAGTGCTTTACATGCGTCAAGAGGGGCGCGGGATCGGGCTGGCGAATAAGATGAAGGCGTACGCACTGCAGGATCAGGGTAAAGACACCGTCGAGGCGAATATCTTATTGGGCTTCGCGCCGGATTTGAGAGATTACGGGATTGGCGCACAGATATTAGCCGATCTCGGGCTGTCGACGATCCGATTGATGACAAACAATCCGGCGAAACGCGCGGGGCTGGAAGGGCATGGGCTCAAGATAGTCGAGCGGGTGCCTATTGTAGCCGAGCCGACCTGTTTCGATAAGCATTATCTCGACGTCAAAAAAGAAAAAATGGGTCACGAGTTATAAGGAGGAAAAATTTATGAGCAGAATTTTCGTCAGCGAGGACAAACAGTCAATGGTGATGCTCCTCAAGGGCACCGTCGAGACCATTAACAACGGCAGCAAGATGATCCCCATGGGCGCCAATACCGTCGATGCCGCCGTCGAAAAGCACGTCCCCACCATTAAGGTCGAGGGCAAAACCGTCAGCGTCAAGGTCGGCAGCGTCGAGCATCCCATGACGGAGTCTCATCTCATCGAGTGGATTTATCTCCAGACGAAAAAAGGCGGGCAGTACCGCCATCTGTCACCCGTCGACAAGCCCGAGGCGACGTTCATTGTTGCCGACGATGACGAGCCGATCGCCGTCTACGAGCATTGCAACCTGCACGGACTTTGGAAGGCTGATATCTGATCGGAGGCGCGTTATGCCCAATATCATCGAAGGCAATATCACCGGTCGCGGGCTCAAGTTCGCGATCGTCGTGTCGAGATTCAACGAGTTCATCACGTCGAAACTGCTCGGCGGCGCGCTCGATATGCTCCGCCGTCACGAAACCAACGAGGATGATATCGACGTCATTTGGGTGCCGGGCGCATTCGAAATTCCGTTGCTCGCAAAAAAATTGGCATCGAGTAAAAAATACGACGCCGTCATTTGCTTGGGAGCGGTGATCCGAGGCTCGACCACGCATTACGATTATGTCTGCAACGAAGTATCGAAGGGGATCGCGACGGTCGGGCTGTCGACGGGCGTGCCGACCATCTTCGGCGTCGTCACCACCGAGAACATCGAACAGGCAATCGAGCGCGCGGGAACCAAGGCAGGCAATAAGGGAGCCGACGCCGCCGTCAGCGCAATGGAGATGGCGAACCTCCTCAAATCGATCTGACGGCAGTGATCGCAAACAACGGCACTCGATCGAAGTCAAGACTCTTATCCCGATGCACGAGCGGCGCAATGTCCTCGTCGACCGTCACATCAAAGCCGAGCGCGCGAAGAACTTCAGCATCCCACGACGGACGGCGCCGCCGACTGATCTCCAGCGCCTCTTTGATCAGATTGCACTCGTCAAGCTGATTTTCCGTCACATCGCCGCGCGCACACGTCGTTACATCAAAAAAATTCTTGTCGCCGTAATCCGAATCAAAATTCATCAGCACGCCGCCGATCTTCAGCACCCGTCGCCACTCCCGATAAGCGCCCTCGACATCAGGCAGCGTCCACGTCAAATTGCGGCTGATCACCGCGTCAAAACTTTCGTCGTCGAATTTCAAATCGTCCGCGCTCATCTCGAGCAGCCGCGCGCGACTATCGAACAACGTCAAATTTTGTTCGGCTTCCTTCAACATCTCCCTCGACAAGTCAATCCCCGTCACATCATGCCCGCGTCGAGACATCAGCACCGCGAAAAAGCCCGCGCCCGTCCCGACGTCGAGCACTTTATAAAAACTCCGCGCGGAGATTTTTTTTTCGATATAACTCAGCCAAGCATCGGCGTCCGCACTCTCGAGCTCCCGCCGTCGAACTCGACCGAAATCCTCACTGCGCTTATCCCAATAATTTTTGATCCGATCCTCAATCGACATCAATTCGCCTCCGTCGAAAATATTTCCGCTGCCAATAATTCTCGTGTCCACTCCGATTGCGGGCGCTTGATCACGTCCTCGACCGCGCCCGTCTCCACGACTCGCCCGTCGTGCATCACCATCACTCGCTCGACCAATGTCGGCAGTATCGCAAGGTTGTGCGTGATGAACAGCAACGCGATCCCGCGCTCGACGCTCAATCGCCGCAAAAGCCCCGTCACTTGCGCCTGTACTTTGACGTCAAGCGCCGAGGTCGCCTCGTCGCATATCAATAGTTTCGGCTCCAACGCCAGCGCTCGCGCGATCGCCGCCCGCTGACATTGCCCGCCGCTTACCTCGTGCGGATATCGCTTCGCCAACTCGACCGGCAGCCCGACCGCCTTCAACAATTCTTCGACCCGCGCCTCAACATTCGGCATCGACCAACGACGCAACGGCTCACCGACGCTCCAGCCCAATGTCCGTCGCGGATTAAACGCCTCCTCCGGATTTTGAAAGATCATCTGCATCTTGCGATACACCGCGCGGAGCCGCACGCCCGTCAGGCGCGTGATGTCCTCGCCGTCGAATGTGATCGAGCCGCCGTCGGCATCGATCAGCCGCGCGATCAATTTGACCAGCGTCGACTTGCCGCAACCCGACCGCCCCACGATCCCAAGCCGCTCACCCGCGTCAAACTCAAAACTCACGCCGTCAAGCACCACGCGCCCGTCGAATATTTTTCTCAGTCCGTCGACCTTCAACATCATTGGCTCAACAGCCGCCGACAATTTTCGAGCTCGTTGCGCGCCTCAGGACGATCCGGCGCCAACTTCAACACTTTCTCGAAATCCGCCAGCGCCTTCTCGTAATCGCCGAGTTCTTTATACGCACGCCCGCGTTGGAAATACCTTTCACCATCCGCGCCGCCCAACTCCAGCGCCTTCGTAAAATCTTTGAGCGCCGCTCGATAATCCTTCATCTCCATTCGGACAGCCCCGCGCCAATAATATGCCAACGGCTTGTCCTCCGATTTAAACCGGATGTAATGAGTAAACGCCTTCAACGCCGCTTCGTAATTCTCGGCGCCAAAGTACGCATACCCCAAATAAAAATACGTCGGCTTATACGACGGCTCCAACGCCGCCGCCTTCTCGAGATCGGCAACCGCCGCCTCGTATTCGTCGAGCAAGTTATACGTCCGCCCGCGAAGCGAATAATATCGACCCGACGCGTTCTCATCATTCTTGATCGCCGCATTAAACTCATCCAACGACGCCTTGTACTTCTCGGCGTCAAAATACATCACACCAAGACAAAAATGCGCCCACGCGTTATCGGGCTCGAGCTCGAGCGCCCGCGTAAAATCCTTCATCGATTTTTCTTTGTCGTTAAGAGTCCCGTAGACCCGACCTCGATTGATGTACGGCGCCGCATTTTCGGGCTCAAGCTCGATCGCGCGGTTGAGATCCGGCAACGCCCGCTCGTATTCACCAAGCGAAACATACGCGTCGCCGCGCCCCGCAAATGCAGGCGGATATTGCTCCGCCGCGTTGTCAATTACAACCGTCAAGTCCGCCGCCGCCCGACGATAATCACACAAATCCAACCGTATCAGCCCGCGACCAAAATACGACGCATAGTCATCGGGGTCGAGCGCGATCACGCGCGTAAAATCCGCCGCCGCCTCCCGCAATTGATTCAACTCGCCGTACTCGCAAGCACGCCGATAATATGCGTCCGCGCTTCGCGGATAATAGCCCAGATACTTCGTGTAATCCGCCACCGCCTTCTGATGGCAACCCAAACTTCTATAGGCATCCGCGCGGTTGAAATAACAGTTGGGCTTATCGGGATCGAGCTTGATCGCGACGGAAAAATCCTCGATCGCGCGCCGATAATTGCCCGCCTCGCCGTGGGCGCAACCGCGATAGAAATGCATCTCGGCACTCTTGGGCATAAGCCTGATGGCTGTCGAAAAATCGTCGATCGCGCGCCTGAAGTCTTTGAGATCGACGTAGGCGAACGCGCGCTCGACATGCGGCTCGACCAAATTCGGCTCGGTCTTGATGAGTTTCGTGCACCGCGCGATAATTTGTTGTGCATTTTCTACGGACATGGCAATCACTCCCTTCGACGCAAGTCTAGCAAAACTCATCGGGAGTGTCAATCAAGCGGCGACGGCGGCGCTGCTGTTTTGCACGACCAAAATTTTGTCGGCGATAAAATTGGCGACGCCCGGGTGGTGCGTGACGAGCACGATCGACAAGCCAAAGCGGCGTCGGAGGTTGAGCAGTTCCTTGACGACATCGGCTTGAGTGACGGTGTCGAGCGCGGAAGTAGGCTCGTCGGCGAGTAAAAGTTTCGGCTCGAGAATGATTGCGGCCAGGATGCCGGCGCGTTGAGCCATGCCGCCGCTCAAGCGGAAAGGATATTCGTCGAGCACGCGCGAAGGGAGATTGATTTTGCTCATCAACGCCTCCGCGCGGAGAGTGAATTGAGCGCGCGACCAATCGGTGTGTGCTCGGACAGCTTCGTAAATCTGATCGCCGATGGTTCGGATCGGGCAAAACGACGCGACGGGATTTTGAAAGATCGTTGCGATCGAACTGCCGGCGAGTTGACGGCGTTGGCGGTCGTCGAGCGCGGTGATGTCGCGTCCGTCGAAAGTGATGGAGCCGCCGCTGATTCGACCGTTGTGCCCGAGCAGTCCGTTGATCGCCTTGAGCACGGTCGACTTGCCCGAGCCCGATTCGCCCACAATCGCAAGAATTTCGCCGCGCTCAAGATCGAAGCTGATATTCTCGATGACGGTTTGAACGCCGTAACTGACGGATAAATTTTTGATCGATAAAATCATTGTCGGAGCCTCTCTTAACATTTTTCTCCCGCCCGCCCGCCCATGGCAGGTTTCACCTGCCAACCAAGAGTAATTGCCGCTTATGTTCGAAGTCGCCGCCCACGGTCGAAATCGCCGCCCGTTGGTCGAAGCCGCCGCCTTTTATTTTGAAAAAAATTTTTTCGAGGGTGGGCGGGTGGGACGAAAAAATTTTTTTCTCGTCGCCCCCGATATTCTCCGCGTCCTCACGTTTTATCGAGCAGCGACGTGATTTCGTAGTAATCGGAGGGATGCGCCGCAAAGCCCTCGACGTTATTTTTCATCACGAACGACATCTTAAGATGCGACGCATAGATCAGCGCGCAATCGTCGAGCACCTGCTGACTCATCTTGATCGCCAACGCCGAGCGATCGTCCGCGCCGTAAGTGTTGTGCAGTTGCTCCTCGAGCGCGGCAATCTCCGCACTGTCGTAATGCCCCGCGTTGTCGACCGCCCCGGGCACGATGTGCGACGTAAAATAATACTCCGGATCGCCCGTCGGCGCCGTCACGATCGCCTTGCTGAACATATCGTATTCGCCCGTCTTGAGGAAAGTTTTGTAGTTGTCGGTGGCGTTGACGTTGAGCTTGACGCCGATCGATTTGAGATTGGATTGCATCATCTCCGCCAACAACGGCAACTCCTGACGCGAGGTGTACGTCAAATAATTGAGCTCGAGATTTTGCCCGTCGCGATCGACATAGCCGTCGCCGTCGGAATCCGCCCAGCCCGCCTCGTTTAGCAGGCTCCGCGCGGAGTCGAGATCGTATTCGACGGCGTTGACAGTTTGATCGCCGAAGGGCAGATTGCTCGGGAAGGGACCGACGGCGGGCGTGCCGTTGCCGTGAAGCAGCACATCGGTGAAATTCTTTTTGTCGACCGCCATCGAAATCGCGCGGCGGACGTTGATATCTTGGAGCGCGGGCGTGTCGAAATTGAAGGCAATCTGATATATCCTCGACGTATCGGTCTGACTGAGTTTGAAGTCGGGCTTGTCGACGAAAAGTTGAAGGCTCGAATACGGCAGCCCCTGAACCGCGTCGAGCTCGCCGTTTTGCATCGCCATCGTGAGCGTGTCGCCGTCAGTGATACTCTTGACGGTAATCCGATCGAGCTTGGGCTTGTCGACGCCCCAATAATTTTCGTTTTTGACCAGCTCGATCTGCGTGTCGGTGACCTTGACGGCTTTGTAAGGACCGGTGCCGACGACGATGTGATTGTCGAAGCCGGCGTCGACGTCGATGATGCAGCCGTACGGGTCGCTGAGATAATTCAGCAGCGCGGGCATCTTTTCGGTCGAGTGAATCGTGATCGATTTCCCCTCGGCGATGATCGAGTCGATTTTGAGATCGGAGGGCGCACGGTCGTGGTTGGCGATCAGGTGTTCGAGGCATTTCTTGACGGCGGCTCCGTCGACGGGCTTGCCGTTGGAGAATTTGGCATTGGGGTCGATGGTGATTTTGACGGTGAAGTCGTCGATTTGCTCAAAATCGGTCGCAAGCCACGGCTCAAGTTGCATCGACCGATTGAATTTGAAAAGAGTCTCTCCGATGCCGTAGCGGAGCGTCGACCAGCCGGAGTATGACTCGTGAGGATTGGTGCCGGCATTCTCCATTGCCACGCCGTAAGCGACAGTGCCGTAGGTGAAAGTCTTTTCGGCGCTCGATTGCTCGACGGCTTGATCGGAGCCGCAACCGCTCATCATCAATCCGATCGAAACGAGCGCGCCGAGGATTTTCGTTTTGAGTTTCATAACATCGCCTCCGATCGAAGTATAATTAATCGGCGCAAAAAAAATAAGCCCCGCGCGGGGTTAAAAATTTTTTCGCTCAATAGCCCCACGTGAGCAAATGCCACTCGCCGTCGCTGTCGCGCGCAAGCCACCACTGCCAATCTTTGTACTCGGAATCGGCTGCCCACGCACCGTACGCTTCTTTCGGCGAATGAAAGTCGCTGATAAATTCGATGCACCGATCGAATGTCGGCTCAAGTCCGCGCGGCTCGGCAAGCTGATTGAGCCAATCGATATTCTCTTGAGTATTGCATTGATCGCCGGCATATCGGAGCGAATGAAGTTCGCAACCGTCCCACCGCTCGAACTCGATCAGGATTTTTTCGATCGCCGACGCCCGCTCCGACATCAAATATATCTTTGACGTGCCGAGTTCGATCGTCGCCGCCTCGACCGTCGACAACATCATCAACATCAGCGCCGTCGATATCAAAAATCTTTTCATCATTACCACCGGGAGTGCTCGCCGCGCCGATGATATCCGCCGTGATAGTCGTCATCATCGTCGTCGTAGCCGCCGTGCCGATGTCGACCGTAGCCGCCTCGATAGTCGTCGTCATCATCTTCGTAGCCGCCGCGCCTGTGTCGACCGTAGCCGCCGTGATAGTCGTCGTCGTCCTCGTCGTCATCGTAGTGGGTGACGCGTCGATTCGAGCTGCCGTTATTCCGTCTCGACACCGAAGACAGCACCCAACGCGCCGCTTGGTTGGTGTGAAAGTCCCACAGCTGAATCCTGGTGCCGTTGCGCGTCTTATTGTTGGAAAGATCGAGCACGCGCCCGCCGCCGAGTTTGCTCTGAATGATGCAGGAGCCGTCGCCCGCGTCGAGAAAACGCCAATAGCAACTGTCGGTGCCGTCGTCCTTGTAGATTTGAATGTCCTCGGCATTCCTGTCGTGACCGCCCGCCACATTCACCACATAGCCCGTCCGCTTGTGAATGATGCGGTACCACTCGCCGCTGACGCGTTGGATCGTAAAAACTTGCGCGTCGGTGCCGTTGCGCTCGTAGAGCTCAATCAGCGTCTCCTTCGACGCTTGACCGCCGCCCGTCACATCCATCGCATAGCTGCTGCTCTTCGACGGAAGGATTTCGTAGTCGCCCTCGCGCACTTGCACCACGCGCACATTTCGGGCCGCTTCGCTCGGCGTCGCAACGACCATCGAAAACAGCGCCGTCAGCACCAGCCCGAGCAGGACCGTCCATAAAAATCGGTTCATCGCTATCGCCTCCTTTATGAATATTTTAGAGCCTGCCCGCCGTTTGCGCAAGAAAAATCTTTTCGAGCGAGCTCATCTGTTTTTCGGATCGAGCACGTCTCGTAATTTGTCGCCGAGCAGGTTGAAGATCGCCACCGTCAAAAAGATTGCCGCCCCCGGCGACAGGATCACCCACGGCGCCGTCTGCAGCATCGACCGACCGTTGTTCATCATCGCCCCCCACTCTGCCGTCGGCGGCATCGCTCCCAATCCGAGGAACGATAAGCCCGCCAACTCCATTATGATCGTGCCCAAGTCGAGCGCGGCGGTTACGAGGATCGGTCCGGCGATATTCGGCAGCACGTGATCAATCAAAATCTCCGTCGATGACGCTCCCGCCATCCGCGCGGAGGCGATATACGGCATCTCTCGAATCGTCAGCACCAGCCCGCGCGCCAGCCGCGCGTACTTCGTCCAACCGATCAGAGCCAATGCCAGCGCCGCATTGAACAGCCCGCCGCCCAATGCGCCCGCCGCGGCGATTGCGAATACCATTTGCGGGAATGCCAAAAATACGTCCGACATTCGCATCAAAAACACGTCGAGCCGACCGCCCATCAGCCCCGCCGTCGCTCCGATTGCGCTGCCGACCGTCACGATCGTCAACAATAAAAGCAGCGACGCGCACAGCGTTGTTTGACTGCCGACGATCACGCGGCTTAACACGTCGCGCCCGTACCGATCCGTCCCCAGCAGATTGACTTCGTTCGGCGCCGTCAGCGCGCGAGACAAATCCTGCTCGTAAGGATCGAACGGCGTCAAGCACGGCGCGAAGACCGCTATCAAGATGATCGTGCCCGCCAACATCAGATAGGGGATCAACGCCCGAGGGATTCTCATCACTCAACCTCCCGCACCCGCGGATCGAGCCGATGATACAGCAGATCGGCGCTCAAATTCACCGCCACGTAGATGAGAGACATCCACACCACGTACGCTTGGATCAACGGATAGTCGCGCGTGAGGATCGCATCGACCGCGAGCTTGCCGACGCCGTCCCACATGAATATCGTCTCGACGATTGCCGTCCCGCCGAGCAACGATCCCATCGACAGCGCGAGCAATGTTATGATCACGACCAGCGTTGAGGGCAGCACGCTCCGCGTCAAGATCGTAAATTCGTCGACGCCGCGCGATCGAGCGCCCGTCACGTACGGCTTTTCGAGCTCCTCGAGCACTACCGCGCGGAGTTGTCGAGTGTACTTTGCGCCCATCGACAGCGTCAACGTCAGCGCCGGCATGATCACCGCCCGCCAATCGCCGCCCATTATCGGCAACAGATTCAATTTGAGCGCGAGGAAGTATATCAACAGCAGCCCCGCAAAAAAATTGGGCATGGAATTTCCGACGAAGCTCAGCGTTCGGATGATGATATCGACGGGGCGGTTTTGATTGACAGCGGCGATGACCCCGAGCGGCATTGCAACGAAGATCGTCAGCGCGATCGAGACAAGCATCAACTCGACCGTTGCCGGCAGCTTTTCGATGAACGTCTCGAATACGAGTTTGCCGCTGATATATGAGCGCCCCATGTCGCCGGTCACCACGCCCTCCAACCATCGACCGTATTGAACGAGAAACGGCTGATCGAGTCCGAGTTCGGCGCGCTTGGCGGCTTTGATCTCTTCGCTGACGGTGCCGGATTGTTGGTAGAGGATGTCGACGGCGTCATCGGCGGGGATTTGCATCAGCGCGAACGTCAAAAACGTGATGCCGAGCAGGATCGGGATCAGTTGAAGCAGGCGGCTCATGACATATCGGTTCATCGTCCGTCCTCCCAAAAAAAAATTGATCCCACCCACCCGCCCACAAATCCTTCGACTTTACGATCATAGCTGAGATCGAAAATATTTTTAAGCCCGCGCGGGGGATATTTTTGTCAATAGCCGAGCGCCTTCAACCATTGCTCGACTTTCGGGCGAATCATCGTCACGCCTCAATGAGTCTTCTTCAAATATTGCAGATCGCCGTACCAATACGACGCCGTCGTCCCGCCGTCGATCAAGAAATCCGCGCCGCTCACGAACCGCCCGCGGCTCGACATCAAAAACTCCGCCAAATCTCCAACCTCATCCGGCGTCCCCGCTCGACCCGCCGGCGACGCCTTGAGCATATTCCGATATCCCTCGCCGCGCGGTCCTTTGAGCTCGTCGTTCGCCAACGGCGTGATGATGATGCCCGGGCTGATCGAGTTGATTGTCGCGCCGCGCTTGCCCCATCGCGTTGCCTCATACATCACACGTAACACATTGCACCGTTTAGAGTACTGATATGCCTTCAACGTGTCGGTGATCGCCTTGAGGAAGTCAATCTCGAGCAATTCTTCCGTCGGCGTCGTCGCCAGCCGATAATTTTGCTCCGCGCTCAACGACCCGAGCCGATGTCCCGATTGCGACGAGATCACCACGCCCGAACCGCCCTCGGCGATTACCTTGCCGAACTCCTCCAGCAGCACCGCCGTCCCGTACAGATCGACCTTGAGGATCGCGGCGACCGGCGCCTGCGACGGCGACACGCCCGCCGCGTTGATCACATTCTTGATCGCACCGAACTGTTGAGCGTGCTCGACCAGCGCCAAGATCGACTCCCGTCTCGATATGTCGACCGCGATCGTCGAGACTTCAAAGCCGGCGTCCTCGAGAATTTTCGCCGCCGCATCCGCTCCCTCTTGTCGAAGATCGCCGAGCACGATGTGTTTGCCCGCGCCCACACGACGTATAATCGCTTGCCCGATCGAGCCCGCGCCGACCAATACCGCTACTTCTCTCATGATTTGTGCCTCCTCAAGGGTTTTACTCATTGTAGCACATCGTCTCGACTTCAACGCAAATCTTTTTTTTATTGCCGATTGAATTTTTCCGTTGAAGGAAGCGCGCCGCGCGCCGTCGAATTTTCCTGTCGAGAGGAGATGATCATCATGACCGACAGAGAAGCCATCGAAGCACGTATTCGCGATCTCGAACGCAAACTCGATTCCGTTCACGACGAAATTTATCAGCTCAATCGCTGTTTGGATCGACATTGCAACGAACTCAACAGGAATGTCGATAAAAAATCCGACCAACTGACTTGGGATCTGTTTAAAATTCTCGGCGGCTCGATCTTTCTGATCATCTTCGCGGTGATGTTGATGCTGCCTTTCCTCATTCTCAACTCGCCGAAATCACAACAGACCATCATTCAAGTGCCGGCGCGCGTCATCGAACAGCCGACTCCGCCCGTCGACCAAACCGCCCCCGAAATAAAAATGCCGACCGTCGAGCAGACGCCGTCGAGCGTACAAAACACCGTCGAAGAAAAACCGACACAACAAAGTCGCGCGCGCGAGGATTTTTTGAGCGGACTGTTCGCCGATCTGCCGTCGACCGTACAACACGCGACGATGATCGGCGTCATCGTTTGCCTGTTCAAACTCGTCGTGCCCTGAGAGTTCGCTGTCAAAAGTCTGAATGTATCGATCGAAAGGAGATGTTTATCATGGCAGACAACAACATTGAAACTCGCGTGACTGATCTCGAAAAGAAGCAGGTCGTGCAGGATGCAAAATTCGAGGCGTTCATGCAAGAGATGCGCGATTTTAAGACGGAGATGCGCGATCGGGACAATCAGCGCGCAGCAGAGATCCGCGATCTTCGAAAAGAAATGCGCGATCGCGACGAGCAGCGGGCGGCGGAGGTCGCCGAGCTTCGTCAAGAAACGAATCAGAAGGTTGATCAGCTCAGTCGGGATATCAAAGATATCGGCAGGGAAGTTCGGACGATATTCATCGGCTTCGCCGCCATCGTTGTCGCGTTGGTGATCACGCTGTTCAACAAATAAAAAAAACTCCCCCGCGCGTCGGAGGAGCCGTCTCAAAAGATTTTACTCTTCTTCGTCGTGGTGGTGATGAACGATTTCCTTGCCGCGAATGTCTTTGATCGCCTGAGCGATATCGGGCGCGCCGTAAATGGCGGAACCGGCAACGAGAATGTTGGCGCCCGCCTCGCGCACATCGACGGAGGTTTCGGCGTTGATGCCGCCGTCGACTTCGATATCGCATTCCGCCTCGAGCTCTTCAATCATGTGATACAGCATGTGGATTTTGCCGAGCTGCGACTCGATGAATTTTTGCCCGCCGTAGCCGGGATTGACCGTCATAACCAACGCGAGATCGGCAAATTCGATCAGCTCTTCGATCGCCGACAGCGAAGTGCCGGGATTGAGCGCGACGCCCGCCTTGCAACCGAGACTGTGAATCTGTTGAATGACGCGGTGAGCGTGATTGGTCGCCTCGACGTGGAAGGTGATGATGTCGGCGCCGGCGTCGGCGAAGGATTTAATTTGAGTCTCGGGGTGCTCGACCATAAGATGAACGTCGAAGGTCGCTTTCGATGTCGGGCGCAACGCCTTCACCACGCCCGCCCCGATGGTAATCTCGGGGACGAACGAGCCGTCCATGACGTCAATATGAATGTACTCGGCACCGGCGTCGGTGACTTTTTTTATTTCGTCGGCAAGATGCCCGAAGTCCGCCGAGAGGATCGACGGGGCAATAATCGTCATAGCGGCGCCCCCTTACACTTTGATCTCGGAGGTGCAGTGCGGACAACGCGTGGCGTCGTCGGCAACAACCTCTTTGCAGTACGGACATTTCTTCGGCTCGGGCGCGGGAGCGGGCTCGGGCGCCTTCGGCATCAGACGATTGACCTGCTTGATCAGAATGAAGATCGCCGCCGCCATAATCAAGAAATCAAGGCAGGTGTTGAGAAACACGCCGTAGGCAATGACGGGCGCGCCCGCCTCCTTGGCCGCGGCGAACGATTCATACTCGACGCCCGACAGATTGATGTAGAGATTGGAGAAATCGACCTTGCCGAGCAGCAAACCGAGCGGCGGCATAATGATATCGGAGGTAAACGACGAGACGATCTTGCCGAACGCCGCGCCGATGATCACGCCCGTCGCCATGTCGACGACGTTGCCGCGCATTATAAATTTCTTGAACTCATCCCACAAAGTGAAACACTCCTTTGATTATCGATTGAGGTAAAGCCGAACCGCAAAGCCGTGCCTTTTCTTGGCGCTCTTGCAGTATTGGCGATAAATCTTTTTGATGCGCTTGAGATCGGCGCGCTCGAGATCGGAGCCGTCGACGAAAATCGCCGCCTCGACTTTGAGACGCTTCATCGTGTCCAGCTCACCAAGCCGCTCTTCGATGCATTCAAGCGTCGAGCGCGGAGCGTGCAACGCGTTGTGCACTCGAAACTGCTCCTGCACCGCGCGGGTCTTCGGATTGAAAACGCAATCCATTGAAAGATTGCCCTCGCCCGCCGGATAAAGTCTGTCATAGCCCTTCGGATCGAACGTGCCGCCCTTGAGCGACGTGACTTCGCCGCGCGCGTTGATCAGGCGAACGTCGGCGTTTTTGACTTCGTCCTGCCACGTCTCAGCGTCGCCGACATAAGAATTGAAGTCGACCTCGATGCGCTCGCCACCCTGCGTGTAAGGATATTGAGCCGCCTCACGATTGGCGTCTCCAAGACGGAGCGCGGCGACGACCGAAGCCGTCATCGCCATCATATCACGATTGAAATTATAAGTCATACTCGGGTCGACGACGTCGGGATTCGACGTCCAAATCGACGTGTCGAAATAAATGACGCCGTCGGGATATTTTTCATTGTAAGCGTCGACCGCCGCCTCAATGCGCGTGAAACACTCGTTCCAATCGGCAAGGCTCGTCAAATCGCGCACGCCCGAGCAGCTTTTGCTGTGGAGCATGCAATCGAGCGCAACGCAATCGGCGTCGACGTTGAGCGACTCGATAAACGAACGAATCTCGAGCACGTGGATGGCGGAGTTGAGCGAGTGATCCTTGCGAAGTTTGTTGCCGTCGGTGTACTCTTTGAAGGAGCCGCCGTCCATGCCGGTGTCGTGAAACAGCGCGGCGATCTGCAACTCGAGACGATCATAAATCGGCGCGTAATATGGGTTGCCTTCGACGGCTTGATCGATGGCGTCCGCCGCCGCTTGCGACTTGATCGCGACCAGCTCGGCGTGATTGATGCCATGATCGCTGTAAACGCGCAACTCTTTGAAATCCGGCGCCCGCTCTTGAGCACGCTCGTAATATTTCGAGGCAAGCTCCATCGCTCGACGGGACTCCTCGGCAAAATCCTCCGCGTTGGCGACGTTGACGACTTTGATCAACACCGCGATCATCGCGATCGCCATCGACAGCACTCGGATTGTCAATGACTTCATGATCATTTGACTCCGTAGTAGTGAAGCAGCGCTTGAGTGCCTTCGTTGCCGACGCCCTCACTCTCGAGTTTGCGCAGTTGGCTGAGCACCATCGCCAGGATCGGCATCGACGTGCCGTAAGCGATGCCGGTCTCGGTGCCGATCGCAAGATCCTTCGCGAGATGTTTCAACATGAAGCCCGGGTTAAAATTGCCGTCGAGCCCCTTGCGCACCACGCCCGTCATTTGGAAGCTGCCGGCGGCGCCCGTCGAGATCGCGTCGTAGACTTTTTCGATGTCGAGCCCCGACGCCTTTGCGTACGCAAACGCTTCGCACACGCCCGCCAACGTCCCCGCGATCGCTATCTGATTGCACGCCTTAGTCTTTTGACCGGCGCCCGCGCCGCCCTCGTGGACGATATTTTTGCCGATCGCTTGAAAGATCGGTTGAAGCGTCTCGAAATCCGCTTGATCGCCGCCGACCAGGATCGTCAAAGTGGCGTTGCGCGCTCCGACATCGCCGCCCGTCACGGGAGCATCGACGGCATGAATGCCTTTCGATTGCGCCTCCGCATAAATCTTTTCGGCAAGTATCGGCGACGAAGTCGTCATGTCGACCACGTACGCGCCGCTCCGCGCGGAGTCGAGAATGCCGCCCGCGCCGAGATAAACCTCTTCGACATCCTTCGGATAACCGACGATCGTGATCACGACGTCTTGATCGACGGCACATTCGCCCGCGGTAGAGCACCAACGCGCCCCGCGATCAATCAGCGCCTGCGCCTTCGACTTGGTACGGTTGTACACGCTGACTTCAAAGCCCGCGTCCATCAGATGACCCGCCATTGCCGCACCCATGATGCCCGTGCCGACGAAGCCGATTTTTTTGATTGTCGTCAATGTTGCCTGCCTCCTTTCTTTCAAGCGGCAAGTATAGCACGCGCTTATTCCATTTTCAATGAAAAATTTTCATTCGACGCGATTCAAATCCACTTCTTGGAGGCGCGACTGCAGATATTCGTTGAGCGCCTCATTTACGATTTCGCTTATCGTGCAATTGCGGCGCGCCGCCAAAACTTTTATTTCGGTTTTCACCGTTTCGGACACCATCGCCGTGATCGACGCCTTCCTTTCTTGCACTTGCAAGCCGAAATTCTTGACCAGCGCTCCCAAGCCGCCCGCAAAGCCCGAGCCGATCGCGTTGAACTTCCACTCGGAGCCATGTCGATATATCTCGCACAGAATTATCGCCGTCTCGCACGAATAATCATCGACCAAATCATATCGCAACAGCTCCACGCCGGATTTGCCGTCGAGCACACTCACGTAGCCGCCCTCGAACTGTTGAAACGTCTGCCGGCGTTGCTCGGCGTCGTAAATCGTCAGCGTCACATCGATCCGCGCAAGCGTCGTCGGTATCCTCGACAGCACTATCTTAAATTGCGCGCCGTTCTCGACGTTTACGTGCTCGACCGCGCCCGACGGATGACGAGGCTGATTGTAAAAAATCATCGCCGAATCATTTGGGGCTCGCCCCGCTCCGTCAAGCATAAAAGCAGCCGCATCAAGCTCAATGCCGCCGCTCGAGCGCCAACCCACTTTCAAAATCAATTCGCGGAGGATCGGATTTATTTTCGTCACGTCGACCTTTTGACCGCGAACCACTTTCATCGGCTCGCGTCGCGCCACCGATATCTTTTCGATCACTTTCGTCAATATCAGGCAATCGGACAACGCTCGATGGGGCGTGATTTTTATCTGCAGCACGCGGCTGATGTTGCTCAGACTGTGGCTTTCGAGCTCGGGCATCGCCTTTCGACACAACGTCAGCGTATCGACGTAATCATTCTGCAGTCGCCGGTCGAGCTCCCGCTCAAAATTCTTATGTAAAAAACCGATGTCGAAGGTCACGTTATGCCCGACCAGCGTCTCGCCCGACAGATACTCCCACAACGCACGCGACAGCATTTTGAACGTCGGCGCACTCGCAAGCATCTCATTCGTTATCCCCGTCAGCCTTTCAATCTGCGCGGATATCTTACACGGCGGGCGAATCAAACTCGAATATCTGTTGATCTCCTGCCCGTCGCGATACTTGATGCAACCCACCTCGATGATGTGATCCTTCTCGGGGCTGAACCCGCTTGTCTCGATGTCTACGATCGTGTAGTCGCGCGGCAACTTATTCAACGCACGACCCTTGTCTCTCTCATTGGCTGCCATTTTTGTCTCCTTAGTCGTATTGCTGAATCGAATTTCAACGGATTGTACACTGCCGCCTTTTTGTCTGTCAATCGCTCGAACGAAAGAATTTTTCCGATTGCCAACGCGCGGGCGCCGATATATAATCACACTTGTTTTTTTTTCGAGAAGGAGGCTGTTACTTTGACCAATGACATGATGATCATCAACGCCTTCGTGCTTTACATCGGCGTGATGATGGGGATCGGCGTCTACTACTACCGTCAAACTCAAAATATGAGCGACTACTTCCTCGGCAATCGAAAGCTCGGCGCGTGGGTGACCTCGCTCAGCGCGGAGGCGTCCGACATGAGCGGTTGGATGCTGATGGGCGTGCCGGGCTTTGCTTACCTGGCCGGACTCAACTCCGCGTGGATCGCCGTCGGCATTGCGATCGGAACGTGGGCGAATTGGCATTTCGTTGCCGCGCGACTTCGTCGCTACACCGAACTTGCCGGCAATTCTTTGACGCTCCCCGAGTTCCTTCAAAACCGTTATAAGGATACGAGCGGGCTGTTGCGCATCATTCCTGCGATCTTCATTCTGATTTTCTTTATACTCTATACCTCGTCGGGCTTCGTGGCCGCCGGCAAGTTGTTCGAGACCGTCTTCGGCATTCAATTTCAAGTGGCGATTTTCATCGGCGCGGGCTCGGTCGTGTTTTACACGTTGATCGGCGGCTTCCTCGCGGTCGCGCGGACGGATTTTATCCAAGGCGTGATGATGTTCTTGGCAATCCTGCTCGTGCCGACGTGCGCGGCAATGTCGCTGGGCGGCTTCGGCGACACTCTGACGGCGATCGAACACTTCAACGCCACGATGTTCCAACCGTTGACCAAGCCCGACGGCACATCGATGGGCTTCATCGAGTTGATATCGCTGTTGGCGTGGGGCATCGGCTATTTTGGTCAACCGCACATCCTCGTCCGCTTCATGGCAATCAAATCGACCAAGGAAATCCCGCAGGCGACGCACATCGCAATGACGTGGGTGACGCTGTCATTGGCGGCGGCAGTGGCGGTCGGAATGATCGGCACAGTCTACCTCGACACGGTACTCGAGGGCACCAACTCCGAAACGGTTTTCTTGCTGATGACCAACAAGTTGTTCCCGCCGATCATCGCCGGCTTGGTCTTATCGGCGGTGCTGGCCGCGATTATGTCAACGGCATCGTCTCAACTGTTGGTGGCGGCGTCGGCGTTCGCTCAAGACTTCTATCATACTTTGCTCCGCAAAGACGCCGATCAAAAAGAATTGGTTTGGATCAGCCGCGCGTCGGTGCTGGTGATTGCCTCGATCGCCGTCTTCCTCGGTTTCGATCCCGATTCGTTTATTCTCGACATGGTTGCGTACGCTTGGGCGGGCTTCGGAGCGGCGTTCGGTCCCGCAATCCTCATGAGTCTGTTTTGGAAGCGGACGACGCGCAACGGCGTGGTCGCGGGCATCATCGTCGGCGGCTCGACCGTTTTGATTTGGAAGCAGTTCGGATTCCTCGGGCTCTACGAGATCATCCCGGGCTTTATCTTTGCTCTGATTGCAATTTACATCGTCAGCCTGATGAGCGATCCGCCCGCCAAAGAGCTCGTCGATACCTTTGACAAAGTCGACCACAGCAAAATTTAAATTTAATCTTGACTTTTTGTCTAATGGGTGCTAATATGCGTGCCAACAGGGAGGAGTGATGAAATTGGCGGAGGAAAAGAAGGTGGTCGCCAATACGGACGGCGACACGGCGGAAATAGATTTGGGAGCCAAGGGCGCGGTCGGAGGTGACGAACCCAAGCCCGAGGATCAGTCGGTCGATCTGATCGAGCAGCTCCGCGCGGAGATCAAGGATAAGGACGATCGATTCATGAGATTGCGGGCGGAGTTCGACAACTATCGCAAGCGGACGGCTCGAGAGAAAACGGAGCTTGCGGCGACGGTCGAGCAGGCGTTCTTGAAAGATTTGCTGCCGTTGGTGGATAATCTGGAACGGGCGTCGAAGGCGGCGGAGAGCGCCGATGAGACGGTCGACATCGAAACGCTTCGCAAGGGGCTGGAGATGATCAAAACCGAAACGGCGACGGCGCTCGGCAAGCACGGGCTCGAGGCGATCGAGACGGAAGGCAAAATGTTTGATCCGAATTATCATCAGGCGGTCGGTCGAACAGCCGATGCCGATAAAGAGGACGGGATGATCGCGGCGGAATTTCAGCGCGGATATATGGCGCGCGGCAAAGTGATTCGCCCGTCGATGGTTCAGGTAGTAAGCAACTGATTGGAGGAATATATTATGAGCAAAGTTATCGGTATAGATTTGGGAACCACCAACAGCGTCGTCAGCGTGCTCGAGGGCGGCGAGCCGACAGTTATCACCAACCCCGAGGGCAGTCGCATCACGCCTTCGGTCGTCGGCTTCACCAAGGACGGTCAACGCCTCGTCGGTCAGCTTGCGAAGCGTCAGGCGGTCAGCAATCCCGACCGCACGATCTCTTCGATCAAGCGCCATATGGGCGAGGCGGGTTATAAAGTCAACATCGACGGCAAAGATTATACGCCGCCGGAAATCTCCGCGATGGTGCTTCAAAAGTTGAAGACGGACGCCGAAGAATATCTCGGCGAGAAGGTCACGCAAGCGGTTATCACCGTGCCCGCCTACTTCTCCGATTCCCAACGTCAAGCGACGAAGGACGCCGGCAAGATCGCGGGGCTGGAGGTTTTGAGGATTATCAACGAGCCGACGGCGGCGGCGCTTGCCTACGGTCTCGACAAGGATAAGGACGAGACGATCCTGGTGTTCGACCTTGGCGGCGGCACGTTCGATGTGTCGATCCTCGAGCTGACGGAGGGCACGTTCGATGTGCAGGCGACCAACGGCGACACGCATCTCGGCGGCGACGATTTTGACAAAAAGGTTATGGATTGGATGGTCGCTGAGTTCAAGAAAACCAACGGCATCGATCTCAGCACTGATAAGATGGCAGCGCAACGGTTGATCGAGGCGGCGGAGAAAGCGAAGATCGAGCTGTCGAGCATGACGCAGACGAATATCAATCTGCCGTTCATCACGGCCGATGCAAGCGGTCCGAAGCATCTCGATCTGACGTTGACGCGCGCGAAATTCGATGAGCTTACTCAAGACCTCGTCGAGCGGACGATGGGACCGACGCGCAAGGCTATGAAGGATGCCGGCTTGAGCGGCGATAAGATTGATAAGATTATCCTCGTGGGCGGCTCGACGCGAATCCCCGCCGTTCAGGACGCGATCAGAAATATTCTCGGCAAGGAACCGTCGAAGGGCATCAACCCCGATGAGTGCGTGAGCGTCGGCGCGGCGATCCAAGGCGGCGTGCTTGCGGGCGAAGTCAAAGACGTGCTGCTGCTCGACGTCACACCGTTGTCGCTCGGCATCGAAACACTCGGCGGCGTGTTCACCAAGATTATCGAGCGCAACACCACCATTCCGACTCGCAAGTCGCAGGTGTTCTCGACGGCGGCGGATAATCAGGCGTCGGTCGAAATCCACGTGCTGCAGGGCGAACGCGAAATGGCGGCGTACAACAAGACGCTCGGCAACTTCATTCTGTCGGATATTCCGCCGGCTCCGCGCGGAGTGCCGCAGATCGAGGTCACATTCGACATCGACGCCAACGGCATCGTCAACGTGAGCGCGAAGGATAAGGGCACCGGTCGCGAACAGAAGATCACGATCCAGTCTTCGAGCGGGATGAGCAAAGACGACATCGATCGGATGGTCAAAGAGGCGGAGGCGCATGCGGCGGAGGATAAGGCGCAAAAGGACGCCGCCGACGCCAAAAACGAAGCCGAACAGACCGTCTATCAGGCGGAAAAAGTGTGCAAGGATATGGAAGGCAAGGTCGACGAGAGCCTTATCAAAGATGCGCGGGCGGCAAAAGATCGGTTGCAGGAACAATTGAAGAGCAACGCCGATCCCGAGGCGCTCAAGAATGCGACGGAGGATGTCCGTCAAGCGCTTTATAAAGTGAGCTCGGCGGCGTATCAATCGGGCGCGCAACAGCAGCAATCGGACGGCGGCGCGCAACAGCAAGCGCACGAAGAGCCGCGCAAGAATGATGACGGCACCATCGACGCCGAGTATACCGAGAAAAAATAACACTCCGACGGCATCAATCGGAGCAGTACGGATGACGGGAGGGGATAGGACGCAAACTCCTATCCCCCGTTTTTTTGTGAGAGGTGATAAAATTTGGCGACTCAAAAGGATTACTACGGGGTGCTCGGCATCAATAAAAACGCCACCGACGACGAGATCAAGAAGGCGTATAAGTCGATGGCGAAAAAATATCATCCCGATTTGAATAAGTCGCCCGATGCGGCGGAGAAAATGAAGGAGATTAACGCCGCTTACGATGTGTTGAAAGATCCCGAGAAGCGCGCGCGCTATGATCAATTCGGTGATGAGAACATCGGCGGCGGCGCGGGCGGTTGGGGACCGGGAGGTCCCGGCGGCGGCTTCCAAGGTCGACCCGAGGACATTTCGGCAACGGCATGTTCGATGACATATTGAACAGTTTCTTCGGAGGAGGCGGTGCGGGCGGTGCGCGGACGCATCGACAGCCTCAACCCGGTCCCGAGCGCGGCGCCGATCTTCGCTACGATTTGGGGATCACATTCGAGGAGGCGGCGTTCGGGACAAAGAAGTCAATCAAGGTTCCGCGCAGCGAAACTTGCTCCGATTGCAAAGGGACGGGCGCGGCGCCCGGGACGGAGGTTGAAATTTGTCCTGAGTGCCACGGAATGGGTCAAAAGCAGACCGTTCGACAGATGGGCTTTATGAGGATGCAGACGCTCGAGACGTGCAATCGATGCCACGGCGCGGGAAAAATTCCGAAGACGCCTTGTTCTCATTGCCACGGCGACGGCAAAATCAAAGTGACGCGCGAGGTGCAGGTTACGATTCCGCGCGGCGTCGACAACGGGACGCGGTTGCGGATTGCGGGCGGCGGTCAAGCGGGCGAGCGCGGCGGTCAGCCGGGTGATCTGTTCGTTTACATCAATATCAAGCCGCATCAGATTTTCAAGCGCAACGGCAATGATGTGTATTGCGAGGTACCGATCTCGTTCGTGCAGGCGGCGCTGGGGGCGGATGTCGACACGCCGACCATCGACGGCAAAATTGAGCTCAAAGTACCGGCGGGGACTCAATCGGGGACGGTGCTCAAGATCAAAGGCAAGGGCATACCGTTCATGCGCGGCGAGGGGCGCGGCGACGAGCTGGTGACGATCAAAGTGTTGACGCCGCGGAATTTGACGGATCGTCAGAAGAAATTGCTCGAGCAGTTTGAAGAAGACATTGACGATCAGAGAGTGCATCCCGAAAAAAAAAGTTTCCTCGATAAACTCAAAAGTTTTTTTTCGTAAAAAAATTATTCGGCTTCTGTCAATGAGACGGGAGCCGATATTTTTGTTTTGGGGCGCCGCCGACGCTCCCACCCACGAGTGCGGCGCCCAACAGAGGACGGCATGCCCACCCGCGTCGTCGGCGCCCTTCGTTTCGGCATCAGCGCCCCCTTATAAAGCGACTAAGCCGCCGGGCGGGTGGGATTTTAAATGTCGAAGAGATCGCGCCCTTCGGAGGTCAACATCAATCGGTGAATGCGGACATTGCTTTCCTCCGCGCGGAACAAAAATTTTTCTTTCAACGTCGTCAGCACTTCGATCGGCTTCACGCTCCCGACCGTCGATATCTTAATCTCAACCGTCAATCGCAATCGAGCGCCGAGCACGCTCAATCCGATTGGCGCCAGGATAAATTCCTTCAACTCGATCTCCCGCGTCTTCTTCGGAGTGATCCTCATAATCGACACCGACGCCGCCCGATTAAATTCCTCGATCGAGCGCCGCGCCGCTGATTCATCCCCGTCGAAGCCGCACTCGATCTCGTATATCGCCGCATCCGCCAATGCCATCAGCGCCGTCGCCTTCCCCGTCAATCGCTTGAGCCGAACGAGCTCCGCTCCGCGCGGAAGTTGAGCGTTGAGCCGCGCCATCACATCAGACGCCTCGAGCCGCTCCGTCAACTCGAAATCCATATACTCCGCGTCGCTCGTCGTGCCCACCGCCAACGCCGACGCCAATGCCAATTTCATGTGCGGGTTGAAGCCCTGCGAATACGCCGCCGGCAATTTCGAGCGGATCAACGCCCGTCGATACACGTCCACATAATCCAGGTGCGACAGGATTGCGATCTCCGCGCCTTTTTTTATTTGCGCCCGATATACGTAATTTTGCTCCGACCGATCGACCTTCGTCACGAGCGTTCGCGCGACCGTCGACCGATCCCGTTCCGAAAAATGATCGATCACCCGCGCCTTCAACGTAGGACAGACCCCGCAATCTTGACAGCGCGTCCGTCGACAATCCGCCGTCAAAATTCCCTCTGTCGCCCGCGACCACTCGTCGAGCAAAAAATTCCTCCGAACGCCCGGCGACGTATGCTCCCACGGTAAAGCCTCGTAAAAATCCCGCGCCCGCTCATTATAATATCGCCGATCGATCCCGCATCGATCGAACGCCGCATTCCATTTCTCAACATCAAAATGATCCGACCAACCGTCGAATTTCGCGCCGAGTCGCCACGCCGTCTCGATCACATCTGCCAGCCGTCGATCGCCCCGCGCCAACACGCCCTCCAGCGACGACAGCTCCGCATCGTGATAGTTGAACACGATCGCCCGATCGCGGATGTGATCCTTCAACAGCTGCTGTCGACGGCGAAACTCCTCGACCGGCACTTGCGCGAACCATTGAAACGGCGTCCACGGCTTGGGAACAAAACACGATACGCTCACCGTCACCCGCACGCCGCGCTTGCCTTTGATCGATACGTACAGGTCGACGACTCGTTTCGCCAGCCGCGCGATGCCGATGATGTCCTCGTCGGTCTCCGTCGGCAAGCCCATCATAAAATATAATTTCACCGCTTGCCAACCGCGCTCGAATGCCGCTCCGCACGCCGTCAGCAAATCCTCCTCCGTCACGCCCTTGTTGATCACGTCGCGTAACCGTTGCGTGCCCGCCTCCGGCGCGAACGTCAAGCCCGACTTGCGCACCTGTTGAAGGCGATGCGCCAGCTCGATCGAAAAGCTGTCGATCCGAAGCGAAGGCAGCGAAAAACTCACCCGCTCCGAACGAAATTCGCTCATCAGATCGTCGACCAGCCGTTGAAGGCAGGAGTAATCCGCCGACGACAGCGATGTCAGCGATATCTCGTCATAGCCCGAGGCGTCGACCAACCGCCGCGCCATCGACCGTAAATTTTCCTCCGACCGCTCCCGCGCCGGTCGATAGCTCATGCCCGCTTGACAAAATCGACAGCCCCGCGTGCATCCTCGAAACAGCTCGAGCATGATCCGATTGTGGACGACGTCAAGGTACGGCACGATCGGGCGCTCCACGCTCGATACTTGATCCATATCCTTGACCACGCGCTTGTAAATGACACTCCGCGCGGAGCCGTCGAGCACATTCAAGCCGATAAAATCTCCGTCGAGATAAAGCGGCTCGTAAAAGCTCGGGACGTAAATGCCGTCGATGCTCAACAGTCGCCGCAAAAATTCTCGACGTCCGCCCGCTCGACCGCCGCGCTTCCAATCGATAAACGCGTCGACAACCTCATTAAGAATTTCTTCGCCCTCGCCCACCACAAAGAAGTCGAAGAACGCCGCCACCGGCTCAACGTTGTAGACGCACGGTCCGCCGCCGACCACGAACGGATCATTGTTGCCGCGATCGCTCGATCGGAGCGGAATGTCGGCAAGGTCGAGCATGTTGAGCACGTTGGTAAAAATCATTTCGTACTGCAATGAGAAGCCGAAGAAGTCAAATGCCTTCAGCGGCTTCTTCGTCTCGAGCGAAAACAGCGGGATCGATCGCGTGCGCATCTCCTCTTCCATGTCGAGCCACGGAGCGTACACGCGCTCGGCGGCGCAATCCGCGCGTCGGTTGAGGATATTGTAGAGGATCGCCAAGCCCAAATTCGACATGCCCACCTCGTAGACGTCGGGCAAAGCCAACGCAAATGTGCACTCGACCGTCGAATGATCCTTGGTGATTGCGTTGAACTCGCCGCCCGTGTAGCGCGCGGGCTTTGAAACTTTCTGCAGAACCTCCGTCGGAATCTCTATCGTCAATAAATTTCACTCCAAAACATTTTATAAGAGGGCGCCGCCGACGCTCCCACCCACGACGGTTGGCGCCCAAATGAGTGAGCAGTTCCCACCCTGCGTCGTCGGCGCCCAACAAAGCCGGCAACAGCCCAAGCGGGGGCAGGGGCGGCAGCCCCCCTTATAAAGCGGCTAAGCCGCCGGGCGGGTGGGATTAACTACCATAAGAATTTTTGCTGTCGCAAGTGGATGTTCATCAGGATTGCGATTGCCATTATGTTCGTCGTCAACGAGCTCACCCCGTAGCTCATCAGCGGCAGCGGGATGCCCGTCACCGGCATTATCCCCGTCGTCATTCCCACGTTCACCAGCACGTGAAACGCCAGCATCGACGTGATCCCCACCGCCAACAGCCGCCCGAATAAGTCCGCCGCCTCCTTCGCGATTTGAATCCCCCGCCACAGCACGATCAGATATAATATCAGCAGCACCACCGCGCCCACAAAGCCCAGCTCCTCGCCGACCACCGCAAAGATAAAATCCGTGTGATTCTCCGGCAGGAAATTCAATTGGCTCTGCGTGCCCTCGAACAACCCTTTGCCGAACAGCATGCCCGAGCCGATTGCGATTTTCGATTGTATGATGTGATAGCCCGAGCCGAGCGGGTCGACGTTCGGGTCGAGAAATACCATGATGCGCATCTTTTGATAGTCTTTCATGAAGTGCCACAGGATCGGCGTCGACGCCAGCCCCGCCAGGAATATCCCGACCAATAATTTTATCCGAATGCCGCTCACGAAGATCATCCCGAAAAAGATCGCCATGAATACCAGCGACGTCCCCAAATCCGGCTGCTTCAACACGAGCAGAAACGGCACGCCCACGTAGACCGCAATCGGCAGCAGGTCGTGGATGGTGTTGAGCTTGCCGACGCGCTCCTCGAGCACCGACGCCAGACAGATGATCATTATCAGCTTCGAGAACTCCGAAGGTTGCAGGCTGATCGGTCCCAGTTGTATCCAGCGTTGCGCGCCGAGCGCCGCATGTCCGAACAGCATCACTGCCAACAACATTATCAGATTGAACACGTAGAGCCGATTGCCGTACGGTTGCAGCCCCCGATAATCGAAATTCATGAAGAAGATCGCCAGCGTGATGTTGAGGAGCGCGAACAGCCCCTGCCGTTGCACGTACCAAAAACGCTCCTCGCTCGGCGTGTTGACGTGCGTCGCGCTGCTTATGATTACGATGCTGTATATGATGATCGCCAGCGCCGCTATCAACAGTTCGAAATCGATTTTGCGGAACAGGCGTTTATTGTCCGGCGATAGAAATGCCACCCGTCGATCACTCCCCGTAATTCTAATGCGCCGTATTATATCACGAAGGATTTTTCGTTATCAAGCGCGGCGTGTAATTGACTTTTGCGATGGTCGCTGATAAAATTTTTCCGATGTTTACTCGAATGAAGCAACGCGGATTTATTTTGGCGGAGTTCGCAATCGGACTGCCGCTGCTTATGCTCGGGCTGTGGGCGATGGGGCATCTGCTCTCGAGCACTTGGACTACTTGCCGACATCTGATCGCCGATTTTACGCTCCAGATGGAAGTGCGCGACGCCATGAGCCGCATCGTCGAGGATATGCGCGCCGCTCGATCGCTCGAGTGGGACGGTGTGTTGTCGATCGACGTTTATTACGACAGAGGCGGCGAAATTATTGAAAGCGCCGTCGGCTCCAACACCGCGCGGCGCCCGATTTTTTACTATCGAAGTACTAATGATGAGGGCAGGTTTTGTATCTATCGGCAACGGCAGAAAAACGAGAAGAGCATGCCGATCACCGGCAGCGATCTTTTGTCGGACGTCGAGGTGAAAAAATTTTTGCCGGAGCCGATCGATGATCGTTTGTGGCGCGTGACGATCGAAGCGGAGAGCCACATCAGCGAACATAAATTTAAACTCATGACGATGGTGTATGCAGAGGGCGTCGGGCGATGAATGAGCGCGGCTTTGCGTCGATAACGGCGATTTTGATCCTGCTGATGCTCGCCTATTTGATTCGCGGAACGATCTTCACCGCTCAAAATTACGCCGATATGACTCGCAATTTCGAGCTCGAGAACCGTCTGCAGCTTGCCGCCGAGTCCGCTTTCGAGGTCAAACGCAAACTTTATGAAGGTCAAACCGTTAACGGCGATCTGAAATACACCGAAACGTGTAATCCTCCCGCCGGCGTCGACGGCATTGTCGTCAGCGTCGAAAAGAAGAACGACACGATAAAAATTTTGGCGGTCGCCAAGAAAAACAATTACTTCGCCAAGGGCATTCACGCTTACCGATCGGTTTGCGGCTTCCTCGTCGAAGAGGACAACGTGTATAAGTTTCAAGGTTTTTTGCACTCCACCATATGATCAAGAAATTTTTCAAGCATCGGATCAATCAAGTCGTTGGCGCGTATTGCGACGGCATGAAAGTTTTCGTCGTCGACCTTCGCCTCCAAAATGCCGCCGTCGATATCGCTCAAATCGTCGAGAACGATGAGATTGTCGACGTCGATTACGTCTTCGAGGTCGATCGCGGCGACGAGCGTTGGACGCTTGTCGATGTCGCCGACGCTCCGATCGATGAGCACCACGATGAGCTTGCGCTCCGCGCGGAGGCGGTTGCCGAAAAAATTTCCGTCATATGCTCGACGTGCGGCTGGTCGACGACGGTGACGGCGATGTGCCTCAACGACGCCGATGTGATCACCGAGCTCGATGATCTGTCGAACGTGCCGCCGACGGAGATTGACAACGCCGTTCGATATAGGATTGCGGCGGCGGGCGGCTTCGACATTGACAATTTCCTTGCCGCGCACGTTGCGCTCGACGATCGGGAGTGGATGGAAGGCGTTGCGAAAACCGCCGCGCAGACGTGGCTCGACGCGTTTCGCAAGAATGATATCGGCTTGGCGGCGCTGACTGCCATGCCCGACGGCATTGATGCGGTCGACGGGATTGATCTCAACGGCATTGAACTGTCGAGCGGGGCGGCGCGGGCGGTGTTTGCGGCTCGAGTTGCCGCGTTTCGATCGCCGCCGAATTTTTTTGTTAAAGAACTTGAACGGCTCAACGGTTGGGATTTTCGTAAATTCGCCGCCGTTGTAGCCGCCGTCACGTTGATCGGGCTGTCGACGGTATTCGGGCTGGATCGATGGCAGTACAATCAAGCGGCGCGTGCGTTGGCGGTCGAGCGGCAGATGCTTGACGAACTGGAGCGCGACCGTCGAATGATGCAATTCATTGAGAGCGATCAATCGGAGCTTGAGGGGCGTCGGCGCCTGTTGGCGGAGCTGACGAAGGAAACATTCCCGTGGCGGAGCGTGCTGATACATTTCGGGTCGTTTCACGTCAAGGGAGTGTGGCTCAACGAGCTCAGGGGGGCGGAGGATAAATCGCTGGAGCTCAAATGCGAGGCGCTCAATTACGAGGCAATGAGCGAATTTATCAAGGCGCTGGAGGCGGATCGGGAATTTTTCCGTCACGAGCCGCAGATACAAAGTTCGCAGGCAGCGCGCTCGGGCTCGACGGTCGAGTTCACCGTCCGCATACCCATGCTTTGAATCGCGCCTTCAACGGTGTTGTTGGGGGTTCGGAAAAAATTTTTTTCATCACGCCCGCCCGCCCTTGAAAAAAATTTTTTCAATAAGGGCGCCGACGACGCAGGGTGGGGCAACGATCTCCGTTGGGCGCCGCTATTGGTGGGTGGGAGCGTCGGCGGCGCCCCTTCAGACCGCACCCAATCGGGCGGAAGAAAATTTGGGAGGGATTGAGATTGCGCTACGAACGGCAGCTGTTTTTGGCGACCGTCCTGCTGTGCTTATCAATCTCGGCGGCGTATTATTTCGTGGTGCATCAGCCGCTCGAGCGCGAACTCCTTCAACTCGATCTCGAGCGACGCAAAGCCGCGCAACAGTCCGTCGACATCCTCAACTTTAAAAACGAGCACGGCGATCTGTCGGAGTTGCTGACCGATCTCAACGATCAACGTGTTGATGTCGATCGCGCGCTGCCGAATCAACTGTCGCAAGGCGATTTCATCAATTACATGCAATCAACGGCGCTCGCAAATCAAATCCGATTGCTGTCAATGACGCCCGGCACTCCGACGCGCGATGAATCGCTGCCGATCATTCGCTTACCGATCCGCGTCAAACTCGAGTGCTCGTATTTCAAACTGCTCGATTTTCTCAAGGCGCTCGAGAACAGTGAGCGGCTGATCAACATAAAAAATTTCACGGCGACGAGCATAGGCGACGGAGAGCGCCTTTCTTGCGATCTCGAAATGATGGTGTTCGCCGCCGATACGGAGGATGACGGTGATGCTGAGATTTCTGACGGCGGGTGAGTCGCACGGACCGCAATTGACGGCAATAATCGACGGGCTCCCTGCCGGAATCAAAATCGACGTCGAGGCGATCAACGCCGATTTGGCGCGTCGACAGCAAGGTTACGGGCGGGGCGGACGAATGAGAATCGAAAGCGATCGGGTCGAGATTATGTCGGGCGTGAGGTTCGGCGAAACACTCGGCAGTCCGATCACGCTGGTCGTCAAGAATCGGGATTGGGAGAATTGGCGAGATCGAATGTCGGCGTTCGGCGCGCCGACGGGCGAAAAGGTGACCGCCGTCCGTCCCGGGCATGCCGATCTCAACGGCGTGCTCAAATACGATCGGCGCGACGCGCGTGATATCCTCGAGCGATCGAGCGCGCGCGAAACAACGATGCGTGTTGCGGTCGGAGGAGTGTGCAAAGAATTTCTCCGCGCGGTGGGGATCGAGGTCGAAAGTCGGGTGACGATGATCGGAGGAGCGACGACGGTCGAGGAAATGCACGCGGCGATCGACGAGGCAAAATCAAAAGGCGACACGCTCGGAGGAATTTTTGAGGTGATCGTCCGCGGCGCGCCGATCGGATTGGGATCGCATGTGCAATGGGATCGACGGTTGGACGCGCGGTTGGCGGAGGCGCTGATGTCAATCCAAGCGATCAAGGGCGTGGAAATCGGCGCGGGCTTTGAATGCGCAAAACTCTTCGGCAGTCAAGTGCACGACGAAATATTTTTGGAGCGCGGACGGCTCGAGCGGCGGACGAATCGGGCGGGCGGGCTCGAGGGCGGAATGTCGAACGGCGAAGAAATTTTGCTGCGCGCGGTGATGAAACCAATCCCGACATTAATGAAACCGCTTCAAACGATCGATATAAAGGACGGCACGGCAGTGTCGGCGAGCAAAGAACGGAGCGACACGTGCGCGGTCGATGCGGCGGCGGTGGTCGGCGAGGCGATGGCAGCGTTCGTTATCGCGAAGGCGGTGCTCGAAAAATTTTCTTCGGACAATCTGAAGGAGCTGCGGGCATCGATGCGAACATATTCGGAGCGATTGGAAGAATTTTTTTGTTTTTAGTTATTGATTGATACAGCTTGTGATGTTATACTAAATGTCGATCGCGAATCGTTGAGGCATGGTGAGATTGGCGGTCAGCCACAGGGTGATATTATGCAGGTCATTCTCGCGGAGCATATCGGATTTTGTTACGGCGTCAAGCGCGCTATCAAAATCGCCAGAGAACACACGGACGGCATCAGCTGTACTTTGGGTCCGATCATCCACAACCCGCAGATGGTCGAACGCCTCAGAGCCGAGGGCGTCGGTACGGTTGATAAAATTTCGGATATGAAGGAGGGAACGATAATAATCCGTTCGCACGGCGTCGGACCGAAGGTCTACGCCGAAGCCCGGGCTCGCGGCTTGACGCTCGTCGATGCCACTTGCCCTCACGTCAAAAAGGCTCAACACTCGGCAAAAAAACTCGTCGATGAGGGACGCACCGTCGTGATCGTCGGCGAAAAAAATCATCCCGAAGTCAAAAGCATCTTCGATTGGTCGGATCAAAAGGCAATCATCGTCGAGACCGTCGAGGAAGCCGAGGCGCTTGCCGAGTGCAAACGACTGGGCATTGTCTCTCAGACTACATTCTCGGGCGAGCGATTCAAGCAAATCGTGACGCGCCTTCTCGATAAGTCGAGGGACATAAAAATTTTGCGGACGATCTGCAACGCCACCGATCTTCGACAGTCGGCAACCATCAACCTTGCCGGCGAAGTCGATGCAATGATCGTCATAGGCGGTCGAAACAGCGCAAATACCACGCGCCTTGCACAGATAAGTGAAAAAAAATGCAGGACTTTTCACATCGAAACGGCAGCGGAGCTTCAACCCGAGTGGTTCGGGAATGTCAAAAAAATAGGTATCACAGCCGGTGCCTCAACGCCGGACTGGATAATCCGGGAGGTATACAGGAAGTGTCAGATGGTATTAAAAACGTAGGGGAAGCCAACTCTGAAGTCGAGGATATGGGCACGATGCTCGAGCAGGAGATCAAGGGCATGGATAACATCCGTGAGCACGAGGTCGTCAAGGGCACGGTCGTGTCGGTCAATGATGATGAGGCGATCATCAACATCGGCTACAAACAGGAAATCCCCGTTCCGAAGAGAGAACTCGCGCGCCCCGAGCCCGACTCCGCAAAGGATGTCGTCAAGGTCGGCGACGTCATCGATGTTTACATCCAGTCACTCAGCGGAGAAAACGGCGGTGCACTTTCTAAAGTCAAGGCCGATAACATGACTGCTTGGAAGGAAATGGAACAGATAAAGGAGCGCGGCGAGTCGGTTGACGCGCGCATCACGCAAGTCGTCAAGGGCGGTCTTGTAGCCTCCGTCAGCGGACTGCGCGGTTTCATTCCCGCCTCGCAGGTCGATCTGCATTTCGTTAAGGATCTCAACGTTTACGTCGGCAAAACGGTTCCCGTCCTCATTCTCGAGATCGATGCACACAAACAACGTCTGGTGCTCTCACGTCGTCAGATGCTCGAGGAGGAGCGCGTCAAGAAGCAGGCGGAGATTTTTGAGACGCTCGAGGCGGGACAAGTCGTCAAGGGCGTGGTCAAGCGGCTGGTCGATTACGGCGCGTTCATCGACGTCGGCGGGGTTGACGGGCTTGCGCACATCTCCGATCTGTCGTGGGAGCGCATCAAAAAGCCGAGCGATGTTCTCAGCGTGGGCGACGAGGTTGATGTCTACGTCAAGAACATTGATCCGGAGGCGCATCGCATTTCCTTGTCGATCAAGGACACGTTGCGCGATCCGTGGCTCGACAAGGCGGAGAATTATTCCGAGGGCGATTACATTGAGGGTCGCATCATCAAACTGACGGATTTCGGCGCGTTCATGGAGATCGAGCCGGGCTTCGACGGATTGATTCCGATGGGCGAATTGAGCGATCGGCGTATCGAGCGGGCGGATGAGGCGGTGCACACCGGCGACGTCGTTCGAGTTAAGGTGATGCGGATCGATCTCAAGCGCAAGCGCATTTCGTTGTCGATCAATCGGGCTTCGCGCGCGGGCGCCAACGTTGTCTTCAAAGCCTATCAGCCCAAGGTCGAGCAGAAGGAAGAAGAGCCGGCGGCTGCAGAATAAAATTTCCTTGCAATCATAAGCTATACATAAAATTTTTGGGGGCTCGCGACGCGGGCTCCTTTTAATGTAAGAGGGGCGGGGTAAAAATTTACAAGGGCAAAATCATTCGAGTGCATCCCGATTCGATTGCCGCCGAGCTCGAGCTGCGCGCGGGCGATTCAATCCTTACCGTCAACGATCAAAATCCGCGTGACATTATCGATTTGAGCTTCGCGCTTGCCGACGAGGAGATCGAGTTGCTGATCGAGCACGCCGACGGTCGACGGGAGCTGGTTGCGTTCGATAAGGACATTGACGAGGAGCTCGGCGTCGAGTTCGAGTCGGCGTGTTTCGACGGCATCAGGCAGTGTCGAAATCGGTGCGTGTTCTGTTTCGTCGATATGATTGCGCCGAATATGCGGCGGTCGCTGTCGATTAAGGACGATGATTACCGGCTGTCGTTTCTGTACGGCAACTTCATCACGCTGACGAATTTGACGGACGCCGATTTTAAGCGGATTGCGCGGCTGCACCTGTCGCCGCTGTTCATCTCGATCCACGCGATCGATCCCGAGGTTCGCTCGACGATGTTGCGGACGAAATTGGCGGCGACGATCGTTGAGCGGCTGGATCGGTTGGAGGCGGCGGGCGTGGAGTATCACACGCAAGTGGTGTTGTGTCACGGGCTCAACGACGGGGACATTCTCGAGCGGACGATCGAGGAGTTGAGTCGACGGCGCCCGCAATGTTTGTCGTTGGCGATTGTGCCGGTCGGCGTGACGAAACATCGCCGCGATCCGTTCCCGCTCAATCGCTTCGATCGGGACTCCGCGCGGAGCGTGATCGAGCAGGTTGAGCGTTGGCAGAAAAAAATCCGTCGGCGCTCACATCAGACGTTCGTGCATCTCGGCGACGAATTTTATTTGATGGCGGGGCTCGAGGTGCCGCCCGAAAAATTTTATGACGGCTTCCCGCAACTCGACAACGGAATCGGATTGACGCGCTCGTTTATAAGCGATTGGCAGTCGATCGAGCCGGTGGTCAGTGACGAGCCGATGCGGTTGGCGGCGTTGGCGGGGACGTCGATTGCGCCGATCCTGCGACGGTTGGCGGAAGAAGAAATGCGGCGGCGCCCAAATTTATCGGTCGAGGTGGTGGCGGTCGAGAACAAATTTTTCGGCTCGAGTGTGAATGTGTCGGGGCTGTTGACGGGCGGCGATCTCATTGACGCTGTTCGAGCGCTCGGCGAAGTCGACGGAGTGTTGATACCGGAGTCGGCTTTGCGGGCGGGCGAAAATGTTTTTCTCGACGACGTGACGTTGGAAGAACTTCGACGGTCGAGCTCCGCGCGGATCGAGCCGGTGTTGAGCGGGGCGGATTTTCGACGGGCGCTGTCGGATTTCAATTCCTACAGGAAGGATCGGTCGGAGGAAACGCTTTACACGTGGCAGTCGAACGCCGCCTACTCCACGCCCGATTGATCTTGACGCGCGCCGCGCCGATTGATAGAATTTTAATCACGGTTCCTGATAAGGACCAAAGGGCGGGTGGGCGGGAGAAAAAAATCGGGAGGGCTTGGTTTGGACGATCGAAAGGGATTGTTGAAGTTCATCCCGCCGTCGTCGGCGCCGCTCAGAGTGTTGATTGTCGAGTCGCCGTCGTACGTCGAGGACATTCGATCGCTCATGCCCAATGCCGACATCGGCATCATCGATCTCGAGCATTGCTCCGATCTCGAGCGCGGCTCCGTCGATCTCGTCGTCGCCGAAGACGTTTTCACCCTTGCGCCCGAACCTTATGACGCCCTCCGCGATCTCGGTCAGGCGCTCACCGATATCGGCACGCTCGTCAGCCAATATCACAACATCCGATTTGTCGGCGTGCTCGAGCAGTTGAGACTCGGCTTTTATCCCGAGCGTCGCCGCCGCCTTTACGCCAAGCCCGAAGTCGTCCGCCTGCTCAACGATGCGCTCTTCAAAGAGATCGCCTTCGCGCCCGACAACGTCTCGACCGTCAACATCGACGCTTGGATAAATTTCGGCTTCGACAACTTCAGCGACGATCTCAAGGTTGAGACGTGGCTGGTCAAGGCGGGGCGATCGAAGGCGGAGGTCGCCGCCCTCAAGCAATGCTTCACTCCCACCATCCGCGCGGAGCTGTCGAGACTGATTCATCGGATCGAGTACGACATCGACCGCGCCGAAAATTTTGAGCGGCTCTTCGATCTGTGCGCTCGAGAGGCGATTTTCGAGGAGTATCTTGCCGATTTTATTCGTTCGGTCGTGGCGCATCCCGAGCGCCTTCAACTGTTCACTCGGGCGGCGGCGGCTCGAAATATTTATTTGGAATTTGACTGAGAGGCGATTTTTTTATGGATCGACCCGATTGGAATGAATACTTTTTGGACATCGCGCTTGCTGTCGGTCGGCGCGCCACGTGCCTGCGTCGGCGCTACGGCGCGGTCATCGTCAAGGACAACGTCATAGTCGGTACCGGCTACAACGGAGCGCCGCGCGGCGAACCCAATTGCATCGATACGGGCGTTTGCGAGCGCGAACGGCTCAAGGTGCCCAAGGGCGAGCGCTATGAGCTGTGCGTTGCCGTGCACGCCGAGCAGAACGCGATCATCAACGCCGACCCCGACAGAATGATCGGCGCCACAATTTACATTGCGGGCATCAACGTCGCCGACGGCTCGATCGCTTCGGGCGCGCCGTGCAAACTCTGTCGTCGAATGCTCAAGAACGCGCGGATCGCTCGAGTGGTCTATCGAACCGCCGACGGTCAGCTGCAGATTAAGACGCCGGAGGAGATCAATGATTGAACGTAAGAAGACGCGGCAGATTGATGTCGGAGGAGTGAAAATCGGGGGCGGCGCGCCGATTTCCGTCCAGTCAATGACGAACACCAAAACCGCCGACGTCAACGCCACGGTCGAGCAGATTAACGCGCTTGCCGACGCCGGCGCCGATATCGTTCGCCTTGCCGTGCCCGATCTTGACGCCGCTCAAGCGCTCGGCGCCATCGTCAAAGCCGCCCGCGTGCCGCTCATCGCCGACATTCATTTCGATTACAAACTTGCGCTCGAGGCGATCGCTCAAGGCATCGCGGGACTCCGATTGAACCCGGGCAATATCGGCGGCGCCGCCCACGTCAAAGCCGTCGTCAACGAGGCAAAAATTCATCACATCCCGATTCGGATCGGCGTCAACGCCGGTTCCCTCAGCCGTCACATCCTCAACAAATACGGCGGCGTCACTGCCGAGGGGCTCGTCGAGTCCGCGCTCGAGCACGTCCGCATTCTCGAGGACGAAAACTTTTTCGACATCAAAATTTCTCTCAAGGCGCACGACGTCCCGCTTACCGTCGCCGCCTATCGATTGATGAGCGCCGCCGTCGATTACCCGCTGCACGTGGGCATCACCGAGGCGGGCACCGTCAACAGCGGCGTGATTAAATCCGCCGTCGGGATCGGAGCGCTGCTTGCCGAGGGCATCGGCGATACGATCCGCGTTTCGTTGACGGGCGATCCGATCGTCGAAGTCAAAGTCGCCTACGAAATTCTTAAATCGCTCGGGCTCCGTCAATACGGCGCAACTTTGATCTCTTGCCCAACTTGCGGCAGGACGACCATCGATCTGCCGTCGATTGCCGCCGCCGTCGAACAACGCCTTTCGACCGTCAAACAACCCATCACCGTCGCCGTCATGGGCTGCATCGTCAACGGTCCCGGCGAGGCGCGCGAGGCGGATGTGGGCATCGCGGGCGCCAACGGCGAGGGCATTGTGTTTCGACGCGGGCAAATCGTGCGCAAGGTTCCTGAGGTCGATCTCGTCAGCGAACTCTTCAATGAGATCGATCGGATTTTGAAAGGTTGATGCTTTATGTCTGATACATTGCTCAATGAGGCGCGCGCCATTCTCACGTCGATCGAAAGCGCCATCACCACAAAAATTTCCGACGCCGACTCCGTTGACGCCGAAGATGCCGCCCGCGCCGAGCTGATCGAGTCGATCAAGGAAAAAATTTCCGCCGACGACGACCTTCCCGACGAAGTCATTGACGCCTTCGCCAATACCGTCGCCGATAAAATCACCGCCTCCGTCGATGAAACCACCACGCTGAATGTCTTTTCAATCTTCAACTCGGTTGTTTCGTCGCTCGTCAGCGCCTTCAAAAACATTCGCCCGCAAAACGTTACCGTCAACGACACCACTTACGCCCTGTCCTACAATCCGCTCAAGACCGGCGTGTTTCCGTTTTTCCTCAACACTATCGGCACGATCAGCTCGGTCGTCGCGTGGACCGACGCCGCCGGCGAAACTCACGACTCCGAAATTTCGTGGAAGGATTTCAGTAAAGATACGCTCACGTCTTACGTCGCTACACTCCGCGACCTTGCCGCCGACTTCGTCAACTCGACGTGGAACACCCTTCAGAACATCGCCGACACCGTCCGCCTTGCCGAGACAATCCGATCGCTGTACTCGAGCGGCGCGAGCACGTCCGATATCATAAAAGAGGTTTTCGGCGATGACGCCGTCAAGAGCACCATCCGATCGGAGCTCGAAAGTTATATCCTCGAGAACATGCCCGATGGTGCTAAAACCGTTGTCGCGCTGGCGCAGTACGCGGCGCTCAACACTCGATACAAACAGTTGAGCAGCGCCGTCGAGAAGGATAAGAATGTCGACAAAAAAGCCGCCGCCTTCATCAAAACCGCCAATCGGATTGAAACGATGCTCGGGCTGGAGCAATCGGAGCTGGTTGTCGACCTCGGCGACGGCACCTCCTACGACTTCAAAAATTCTTACGTGATCCTCGACGATACCGCCGACGATACTTTCAACGCCGACGATTATCAGTACACCGCCGCGCTCGTCAACGCTTCGCTCCGCGCGGAGCCGATTGAGATTGTCGGAGACAAGAAGGCGAATATAATAATCGGCGGGCTTGGCGCGGATTCGCTTGACGGCGGCAAGGGCAAGGACATTCTGATTGGCTACGACGGCGACGACACGCTGAGCGGCGGGGCGGGCAATGATTCTCTGCACGGCGGCGAAGGTCAAGACGTGTTCGTATTTGACGGCAAGGGCAACGATTTCATCAACGATTACACGGCGGGCGAGGACGTGATCAAGGCGCTCGGCGTGACGATCACCGGCAGCTCGGTCAAAAACGACGACGTGATCCTCAAGATCGGCGGCAAGAAACTCACGTTGAAAGATGCGGTCGATGCGGAGATTACGTTCGAGGACGACGCCGGCAATCGCAGCGTTTACGTCAACGGGGAACTTGTCGGCGGCAACGGCGTGCTTGCGGTCGACCCCAATCCGATCGCTCCGACCGTCGATGTCTATCGGTTTGGCGGCGGCAATGAGAGCAACGAGTTGTCTCAGCTGATCGCCGAAGTCGATGAGCGCGCGCTCGGGCTCGACGCGATTCTCGACGAAAAAATTAATTTGGGAGCGGATGTCACTTCGCTCCGCTTAGCGGCGGCTCGACGAAAAACGACGACGTAATCCTCCGCTTCGGCGGCAGGCAACTCACGTTGAAGGACGTGGTCGAGGGCGGCGCCGGCAATCGCAGCGTTTACGTCAACGGGGAGCTGAGCGGCAAGGGCAACGATTTTATCAACGATTACACGGCGGGCGAGGACGTGATCAAGGCGCTCGGCGTGACGATCACCGGCAGCTCGGTCAAAAACGACGACGTGATCCTCAAGATCGGCGGCAAGAAACTCACGTTGAAAGATGCGGTCGATGCGGAGATTACGTTCGAGGACGACGCCGGCAATCGCAGCGTTTACGTCAACGGGGAACTTGTCGGCGGCAACGGCGTGCTTGCGGTCGACCCCAATCCGATCGCTCCGACCGTCGATGTCTATCGGTTTGGCGGCGGCAATGAGAGCAACGAGTTGTCTCAGCTGATCGCCGAAGTCGATGAGCGCGCGCTCGGGCTCGACGCGATTCTCGACGAAAAAATAAATTTGGGAGTGAATGTCATTGAGAGCAAGTCAATTGTACGCGCCGACGCTGCGCGAAGTGCCCGCCGAGGCGGAACTGGTCAGTCATAAGCTGATGCTCCGCGCGGGGCTGGTGCGCAAAATCGCGGGCGGCGTTTATACCTACCTGCCGTTGGCGTGGCGGACGATCAAAAAAATCGAGCAGATCATTCGCGAGGAAATGGACGCCAAGGGCGGTCAAGAGATCATGATGCCGATCATGCAGCCGGCGGAGTTGTGGCTCGAGAGCGGTCGGTGGAACGTATACGGCGATGAGCTGATGCGATTGGAGGATCGGCACGGGCGGGCGTTTGCGCTCGGACCGACGCACGAGGAGATCGTGACGGCGCTGGTGCGCGACGAGGTTCGCTCCTACAAGCAATTGCCGTTGATGCTCTATCAAATTCAAAACAAGTATCGCGACGAAATTCGCCCGCGCTTCGGGCTGATGCGGTCGCGCGAATTTATCATGAAGGATTTGTATTCGTTCGATAAGGACGCCGAGGGGATGAACGCGTCGTATGAAAAGATGTATGATGCGTATTCTCGAGTGTTCACGCGTTGCGGGCTGAAGTTTCGACCGGTGGAGGCAGATAACGGCGCGATAGGCGGCGGGCATTCGCATGAGTTCACGGTGCTGGCGCCATCGGGCGAGTCGTCGATAGCGTATTGCGAGGCGTGCGATTACGCGGCGTCGGACGAAAAGGCGGAGCTCAAAACGATCACGGTCGAGGCGGAGGAGATGAAGCCGCTCGAAAAAGTTCATACGCCCGGCACGCATACGATCGAGCTGGTCAAGAATTATCTCAACGTGCCGATCGAGCGGACGATCAAGGCGGTCGCCTTCCAAGATGATGACGGGCGATTGATCCTTGCGTTCGTGCGCGGCGATCACGACGTCAACGAGATTAAAATTCTCAACGCCGTCGAGGGCGCTTTGCATCTGCACATGGCGGAGGAGGCGGCGATTACGGCGGCAGGCGGCTCGGCGGGCTTTATGAGTCCGATCGGGATAAAAGACGGCACGGTGATCGTGGTCGACCCGACGGTAATGGAGATGTATAACGCGGTCGCCGGCGCCAACGAGACGAATCATCATTTCATCAATGTCAATCCGCGGCGCGATTTCGAGCGCGAGAAGTTGATCGTGGCGGACATTCGCTTGGTGAAGGCGGGCGATCCTTGTCCGCATTGCGGGGCGCCGCTCAAGATGACGCGCGGGATCGAAGTCGGTCAAGTGTTTACGCTCGGGAATAAATACAGCAAGGCGCTCAACGCCTCCTTCCTCGACGAGAACGGGCGGGAGAAATTTTTCGAGATGGGCTGCTACGGGATCGGCGTGGGTCGGACGATGCAGGCAGCGATCGAGCAATCCAACGACGAGAACGGAATTATTTGGTCTCGAGCGATCGCGCCGTTTGAAGCGGTGGTCGTGCCGGTCAACGCCAAAAACGCCGATCAGTTGAGCGCGGCGGAGAAAATTTATGAGGATCTCCGCGCGGAGGGCGTTGATGTGCTGCTCGACGATCGGTCGGAGCGCGCGGGCGTGAAGTTCACGGATTGCGATCTGATCGGTTATCCGCTGCGGATCACAATCGGACCGAAGGCGATCAAGGAAGGCACGGTCGAGATCAAAGTGCGTCGGACGGGCGAAGTTTCGACGGTCGATCGCGAAAATTATTTGAGCACCGTCACAAACCTGCTGGAGGGGCTCTGATGGTAGAAAAAAAATTGAAGGCGGTGCTGTCGATCGCCGGCTCGGATTCCTCCGGCGGCGCCGGCATTCAAGCCGATTTGAAAACTTTCATCGCCAACGGCGTCTACGGAATGTCCGCCCTCACCGCCGTCACCGCCCAAAACACACTCGGCGTCAAAGCCGTCATGGATGTCACGCCCGATATCCTCGCCGCCCAACTCGACGCCGTTTTCGAGGACATTCCGCCCGCCGCCGTCAAAATCGGAATGGTCTCATCGACGCGCCTGATTGATGTGATCGACAATCGCCTCAAAACTTACAAGCCTCAACACGTCGTGCTCGATCCTGTGATGATCTCGACCAGCGGCTCGAAGTTGATCTCCGATGACGCAATCGACGCGCTCAAAAAATTGTTCCCGCTCGCCGAACTCATCACGCCCAATTTGTTCGAGCTGGCCGTGCTCACCGATCAGCCCTTCGACGCCGTCAAGACCAAATCCGATATGGAGCGCTCCGCGCGGATGCTGTTCGAAGAGTACGGTTGCGCGGTGCTGGCCAAGGGCGGGCATCTCAAGAGCGTGGCGACCGATCTGCTGTGCACCGCCGAGGGCTTTCAATGGTTTTTCGGCGTGCACGTCGACACCAAAAACACTCACGGCACAGGCTGCACGCTTTCTTCGGCGATTGCCGCCAATCTTGCCAAGGGCTTGCCGATGATTAAATCGATCGGCTCGGCGAAAAAATATTTGACGGGCGCCCTGTCGACGGGCTTGTCGCTCGGTCACGGCTGCGGTCCGCTCGATCACGGTTATATGTGGTGATATTATGAGCGTCGGAATCAAAGATATGCGGGCGTTTTGCGCGGTCGTCGAGGAGGGCAATATCAGCCACGCCGCTCAGCGGCTCGACGTTGCTCAGCCCGTCCTCTCGAAACAAATCAAGCGGCTCGAGGAGGAGCTCGGCGTCAAGCTGTTCGATCGCGGCTCGCGCCACATCAGACTCACCGTCGCCGGTCGAGTTTTTTATACCCGCGTCGAAAAAATTCTCGGCTTCATCGACGGCACCGTTCGCGAAATGAGCGATATCGGCGCGGGCTCGAGCGGCTCAATTCGTATCGGCGCCATCACCACCTCCGGCGCGATGATTTTGCCCGAGCTCATCAATCGATTCCACCAACTTTATCCCGATGTCACGTTCGAGATTTGGGAGTCGGAGGGCGCGCGCATTCTCGAGATGCTCGACAGCCGTCAGCTCGAAATCGCCGTCACCCGCACGCAGGTCGACAACGAAACTTACAACTCGATCGTCCTGCCGCACGAGCCCTTCGTGATGCTGATGAATGAACACAATCCGATCGGCGCCGCCCCCGACGAAGTTCGACTTGCCGAGCTCGAGGGGCAATCGTTGATCATCCCGCTCCGTTGGAAGTCGATTTTCGTCAGCAATTGCAAGCGGCTTGGGTTCGAGCCGAAAATTTTTTGCGTCTCCGACAGCTTCATTCAAGGGCTGCTGATGGCGCGAATGAATTTGGGGATTGCGATGTTCCCAATGTCGTCGCAAGCGCTCTCGACCGAGGGCGGGCTCATATATAAGCGGCTGGTCGAGCCGGAAATGACCACGCACACCGTCATCAGCTGGCTCAAAGATCAATCGCTGTCGACGGCGTGTCAAAATTTCCTGCGCCTGTTTCGAGAGATGTTCGTCAACGGAAGGACTGATGCCGATTGAGACTCTACATCGCCGAAAAGCCGAGCATGGGGCGCGAGATCGCCGCTTGCCTTGCCTCCCCGCACACCGTCAAGGGCAAAAGCTACATCGTCACCGGCGACGGCATTGTCACGTGGCTTTACGGGCACGTTCTTCAACAGGATGAGCCCGAGGGCTATGACGAGCGCTATAAGCGTTGGGATGCCGCCGACTTGCCGATTATTCCTCGGGAGTGGAAGTTGCACGTCGATAAGAACGCGGAGGCTCAGTTTGATGTGGTCAAGCGGCTGATCGGCAAGGCGGACGAGATTGTGCACGCGGGCGATCCCGATCGTGAGGGGCAATTGCTTGTCGATGAGGTTCTCGACTTCGTTGGCAATAAAAAGCCCGTCAAGCGGATTTTGCTCAACGCGCTCGACGAGCAGAGCATCAAACGCGCCAATGCCAACCTTCGCGACAACGGCGAGTTTCTTAATCTGAAGCAGTCGGCGTTGGCGCGCTCGAGGGCTGATTGGTTGATCGGGATGAATTTGTCGCGCGCTTACACTCTTGCCGCGCGACGAGCCGGTCACAGAGATTTTGTGCTGCCGATCGGGCGGGTGAAAACGCCGACCTTGGGGCTGGTCGTTCGACGCGAGCGCGAGATTAAAAATTTCAAGCCCGTCGATTATTTTTTGATCCGCGCGGAGTTTTTGCATGCCAACGGCGCCTTCGTCGCTCAATGGAAGCCGTCGGAAAAATTTATGACGGAATTACATCCGAAGGCATTCGACTCCGAAAATCGGCTGATCGACAAAAAATTGGCGGAGGCGATGTTGAAACAATTTGAGGCGGCGCCGCACGACGGGAAAATCATTCTCTGTCAGACGAAGGAGAAAAAGGAGCCGGCGCCGTTGCCGTTTTCGCTGTCGGCGCTGCAGATCGCGGCGGGCAAACAATTCGGCTACGAGCCTCAACGCGTGCTCGACATAGCTCAAAAGCTCTACGAAAAAAAGCTGACGACTTATCCGCGCTCCGATTGCTCATTCCTGCCGACCAATCAATTCAAGGACGGCGCGAGGATACTGCGGAATTTCGAGGCGACGCCGGAGTTGCGTCATTTGATGTTGAAGGCGGACGCGTCGATTCGAAGTCGGGCGTGGAACGATAAAAAGATTACGGCGCATCACGCGATCATCCCGACGCTCAACTCGCTCAACCCCAAAACGGTCACGGCGGAGGAGCTCAACATTTATATGTTGGTGGCGCGGGGCTATGCGGCGCAATTCCATCAGCCGTTCGTGTACGACGAGACCAACGTCGAGGTGAAGTACAAAGAGGAAAAATTTGCGGCGCGCGGTCGAGTGGTGAAGGCGCTCGGTTGGAAGGAATTATATCCGACGAAGAAAAAGCCGTTCGCCGAAGACGAAGACGCCGAAGTTTTGTTGCCGGCGATGTCAAAGGGCGACGCGGTTGAGTACCAATCGGGGTCGATGCTCAAAAAAACGACCAAGCCGCCACCGCGCTTCACCGCCTCAAGTCTGGTGCAGGGAATGAAGGACATTCACAAGTACGTCAAAAATCCCGAGTCGAAGAAGCAACTCAAGGACGTGTACGGGATCGGGACGGAGGCAACGCGCGCGTCAATCATCGACGAGCTCATCACGCGGCAGTTTTTGAAGCCGCTCGGCAGAAAAAAGGAGCTCGAGCCGACGGAGCGGGCGTATCTGTTGATAGACATGTTGCCCGACGAAATGACTTATCCCGACGCGACGGCGATTTGGGAGGATAAGTTGCACTCGATGTCGGAGGGCGCGGGCACGCTCGAGGATTTTCTTGACGGGCAAGCGGAATTCACGCGGCGGCTGTGCTCGATGGCGAATGATGCGACGGCGAAGTTGGTCGGCGACGATAAAATTTTGTGTCCGAGGTGCGGGCGCGGGATCATGGTCAAGCGCAAAGGGCGCAACGGAGAATTTTGGGGCTGCTCCGATTATCCGCGCTGTCGAATGACGTGCGACGATCGAGACGGCAAGCCCGCGTTTTTGAACCGAGTGTTCGACGACGAGGAGATCATTTCGTCGGCGGATTTTATCAACAATCAAAGGAGGAAATCATTATGACATTGGAAGAGTTGAAGAAGCAGAGCCCGTTCGATATCGGCGCGCCCAATGACAAGTACGCGCAGTTCTTTGACGGTCAGAGCTACCTTAAGATGCTGTCGCTCGAACAGGTCATCGTCGCCAACGTTACCTTCGACGTCGGCTGCAGAAATCATTGGCATGTCCATCACGCCTCCACCGGCGGCGGTCAGATTTTGATCGTCACCGCGGGGCGCGGCTACTATCAGGCGTGGGGCGAGGAGCCGCGCGAACTTAAGCCCGGCGACGTCGTCAACATCCCCGCCAACGTCAAACATTGGCATGGCGCCGCCCCCAACTCCGTTTTCCAACACCTTGCCATCGAGGTCGCAGGCACCGATCAGTCCAATGAGTGGCTCGAGCCGGTCAACCCCGCCGCTTACGCGAAATTGAAATGATTCAACACGGTTTGAAAGGAGTTTTACGATGCGAAAATTATTGATGACATTGATGTTGGCGTTGGTGATGGTGTTAACCGCGTGCGGCAACGAAGCCGCCAAGTCCGAAACCCCCGCCGCCGAAGCCGAGCCCGCCAAGGCGCCAACCACCACAACCTTGGTCGCGTACTTCTCGTGCTCGGGACATACCAAAGCGTTGGCCGAAAATGCCGCCCAAGTGCTTAACGCCGACCTTTTCGAGATTAAACCCGCTCAACCTTACACCGCCGAAGACCTCGATTGGCACAACGAACAGTCCCGCTCCACGCTCGAGATGAATGACGACTCCGCCCGCCCCGCCATCGATGGCACCGTCGCCAATTTCGAGCAGTATAAAACCGTCGTCATCGCTTATCCCATCTGGTGGCATCAGGCGCCCCGCATCATCGATACTTTTGTCGAGCAGTACGATTGGAACGGCAAGACCGTCATCCCCATTTGCACCAGCGGCGGCTCCGATATCGGCACCAGCGGCAGCTACATCGCCAACCTCGCCAAGGTCGGCAATTGGAAGAACGGTAAGTGCTTCTTCGCAAACACTTCGCTCGACGAGGTCAAAGCGTGGGCTTCGGATTTGTGATCAACGATTGAAGAACGGCGCCGAGCTGAGGTATTTCTGTCGGAGGATCAATTTCTGTTCGATCTTGCTGACAAATTCCTCCGCGCGGCGCAAATCTTCTTCGTCGGGATGGGTCGAGGCGCGCTCCCATCGCTTCACGCTGTCGACCGTGTTGTGCGGATCGTCCGCGCCCGCCGCTTTCCTCTTCTCGATCAGCTCGGGATCGACACGCCCTTGACAGTCAAACGTACCCAAAATGTCACAGCCCTTGCCCAGCAAATACGCCGCTCGCGCGAACGCCGTCACCACATGCTCCGAACCGTTCTCGACCCCATGCGTCTCGAATAATACCACTCGAACGTTGCGCACCGTCGGCAGGAAATTTTTCATCACCGGATCGGGCGCCCCGCGCTTGAGCCAATAGCCCAGCGCCACTATTTCATAGCCCTCGAGATTGGGCATGCTCTCGTCGATGTTGAACAGGTCGCCGCCCGACGCCCGCGCGATCGCCTCCGCCACCTGCCGCGTGTTGCCCGTCACCGACGTGTACGCTATCGCCCATTTGCTCATCCGTCATCACTCCAATCTGTTTCGTCAAAGGAGATTCTTTATGAGAGCTGTATTTATCAACGGCAGTCCCCGCCGCAATCAAAATACTTTCAAGATGCTCGACGCCGCGCGCAAGGGCGCCGAGTCCGCCGGCGCCGACACAGAGATGATTCATCTGTTCGCAAGCGAGTTCACCGGCTGCAAGTCGTGTTTCGCTTGCAAGCTCAAAAACTCTAAAACCAACGGGCTTTGCGCTGTCAAGGACGCCCTCCGCCCCATTCTCGAAAAGTGCGTCGCCGCTGATGTTATCGTCTGCGGCAGCCCCGTCTATCTCAGCGCGCCCACGGGTCAATTGCGCTCCTTCATTGAGCGGCTCGTTTTTCCTCTCATCACTTATATGGTCGACGAGAACGGTCAGCATCTGCGCGTGCGCGATAAGCTCGTCCCCACCGCCGTCATCTATACAATGAATTGCCCCGAATCGTGGATGGAACGCTTCAATTATCCGCTCCTGCTCGAGGTCACCGCCGATAATCTCAGGGCGGCGTTCGGTCACAGCGAAGTGCTTTATTCCTGCGACACCTATCAGTTCAACGATTACTCCCGCTACGACATCAATATGTTCGACGAGACCAAGAAGCGTGAGCATCGCGATAAACAATTTCCAATCGACCTCGACAACGCTTACAACCTCGGGCGCCGATTGGTCGAGAAGGCGGGTGAAGCTGATGGAACAAATTAATCGCATACGATTGATGGAAGAATGCCTCGACGAGTCCCGCGCCGCCGTCGATCTCTTGAATGATGCCCTCGATTACTATTTCGACGTCCGCTCCAAATATATGGCGCTGGTCGAGTATTACGATGACGGTCAGTGGCGCCGCGATTTCGACGATGACGAGGCGGGTAAATTGCCGCCCGATCTCAAGCGCGGAGTTTTATCAGAGGACGCCGTCTGGAATTTGATCGAGGATCATCGCGCCGCGCTCGAGCGCATGAAGGAAATTTTATCGAGCGAAGAATGAGCGGCTCCGACATTGCCACCACACGATTGCCAGCGCGATCACCGCATAAATCATGCCGCCGCCTATCACCGCGCCCGTCGATATGTGGTCGATGAACAGCCCGCAAAACGCCGTCGCCGACATCGTCCCCACATTCGCCGCCGTCAAAAATAATCCGTTGGCAAAATCGGGTGCTTCGGGCGCCGCATGCGACAGCCAATATTGGTTGATGTTCGCGTTGATGCCGCCCAGCAAGCCCCATAACACCGTCAGGATCGACATCGACCACACCGCCGTCGAGCCCCCCGCCATCAGCATCACGTACACCAACATCAGCGCAATCGGAAACAGTTTGACCGTCCACGTCGGCTGCACCGTCAACAATCCGCCCGCTATCATGCTCCCGAAGATGTTGCACAGCCCGTACACGAACAGCAGGATCGATACCACCGTCGGCGCCGCCATCGTCACCTCTGACAGGTATGCCGCCAGATAGTTGAAACAGCCGAATACCGAGCCGTTCAAAAAGATTACCGCAAAGATCGACGCCCACACCATCGACCGCCGCAATACCCCGATTTGCGCCCCGTAGCTCAGCGGCTTCGTCGCTTTGAACGGGCGAATGAATATGATTGTCGCTATCAACGCCGCCAGCGTCACCAACGCGAAAAATCCGAACGCCGTCTCTAAATTGAACGTCTCCGCCAGGAAGTTGCTGATCGGCACGCCCACTACCATGCCCGCGCTCACGCCTATGTTGATCTTCGCCACTTCGCGCGGCGCATTCTTGCCGCCAAGCTCCGCCGCGATCGAAAACGCCATCGCGCAATACACCGGATGGAAGAACGACGGCACTACCCGCAACATCAACAGCGTGTCGAAGTCCGAAGTCAACATCGAGCCCACGTTGCACACCGTGAACAGCCCCAGCACGAATATCATCATCGGCTTGCGCGGGAACCTCGAGCACAAAAGCGGCATCGTCGGACCCGCAATGCCCACGCCCAACGCGAACAGACTTATCAGCAGGCTCGCCGTCACGATGTCCACGTTGAACTCGCGCGCCACATACGGCAGGATTCCGATTACACCCATCTCCGTGTTGAGGATGCCGAACGTGCCGATTACCAATATCCATATTAACATCGTCATCACCCGCGCCAATTATACCACGCGCGCCGCGCCCTTGCAATTCTCGATCGAAAATCGTTGACTAAATTGCAATCGATAAGTATAATTTTTGGGCGGCGCAACCAACGCCGCTTAATCCGCAAAAAATTTTTGGAGGCTTAACTATGACTAATAAGGCTGAACAGTTTAAAGCATATCTCGACGAGAAGGAGATCAAAGTTTTCGAGATCGAGGAGCTCGAGAACGACGAGCAGGAGACCGTCGCTTTCCGCTCGCGCATGACCATCGAAGGTCAGAGCTTGCCGCTGGTCGTCATCGTCGACAAGTCTATCTTCACCATGATTCGCGTCCAGCTCCAAGCGCAGGCGCAGACACCCGAGAACGCCAACGCCATCGCCGCTGCCGCCAACGCCGAGAACGCCCGCTTCAAACCCTTCAAAGTTTACACCAACGCCGGCGGCGATTTGCTCCTCGACGTCTGCTTGAGTTTCATGAACGACCTCAACGGCGACGAAATTTATGTGCTCTTCGACAGCATCATCGCCTACCTCAACGGTAAGGACGGCGGCTATCGTCGCTTGATGAAGGCGGTTTGGGGCGAATGAAACGCTCATTGGTCGCCGCGCTGTTGATGTCTGTGATGTGCTCGACGGCGTTCGCTGCTGCCGAGGGCGGCGACGATGCCGGCGCTCAAATGCGCCGCGCTCAAGAGGCGCTCGAACGTCAACGCGTCATCGACCAGATTAACGAGGACGAACAGAGCCGCCGCGCCGAGGTCGAGCAGGAAGAAACGCCCGAGCAGACCGATCAGTCCTCCGTCACGTTCACGCTCAAGCGCGTCGAATTTTCGCCGTCGGAGCTTTTGTCCGAGGACGAGCTCAAGAGCATCGCTGATGAATATCTCGACCGCGATATCAGTCTCAACGACATCAACGCCATGATCGAGAAGATCAACGCCCTCTACGCCGACAAGGGCTATATGACTTGCCGCGCTTACCTTCCCCCGCAACGCATTCACGAGGGCGTGGTGCAGATCGGGCTGCTCGAGGGGCGCACCGGCAATGTCAACGTCATTAACAATAAGCACACGCTCGACAGCTATATCAAAAACAGTTTCCCGCTCACCAAGGGCGCGCTCGATAACACCGTCCGCGTCAACGAGCACCTTCAGTGGTTCAACGGCGTCAACGATGTGCAGCTTCGCATGGCAATGAAGGCGGGCGCCGAGTTCGGCACCACCGATTACGACATCTACGCTTTCGAGCCCGCCAATCAGCGGCTGTCGATTATGGCCGATAATAACGGCTACGACAGCTCGGGGCGTTGGCGCGAATACGTTTTCTACAATAATCGCAGTCTCACCAATCAACGCGACGCCTTCCGCCTCTATTGGCAGCACTCCAAGGGTACTGAGGCTTGGGGCACCGGCTATACCCTCCCGCTCGGACATCGCGGCATCAAACTCGACTTCGATTACAGTAATAACAATACCGAAAATATCAAGGGGCAAATGAAGTCCTTCGGCGTCGAAAGCGATTCCTACAGCGCGGGCGTCACCTTGCGCGTCCCGTTCAAGGTCGACCGCCATTCGCGCTACGAGGCGGGTTTCCAATATCAACATCAGGAGTCCAAAACCGATTTCGGCACCAAGACCGATTTGCGCCTCCGTTGGGTCGATGATAACGTCAATCGCTACATCCCTTATGTGTCCTTCACGCATTACGGCAATCACTCCATTTTCTATCATAAGCACTCCGCGCGCTTCGTTCGACGGCAGGATTTGACAGGCGCCACCGGCGACGCCGTCAATTACGAGCTCAGCGGTTTTTGGCAGCGACAGTGGTCGGGCGGGCAATCCCTTCAATCATCTTTCGAGGCGCAGTTGAGCTCTCGTCAAGGGCTGGGTTCCAGCGATCGCTTCTTCATCGGCGGAAGTAATTCCGTCCGCGGCTACGAAGAATCTTATCTCGGCGGCGAAGAAGGTTTCACCGCCAATCTCGAGTACGTTCTGCCGCTCGATAAAAGCAAACGCGTACGCGCTCTGACCTTCGTCGATTACGGGCGCGTCTACGGCTCCACCGTCATCGACGGCGAAAACGACCTCGTCTCCACCGGCGTCGGGCTCAACGCTTACCTCAAAAATTGCAGCTTGAGTTTGACTCTCGGCGTTCCCTTGAAACGTCACTTCGGCGGAGAACATCTCGATAAAACTCGCATCCACTTCTCTATCAACGGCAACATCTGATGCCAATTCAATCCTTTCAATCAGCGCTCGAGTTTGTTTCGAGCGTTTTTTTATTGCAGACGTATGGTATAATATGACATAACACTTGAAAGGAACGATACTCATGAGAATCGGCACCGTCAGAAAAATCCTCCTCGGGCTGACCGCTTTCAGCTTGTTCGTAACCCCCGCCCAAGCGTCCGAAATTACCGATCGGAACGGTGCTTCCTTGATCGATCCGACCGCCAACGTCCACAACCTCTACGCTCAACAGATCGACGGCACCACCGCCCGCAGCTCTTACGACAAATTTTCCCTCGACCAAAATCAGATTGCCAACATGCATTTCAATCAACGGGGCGGCACCACCTTCGCCACCGACCTTATCAACACCGTCAATCAGCGCATCGACATTAACGGCACCGTCAACGCCATCAGAAACGGCGCCATCGACGGCAACCTTTATTTCCTCTCGCCCGAGGGCATCGCCGTCGGTAAGACGGGCGTTATCAACGCGGGCGCTTTCATCGCGCAGTCCGAAGGCGGCTCCGTCGATATCAACGGCATCGTCAATGCTCGAAATAATATCACTCTCCAAGCTCAGAACATCACCCTCAACGGCGCGCAATTGACTTCGAATACCGATATCGACTTCACCACGCTCGTCAACGCAGGCACCACCGTCAATACCCTCGAAAATCTGTCGATGACTGCCGATCCGACAGGCAGCGGCGATATCATCATTGAGGCGAAGGCGACGCGCAACTTCACCGCCACGCCCGTGCTCAACGGCTCCGTCAGTCTGATGGCGATTGCCGTCAATGCCGGCATCAGCGACCTCGACAGCGCCTACGCTCAAAATCTCCTCAGTCAAGCCAAGAACTACTCATCGACCAAGCCCCTCGAAGTCTCTGCCAATATCGCCGATTCCATCATCACCGCCGACGGCGCCCTCACAATCAATACCGTCGAGCACATCGACGCCAACCTCGTCAACGGCACGCACAACACCGTCGGCGCCACCGTCATCGCCATCAATCATAACGCCAAGACCCTTATCGCCGGCTCCACCCTCAGCGGCTCATCCGTCGATATCGCCGCCCGTCAGGCAGGTAACATCAACTCCACCGTCAATCAGTCGGGCGCAGACGTCGCCGAGTTCGGCAGCAGTTTCAACTCCGTCAAACGAACGGGCGATACCGCCGTCAGCTTGCGCGGCTCATCCGTCACCGCCACCAACGGCAATCTCAACATCCGCGCGGAGGATAATCTTGCCGTCACGCTCAACAACCCCAATGATTTTTTCGCCACCCTCGGAATCCCCTCCACCGTCGTCAAGTCCATCAATGACTCCTCGACCCGCGTGATCATCAACAGATCCTCCGATTCCGCCAACAAATTGTCCGCTACAGGCGATATCAACGTCGACGCCGTTAACGACACCGCCGCCGACCTCACCGTCGCAAACGCCTTCATCACCACCATCAACGCCATCGATAACGCCGCCGCCAATATCACCATTCGGGATAACGGTCATTCTTTCAAGGGCAATAACATCAATTTCTCCACACGGTATAACCCCACCATCGCCGCGGCTTCATCGCCCTCGACCGCCAATCTCGGCGGCGACTCCGCCATCGAAGTCTCCAACGGCAATTACTTCAACGCCCACGTCGTCAATTTCGCCGCCACCTCGGGCGCAACCGCTCAAGCTCCCGACATCATCACCGACACCACAACCAACGTCAAGGTCGGCAACCAATTCTACGGCGCGGGCGCCAATATCAACGTCGACAGCTCCAATAACATCGGTCGTCACGTACTCAATAGCGTCAGAGCCACTGTCAACGCTTTCGATTCCGTCACCGCCTACATCACCAACGAAAACGACGCAAGCCCCATCGAAAACCTCACCGTCAACGCCACCTGCAACGGCAACTCAATTCTTAACGCCACAATGTCGATGACCAATAACTCCAACGTCACCGTCAAGGCGTCCGTCGGCGGCAAGTGGAACGTCGTCGATAACATCACCGTCAATGCCGCCTCCAATGATGACGTCGGCGCTTGCGTCCGTCAAAACTATTACGACACTTACGTCGCCGTTAATAATTTCATCGGCGGCAACACCATCGCCGCCATCGATAAGGGCGCCTCGATCAACGCCAACAACGTCAGCGTCTCCGCGCGGAGCAATTTCAACGCCGGAGGCGGCGACGATATTTATACCCTGGTCAATTACTTCGATTCGCGCGCCGATAATTATATGACGAGCGCTCTGACCGTCGATAAGAAAACCGCCGTCGATGTCAACGCCAACGTCAACGTCACTGCCAAGGGCGCTCAGTCCTTCACCGCCGTCAGCGACGGCAACATACTCAATAAGGTCAACGCCATCGGCACCGTCACAAGCGGCAATAAATACGCCGACGCCAAGACCAAAGTCGCCGTCGATAACCAAGTCCGCATCGCTAAAAATGCCTCCCTCAACGCCAATGATGAGTTCACCGCCCGCGCCAACGATTTCCTCACAATCAACAGCTCCTCCATCGGCAATAACTCAGGCTTCGCGGGCGCTCTCATCAATCGAACAACCAACGATATCAATCGCAAAAATCTCGTCGATGTAAACGGTAACGTCAGCGCCGGCGGCGTCATCAACGTCGAGGCGGGCGGCGCCAAGGATTCCTCGCAACAGATCGTCGTCAATGCCAATACCGATTCCTCCAATAATTCGTGGCGCACTTTCCGCCTCCCCGTCAACTTGCAAACTTCGAGCTATAACTTGACCGAGAATAATTCCGTCACCGTCGAGGGCAATATCATCGGCGCCGGCGACGTCAATATCCGCGCCACCGAAGGCAAAATCAACGTCCGACACAGTAACAGAATGCGCGGCTCTTTGAATGACGCCTATCAGACCAATCAGTTGGAGATCGGCAACGGCGACAGGATTAATCGCATCACCGTCAACGGGCTCGTCAAAGCCGGCACCAACGACGACGACATCAACATCACCCTCAGCAGCACCGTCGTCCCCGCCGATTATTACATCACGGGCACCGATAACAGCGGCTCGCTCACCGTCACCTCCAATGTCGATTTCGATTACTCCGAAGGCGATATGGATTACGCCTCCGAACTTCGCAATCGCAAGACCGCTTTGGAGGAGTTAATCAGTCAATATACCGCGGGCGATCAAACCACCGTCTATACCGCCGCGCTGTCGGGTTATGTCGCCGAGCTCGAGCGCGTCACTCAAAAATTGCGCAACCTCGGACTCATAACCTCCGAAGGTAATCGAGATTCCGTCATCGATGATGCCGTCTTCGATATCGGCTCCAATTACGTGCGCGACGACGACGGTAAGATTATCGGCAAAAACGAGGCGTCCGTCAGCGGCAAAAACGTCCTTATCGAAGCCAACGGCACCCTCAATCAGGGTTACGTCAACGGCATGATCAACATCGGTAAGTCGCTCGAAGCCCTTTTCGTCAAGCAGACCGAAGGAACCCCCGCTCAAGCTCGCAAGTATCTCGACGTAACTGCCGATTCGGATGAGTATGTGATGACGGTTGCCTCCAACGTCGACGGCGGCACCAACGACGGGCGCATCTCCGGCTCCAATATTTATATCGCCGCCCTTGATATCAACGTCAACGGCATCATTCAGGCGGGCTATGATTCTTACATCATCGACGTCAAGCCCGACGATATCGTCGACGGTCAGTACGTCGGCAAGAGCGGCGCCGTCTATAACCCCGCTAAGGGCTGCTACGATTATTACGTGCCCGTCTCTTACGTCAACGGCAGGCTCCGCGCGGAGGATATCGAAACCGGCGGCGGTACCGTTTATCTCAGCGGGCGGATTGCCTCCACCGGCAAGGGCAAAATCTTCGCCGCCAACGGGCTCGCCAATATCAACATCAGAAACAATTCTTCGCTCCCGATCGAGCTCGGCAACCTCATCAACAATCAGCGCGCGGGCAAAATTACCATCGCCGATACCGGCAACGATACTTGGAACGAATTTACCCCCGGTCAGACAAGGACGATTATCAATTACGCTCAACAGCTTAAGGAGCATTTCGGTGACGGTATGCTCTACGACACCGTCATGACCGCCCCCAATTCCCTCGACCGCCAAAACATTCAATATCTGCCCGCCAAAGGTTTGCGATATATTTGGACGAGCGGCAACGAGGAGCGAACAACTACTTTTTACTCTTGGTCGGGCGAACGCTGCAACCAAACGATCACCGTCGCCGAAATCGAGAAGGGCGCGTCCCTGTCCTTGCATAATCCCGCCGTCAATCGAATCGATAACACTTTGTATCTGACCGCGAAATCCCAACTCGTCTCTGCTTCGTCGGACACAAACTCTGATTTTCATACCGAATATACCACCTTGCAGACTTACACCTTCAATATCGACGCCTCCAAGCCCATCACTCTCGGCTTCATCGGTCAGACAAAAGGTCCCATCGATATCAACTCCGACGGCTCCGTTTATTTGAACGGCAACGTGCACAGCGACGACCAATCGGCTGTCCTCTCGGTGACCTCCAACGGCGGCTCCATCGTTCAGTCCGACGACGCCTTCTTGCGCGCCGATAACCTTTGCCTCCGCGCGCACGATGACATCACAGGTATCAATATAGAATCGATCGGGAGCATCATCGACGTCTCCGCGCGCGGCAATGTCTCCTTGACCGCTACAGGCGATATCAACGGCTTACACACGCCCAACGTCGTCGCAAAAAATATAAAGCTCACCTCCTCCAACGGCGCCGTCGGCAAGTACGGCAACCCTCTCATGCTCGACGCCTCGGGCGCCGTCGATGTCTCCGCTCAAAACGATATCGCCATCAGCACACCGCTCAATAAAACCTTGACCATCGGGCAAATTTCCTCCAACAGCGGCGACGTTTTCCTCAACACTTGCGGCGATAATGCAACCATCGTTCAGTCCGCTACCTATCAGCCCGATATTGACGACGTCGATGTCGACGAGCTCACCCGTTCGTGGATCGACGCAGGGCTCATCGCTCCCACAGACGATTACGAGGGCACTTTCGTCGGCGCGCTCCGTAAAGCCGTCGAGGAGTATGTCGCATCCGTCAGCGGCGAATATCAGACTTACGTACAAATTCGAGACGATTTCGAGAAACTTAAGTCCACCGCCGCCGCCGAGTATGCCGAATATCTCTCGATTAAGGACGGCTATGATGCCAATGTCGAACGAATTTACGAGACCGAATTTCAATACTACCTGCAGCAGGCTCAAGTCATCCTCGCCGATATCGAAAATAAATATTCCAAGCTCGAGGATTACGAGACCAAGCAAGCCGCCAATATCTTGAAGAATTGGGAGAAACAACCCTTCGACGAGCTCAAACGGGAATTGGCGGGCTATGACTCCCCCGAGGCGTATTACATCGCTCACGCCGCCACGCTGCTCGACAACCCCGATTACCATAAATTCATCGGATATACCGACCTCGAAGTCTATATGGCGACCACTCACGACGGCATCTTGGTCAATAAGTACGGAGCATTCAACAGCGTCGACGAGTATCTGCAATCCACAACCGCTTATGCCCTCGAACAGAAGTACGGCGCTTATCCCTCCATCGACGATTTCCTTTACTCCGACGAACAATATCGGCTGCTCGTCGCCGCTCGCGATAACGTCTCCTTCCCCTCCACACTCCAAGCCATGCTCGAGCAGACGGAGCTCGAGCGCCAAGCCGCCTCTTATAACATCGCATCCAACCATCTTTACATCGACAACAAAAAGATTCGTTGAGAAAGGATTGATCCCCATGAGTTTACTCCGTAAATTTAAGCGGCATCTGCCCTCCAAGGACGCCGTCAGGAAAATCCTCCTCGGGCTCACCGCCTTCAGCTTCTTCGCGGGCAACGCTCACGCCTCCGACATTACCGATAAGGACGGCAATTCCCTCATCGACAGCGACAACGTCCACGACCTCTACGCTCAGGAGCTCGACGGCAACCTCGCTCGCAGCGTCTACGACAAGTTCAATCTGTCGGAGAATGAGATTGCCAACATGCACTTCAATCAACAGGGCGGCGACGTCCACGCATTCAATCTCGTCAACTTCGTCAACAATCGCGTCGATGTCAACGGCACCATCAACGCCATCCGTGACGGCGCCATCGACGGCAACCTTTACTTCTTGTCGCCCGAAGGCATCGCCGTCGGCAAAAGCGGCGTCATCAACGCAGGCTCCTTCAACGCTTACGCCGTCGATTCCTCCGACTTCAAAGACCTCCGCGACGGCTCCATGTCCGACCTTAAAACCCAGCTCGCTACCAATATTAACGGCGGTTTCCTCACCCCATCAAGCAATGCCGTCGAGATTAACGGCGTCATCAACGCCAGAAACTCCATCGCCATCCGCGGGCAATCCGTCACCGTCGCCGATTCCGCCACGCTCAACGCCAAGACCGACATCGACTTCTCCAACCTCGTCAACGCCGGCGACACCGTCAATACCCTCGAAAATCTCCAAATGACCGTCGACCCCGAAGGCAACGGCGATATCGTCATTGCCGTCAGCGCCGAGCACGTCGCTACCGACAGCATCTTCGACTCATTCTCAGGCACAGCCGTCACCGTCTGGCCGAGCAATAAAACCACCACTCTCGAGCCCGCCGTCAATATCAACGGCACACTCGATGCCACCGGCAATATTTCGATCGCCGCCAACGCCAATACCTCCTTCCAAGAGGGCTCCGTTCTTAACCTCATCGGCGCAACCAAGGCGGGCGTCCTTTCGCAATTGGGCATCGATATCGACGCCGATTGGATCGATAAGACCAATAACGCCACCATCACCGTCG
>CAMKFB010000003.1 GCA_946411735.1 uncultured Selenomonadales bacterium
GCTCTTCGGGCTCCAGCGGCAGCAGCGGTTCTTCGGGCTCCAGCGGCAGCAGCGGCTCTTCGGGCTCCAGCGGCAGCAGCGGCTCTTCGGGCTCCAGCGGCAGCAGCGGTTCTTCGGGCTCCAGCGGCAGCAGCGGCTCTTCGGGCTCCAGCGGCAGCAGCGGCTCTTCGGGCTCCAGCGGCAGCAGCGGTTCTTCGGGCTCCAGCGGCAGCAGCGGTTCTTCGGGCAACACCGGCAGCAACACCGGCAGCGAATCCGGCGGCGACACCGGCAGCAACACCGGCAGCGGTTCCGAAGGCGGCAACACCGGCTCGACCGGCACGACTGCGGCGTACGATACCGAGAAGTGGAATCAAGATGACTCTGAGAGCAGCGTCTATACCAGCGGTACCAACAAAAACAATATCACCAAGACGATCACCAGCACAAGCGATCCCAATACCTTCACCGCTGTCTCTGCTTCTTCTAACGTCGTAAGCATCACCAGTGCCAACTATCAGCCGCTCCAGACCATCACCAACAACAGCACTTCCGAAAATCTCATTTTCGAGTATACCAGCGGTCTTAATGCGAATACGAGTCCCAGCTACGTCTACATCAGCCTCGATAAGTCCGGCGACGGCACTTCCGATACTTCGGTTGTCGCAACGCAAACGAGCGCGGGCAAATGGACGATCAATGAAAAGGATACCGGCGATAGCACCAACTTGACCAGCTTCATCGTTACCGGTCCGGTCTCGTCCACCGGTCAGACGCTCTACATGGCGTACAACGATTATGCCTCCGACGGCACCGTTGCCTCCAGCGGCACCGCAGTCGTCACCGGTCTCGTTGCCTCCGACAATACGCTCGTTCCGACTTCGACCGATGAAACGCTCTACTCTGCACAGCAGGGTCAACTCACCATCAAGAACGCGTACGTCACCGACACGACCAAGGTTGAGAGCGCCAACGAAATTTACGCGATCGTCAACTCTTATGACGTGACGACCGACACGACGACGATGGCGAAGTACTTCCTCAACGACGGCGCGGTCACCGGCACGCTCGCATTGCAGAATGCAACGCTTGCCTCCTCCAACAGCAATCTCATCGGTTACTATGATGGCTATAAAGCTCATTCCGCAGAAACCACTGATTACCTCTTCGCTTTTGCCGGCAACAGCAATACGATTGCGGACGTTGAGGGCAACTTCATTGAGGTTTCGGGTAACGCAATCACGCTTGCCGATCTCAGCAGCGAAGTCAATCTCGGTATCCTCGTCAACAATACCACCGACACGCTGACTTTCAAGACCTACAGCGACGGAATTACCGGCAGCGACACCTCGATCATCAACCTCGAGGGCAACAGCCAGCTCGACTTCAATGCGCTGTGGGCAAACGGCAATACTCTGACAGCCAGCAACGCCATCTTTGTCGGCGACGCGACCGAGAATAATCTCAAGTCCTACGTCTGGTTGAAGGACAACGATCTCTTCGGCGGCGCACTCGTTGTGCAGGGCGGTATTCTCCGCGGCGTAACGGCGGTTTCGGATGACGCAAGCGTCGAACTTTCTACCGACGGCACCTTGGCGCTCACCGGCTTCACCCTTGCGAATTCGAGCGGCACTCTCACCTTCGACACTGACACTACCGATGCGGTTTACAGCGGCGTCAGCTTTGAGGCGGCCTCTACTGCCATCAACAAAATCAAGTTCACCGATTACGGCGATCAGACTTACAACTACGATACGGTAAACGGCGCCGAGAACGGCAATCTCTTCAATCCTTGGACCGCATCGACCACGGATAACAAGACGACCTGGACGTACAATGCCGGCAGCGGCAGCACGTTCTCGATCGCGTTCGACGAGTTCGTTTCTTACACGACGATCATCAGTGCCGTCACGCCTCCCTCCACCGGCAGCAGCAATGTCGTTTTGAACGATGCATTCTTCGATCTCGACGCGGTCTCGTTCACCAACAACAGCGGGCAAATCCTCTACTTCCTGAACGATTTGCAGAACCCGACGTTGGTTGCGCGCGTCAATGATGCCGGCTCGTTCAACCTTGATAGCGGCGAATTCACCAGCGGCACCAGCGAAGTCGCTTCCCTGACCTCGTTCGCATACAACGGGCTCGATTCTGATAACGTGGTCTTCTACGGCGACGGCTTCTACATGACCGGCGTGACTCCGCGCTTGTCGCGACTCCTCAGAGCCGATTCGAGCACGGTTATCTACACCTACGAAGATACTTCGCCGTTCAACCACATCGAACTCAACACCACGTACTTCACCTTCGCCGATTCGTCCTCGATTCGTCTGTACGACACCAAGGACGGCGGCGCGGCCGCAGGCACCCGTTGGGTTGTCGTCGACGACTATGACACGATGGGCAGTTACGACCTCGCGGAGCTTCCTGTCAATTGGTCGAAAGACAGCTCTACCGGCGTTTGGTCGTACAGCAGCACTTCGCTCGCGATGTCCGTCAACAGCCTCGAGAGCGCAGTCAGCGAGATCAACGTCGATCAGCAGATCGCGCAGAGCATCAACGAAAGCGACACGTTCATCAACGAGTTCACCTACAGCGGATTTGCTTCCGGCAAGGCGTTCTCGGTTGCGGCAGGCGAAGCGACCCTTAAGGATGCTTCCGACGATTCGGCACTCACGATGTACGCAAATCTGTCGGCAGGCGCGGTTCTCGATTACAGCGGTGATGCGCTTGAAGCGACGGTCTCCGGCGCGGACTTCGCATTCGTCAACGGCACTTACGTTGAGGACGGCGTGACGGTTGCGGGTCTCGGCGCAAATGCGGCAAGCATCAAAGCCGACATCTATGACAGCGATACCAACGTTCTCAATGCCGGCAGCGCGGATCTGACGGCAATCACCGTCAGCGGCATCGACGCAGGCACCAACATCTCGATCGAAGGCAGCAAAGTCTATCAACAAGTGCAAGCCGACGGCACGCTCGCTCAAATCAACATGTTTGACGACGGCGCATTCAATACGATCTATGCGGCGGACGGCGTCAACGGCTTCACCGTCAGCGGCTTCTCGCCTGCAGCGGACGGCACCGGCTCGACGATCGAGGCGGGCGCGTTCACCTTCGAGGCACTCACCGACAGCGTCAGCGCGCACATCGTGTTCGCAAACGAGGCGGATGCCACGACGAAAGTCAACGGTCTCAGCCTTGCGCAGATCGACGGCGACACCGAAAACGGTCTCGAGCTCGATCTCTGGACGGCAGTCGACGGCGGCTATGCATTCAACAATGCCATCACCGTCACCGGCATTACCTCCTATGACACGATCAATGTCATCGACGGCGGCTTGAACTTCACCGACGCCAACGTAACCACCAATGCTGATATCCACATTCTCGGCACGGATGCGGTCAGCGTCGCGGGCGCGGCTGTCACCCTCTATGACAATGACGGCGATACAGTCAACGGCTCCGAGCTTGTTGCTCCCGCAGAGCCTGAAGTTGTCACCGGTTGGCAGACGATCAGCGGCGGCTTCACCTACCTCGATGCGACGACCGAAGGCGCGGCGGCATTCACCGTTACCGGCTATACCACCGACGCAAATGCGGACGGCATTCCCGATGCAATCAGCTATGACTCCGTCAGCGGCGGACTCGTCTTCGGCGACGGCTTCTCGACAACCGATGCAGAGGCACTTCATGTTATCGGCGTCAGCGAGGGCGCAACGGTCGAAATCGGCGGCGTAACCTTCGCGTGGGCTGATGGCGACAGCGTTGCCGACAACGGCTTTGAGCTTGTTGCTCAGGTTGAGCCCGAGCCCACCGTTCCGGCTTCCGCTTGGACGGCGACCGCCGACGGCTTCACCTATGACGACGGCACCGCTCAATTCACGATCGCCGGCTATACCACCGACGCAGATGCCAACGGCGAGCCCGATGCTATCAGCGTTGCAGGCGGCGCGCTCGTCTTCGGCGACGGCTTCAGCACCACCGACGCAGAGGCACTCCATGTTATCGGCGTCGACGAGGGCGCAACCGTCGAGATCGGCGGCGTAACCTTCGCGTGGGCTGACGGCGACAGCGTTGCCGACAACGGCTTTGAGCTCGTTGCGCAGGGCGGCGAAGACACCACCTCCGAAGAGCCTGCAGTCGTCACCGGCTGGCAGACCATCGACGGCGGCTTCACCTATCTTGCTTCGACGCTCCTCGGCGCGGCGGCATTCACCGTCACCGGCTATACCACCGATGCGGATGCCAACGGCGAGCCCGACAACATCTCCGTCGACGAGAACGGTCAGCTCGTGTTCGCAGACGGCTTCAGCACCACCGATGCGGCAAATCTCCATGTTGTCGGCGTCAGCGAGGGCGCAACCGTTGCAATCGGCGGCGTAACCTTCGCATGGGGCGACAGCGACAGCAATGCTTCCAACGGCTTTGAGCTTGTTGCTCAGGGCGGCGAAGATACAACGGCAGCTCCGTCCTCCAATTGGACGGCGACCGCCGACGGCTTCACCTATGACGACGGCACCGCTCAATTCACGATCGCCGGCTATACCACCGACGCAGATGCCAACGGCGAGCCCGATGCTATCAGCGTTGCAGGCGGCGCGCTCACCTTCGGCGACGGCTTCAGCACCACCGATGCGGCAGCGATCCACGTCCTCGGCGTGACCGACGGCGCAACCGTCGATATCGCAGGCGCGACCTTCGCATGGGGCGACAACGACGGCAATGCCGACAACGGTTATGAGCTCATCATGCAGGGCGAAGACACCACTTCCGGTGAAGATACTTCCTCCGGCGAAGACACTTCTTCCGATGTGACGATCTCCCCGTGGATTGCGACCGATAGCGGCTTCAGCTATGACAGCGAAGGCACCACCTTCACTCTCAGCGGCTCGGCAATCGTCGACAGCGACGGCGACGGCACTCCCGACGGCGTCGAAGTCAGCGGCTCGACCATTAACTTCGCGTCCGGCTTCGATATCGCCAACGTCCACGTCAGCGGCTTGAACGCGGGCACGCTCGTCAATGTCGGCTCGACCACCTATCAGCTGCAGGATACCGACAGCGATACTTCCAACGGTCTCGAGATCGCAGAGTATGTTGCGCCGCAGGTTCTCAGCTACGTCTACTTCGACAGCGAAGGCATTATCCATTACTTCGACGCCAATGACCAAGAGATCGACGCGACCAACACCGCTGTCACCGAACTCGTCAAGGCGATCCCGAACGGCGTGCAGTTCCTCACCGACGATCATACGTATGATGTCTACTCCTCGAAGGACGGCATCGTGATCTCCGACGAGAACGGCAACATCATCGGCGGCATCAACGCGGGCGATATCTACAGCGACGGCTCCGTCACCGAGGACGACGGCGAGAATGATGACGGCGACGTCACCTTCGCCAACCCGCAGAACGCTTGGTACTACGAGCCTGCCGATCCCGAGGACAGCGAGTCCTACGGCATCCTCTACATCACCGCCAACGATGAGGTCGAGATCGACAACATCACCGTCAGCGCCGACACCAAAGTCAACGTCGAGTACAACAGCGACGACGAGATCGTCAGCGTCACGCTCGACAACGTCACGCTCGCTGCAGATGCGGAGTATGACGGCGACACGATTCACGGCTTCGATGCGGCTTCGCAGACCGGCGCGGTCGTCATTACCTTCAACAGCGATGACGAGCCTCAGATCGCAAGCTACATTGCGCCCACCAAGGCGGCTTGGAGCGCAGTCGACGGCGGCTTCGCTTACGAGAGCGACACCACCACCTTCACCGTGAGCGGCTCGGCGTTCGTCGATCAGAGCCCGATGGATAACATTCCTGACGGCGTCAGCGTTGTCAACGGCGCACTGCAGTTCAGCGGCGAGTTCGACACCACGCCCGCCAACTTCCACGTTGCCGGCACCGGCATTGAGGAAGGCACGAAGGTTACCGTCAACGGCGCAGCGCTCAACTTCTACGAGGGCGACAACAACACCGTCAACGGCTTCGAGGTCACCGACATCGTCACCGGCTGGCAGTCGATCAGCGGCGGCTATACCTACCGCGATTCTTATGCCGATGATGCGGCGAAGTTCACCGTCACCGCCGACAGCTTTGTCGATGCGGACGGCGTGGTCGGACCGGACAACATCTCGGTTGCCAACGGCGCGCTCGTGTTCGGCGACGACTTCGACGTTGCCTCCAACATCCATGCGCTCGGCGTAGCGGAAGGCACGATCGCAACCATCAACGGTCGCGAGTACACCTGGGCCGATTCCGACGGCGACACCGTCAACGGTCTCGAGCTCAACCTCGTCAACAACGTCTGGACGCTCAACGCGGACGGCAGCTTCACCTATGACAGCGACGGCACCACGTTCAACATCGCGGGCGTCGAAGATGCGGACGGCAATCAGATTCCTGACGGCGTCAGCGTTATCGACGGCGTGATCTACGGCGTACCGACGGGCGCAACGGTTGCGGGTCAGACGATCGGCATCAGCGAGCCCGAGGGTGCAGACGGCATCGTCTCGATCGCGCTCAGCGACGGCACGATCGCAACGGTCGGCGGCGTCAGCGAAGGCGCAACGGTTGAGACCGCACGCTTCGTCACCTTCGACAGCGGCGTCACCGGCATCACCGCGGCGCAGGGCAGCCACAACCTCAACGGCAGCCAGGTCAACATCCTCAACGATGCAAACGGCGTCGATATCAAACTGAGCGACGGCTCGATCACCGGCTATGACGGCTTGGCAGCGGGCGCGACCCTCAACGGCACCGGCTTCAACCAGGCACCGGTAACCGTTGGCGGCGCAAGCGCACTCACCACCACCGGCATCGGTCAGCGCTCCTTCACGACCGACGACTCTGACGGCTATGTCGTTGCCAACAACACCATTACCGGCATCAACAACGGCACGCTCCTCGATCCCGACTCGACCGGCACCTACTATGTCAACGGCACACGTCTGGTTCTCAGCGATTCCGCCAACTCGATCCAGGGTTACGGCGAAGCTGCTCGTATCTACACGCCTGCAATGGCGGCGGCCGACAGTCTCGCTCCGGATCTCTCGCGCTATGACACAGTCGCAATCGCTACCAACGAGGGCGGCATCGATACCACCGGTTGGGGCAACTATGTGTCGGCGACGCTCGACAGCGCACTCAACAGCGCGCTCGGCATCGACGATTACAACTTCGACACCGTTCCTGCTATCATGGCGATCACGATGACGGACGGCGACCAGGATGTCACTCTGCCGAACCGCGGCGGCTCGACGGCAATCGTCGACGCAAGCGCGACCGGCACCAAGAACATCAAGGGCGGCGATCACACCAACACCTTGATCAACAGCGCGGCGAATGCGGTTGTCAACATGCGCGGCGGCACGCAGGCTGATACGATCAGCGCGGCGGGCGGTCCGCTCGAGACGATCGATCTCCAAGACGGAGGCGCGGATCGCATCTATGTGGTCAACGGCATCAACGTCACCGATTACGATCCGACCACCGGCGCGGCGTTCATCACCGCGGGCGTCTACGAGAGCCTCATCAGCGGCGATGTCTACTATGATGACAACGGCAATCTGCAGGTTGGCAGCCACACCTTCAGCATCAACGGCGGTCAGGGCACCGACGACGAAGAGGGCAACCTCACCGTCAACTTCATCGACCCGAGCGACCTCACCAATATGCAGCCGTTCAGCTTCGTTAACACCAATTCCGATATCCTCGATCTCAGCGACGCAACGAACGCACAGATTCTCGTCGGCAACTTCGTCCGCTCCAAGACCGATAAGGTCGGCGCATCGCTCGTTGGCGGCAACGTCGGCGACATCATCTTTGCGGGCGCCAATGACATCGTCAACGGCATGGGCGGCAGCGACTACGTTTCGATCAGCTCCGATCGCGACGAGTACGATCACACCACCGTGCAGATGGTCTCCGGCGGCGGTCACGACACGATCGCCGGCTTCAAGATGGGCTTCGAAGAGGGCGACGACGTTCTCAGCATTCCTGATGTCGTCAACGGCAGAGCGTCCTTGAGCTTCGAGCACAAAGACGACGGCTCGCTCGAGGTTGCAATCGGCGCGATCGCGGTCAACATCATGGACGTCTATGCGGTCGAAAACGACAGCGACACCGTCACCACCGACAGCGATACTTCTTCGGCGATGCTCGCGGATGGAGACAACGGACTCGTTCGACCCGAACTCTCCTACGACGGCGTTGCGCAGATTCGTATCGAGAACCGCGCCAACGACAACGCCATCACCAACTACACCGTCATCGATGGCAGCAGCACTGCAGTCGTGGATGCGGATGCCGATCTCGAGGCGGCGAAGTTCGTCGGCTTGGGCGATCTTGCGGCAGTCGACTTCTCGAGCTACGAGAGCGATGATCGCGTTGTGATCGACCTCGGCAACACCGACATGTTTGATAATATCAAAGTGGTGGCGGCAAGCAACGGCGAAGTCAGCGTGGTCGGCGCGGCAGGCGTAACCGACGAAGTGTTTGTCGCAGGCAAGGGCGACGGCACCATCGATGCCAACACCGGCGGTTCGGCGCTCATGATCGGCTTGAAGCACGCCGAGGATAAGGAAGGCAGCACCTCCTTCGTGTACGGCAGCGGCTACGGCGTCGACACTCTCGTCAGCTTCACGGCGCTCACCGCGGACAACGAGGACATTGCGGATCGCATCGCGCTCACCGGCGATTATGCCGAGAGCGTGGTCGGCGGCATGCTCTCCTACAACGCGGAAAGCGACACCATGACGATGACGGTCAGCCGTCGCGATCGGTTGGTCGTTGCGGGTGCCGCGGAAGACGCGTCCGAGGCTCAGTTGCAGATTCGCGATGCGGCTTACAAGGTCGGTACCGTGATGACGTACGGCGAGAACGTTGCGGGCTATATCGCTCAAGAGAACGGCTCGATCGTTGCAAGTGCCGATGACGAGATCGAGAACGTCGACCTCTGGTTGGCGCTCGGCTCCAACGACAACTACAAGGTCGGCTACGACAACAAGACCTACACCAACATCAAGGATGTCGACGTGAGCGGCGCGGTCAATGCGACCATCGCCGGCAACACGGCCGAAAACGTCATCACCGGCGGCGCGGGCTCCAACAGCCTGTGGGGCGGTGCCGACAGCGAAAACGACACCTTGATCGGTAACGCCGAAGGTCAGACGCAGTTCTTCTACCTCAACCACAACGGCGCCGACACCTTCGTCACCGAGAACGAGAATGACGTTGTCAACCTGCTCAACATCGGTCTCGAGGAGATCAACTTCGATGACGTCACCATGGAAGAGAATCAAGTCGCGGTCGGCATGCAGGATGGCGGCAAGATTCAGGTCAACAGCTCTGCGGACGTCACCTTCCAGCTCAACAACGGCTCGCAATGGGTTGCGGATCGCGAGAACAAGACGTGGCGCTTCAAGGGGATGGCGCAATAAGCTTATCCTCTGACGGTCGACGCGGCTTGAAGTAAGACATTCAATCAACACTCAACCTACTCACCTTGAAGGGCGGCGGTCACCTACACCCGCTACTCTTCGATCGACACTCGTACATATGAACGAATCGTCCCGACCGGCGTCGGGGACTCGGGAGGCGTAAAGCCTCCCATTTTTTTTTACGGCTTAACGGTTGGCAGGTGGTAACCTGCCCGGGGTGGGTGGGCGGGATAAAAATTTTTTGGGAGGCGGAGATTATAATGGCGAAGGCAATATTTTTCGATCGGGACGGCACTCTTAACGTCGATGTCGATTACCTCTATCGGATCGAGGATTTCAAATGGATCGACGGCGCCATCGACGCGATCAAGTTCTGCAATCAAAACAATTACCTCGCGATCGTCATCACCAATCAGAGCGGGGTCGCGCGCGGCATGTACTCGGAGGACGACGTCAATCGACTGCACGCTTGGATGAATGAGGAGCTCTCGAAAGTCGGCGCTCACATCGATGCGTTTTACTATTGCCCGCATCATCCGCGCGGAGCGGTCGAGAAATACTCCGTCGAGTGCGACTGTCGCAAACCGCGCCCGAAAATGATCCTCGACGCGCTCAATCGATTCGACATCGCTCGAGATCAGTCGCTGATGATCGGCGATAAGCAACGCGATATCGACTCGGGGCTCAACGCGGGCGTCAGAGGCGTGCTGTTCGAAGGCGGCAATCTGCTCGAGACGTTGAGGGCGGCGCTTAAAAACGATTGACAAAAAGGGCGGAGGTGATACAATGAATTAAATTTCTATGGCGGATGGTGGAAAGGAAGGATCGGAAATGGAGAAAAGGGCTAATTATGAGTCGGCGGCGAATGTGCTCGGCACCGACGAAAACGATTCCATCAAAAATTACGGGGCGTATGCGACGGTCGAAGGCGGCGCGGGCAATGATACGATCATCAACGACAAAGACACGATGATCGGGCTGCGCAACGACAACGGGCTGATTCGATACGAGAGTTTTGAGGTCAGAGGCGTTTACTCTTCGATAAGCGGCGGGGCGGGCGTCGATCGCCTCCTTGATAAGGTCGGCTATTCGATACTCAACGGCGGCGCCGGCAATGATCAGATCACGCTCGGCGCGTTTTCGACGCTCGAGTACGGCGCGGGCGACGGCAACGATACCGTTTACGGCTACAACGGCAGGAATGCGATTCACATCACCTCGGGTTCGTATGCGACCACGAAAAGCGGCAACGATCTGGTGCTCAAAGTCGGCAACAATTCCCTGACGCTGAAGAATGCGTACGGGCTCAATCAAAATATTGCCGTCGGCGACGAAGCGCTCCGTCCGACTTACGAGGACATTTACGTCCGACAGATTTTCGGCACCGAGGGCGACGACACGCTCTACGTCGACAAGGAGGATATGACGGTCGAAGCTTATGAGGGCGACGACGTGATCATCAATAACACCAATGTCGGCGCGCGGTCGATGTTGATCGGCAGCTTGGGCAATGACACGCTCGTGAGCAACAGCCCCGAGATCACCGTCGCGGGCGGCAAGGGTGATGACGTGATCGAGCTGAGCGGCGTCAATCAGACCGTCCGATATCACAGCGGCGAGGGCGATGATACGGTCGTCGGCTATCAATCGGGCGACGTGATTCATCTGATCGACGGCGCGGATTATGAGACGGTCGCCAACGATTTTGATGTGGTCATTTCGCTCAAGGGCGGCTCGATCACGTTGCTTGACGCGGTCGATACAGAGCTCAACATCGACACGACGCGCGACGACGAAGATTACGTTGAGGAGTTCAAGTGGGAGATTGCCACGCCCGAGCACGACAAGATTGCTTACAATCGCAAGAAAGGCATCATCACGGTCGCAAACGGCTTCAACGGCGCGGTCGATGCGGCGAATTTCAACGATGCGGTTTCGCAGATCAATGCGGCGTCGGTGAGCGCTTCGGTCGATCTCCGCGGCGGCACGAGAGGCGTCGCGATGTACGCGTCCAAGGGCGGCTCGACGCTTCGGGGCGGCGAGGGCAATGACAAGATGTACGGCGGCGCCGGCGAGGACATTTTCGTTTACAACGTCGGCGGCGGGCAAGACGTGGTCGGCGTCAAAACGAAGGACGCAAACAATTTCTATCAAGCCCGGGACGGCGTGGTGGTCGTCAGCGACGAGCATTACGGTTTCGACGACGTTTCGATCAAGGATAACAAGTCGGGAATCGTGATGACGTTCAACGGCGACAAGAAATCCAAGCTGACGGTCAACAGGACGGATGTCGACACGCCGATCAAATTCTATTTCGGCTCGAGCGCGGAGGCGGCGCTTGCCAACGGCTATATCACTTACGGCGAATTGCCCGAGGGCGTTCGGTACATGGAGAAGAAAAACGGCGAGCTCGATTACACGCGCTTGACGGTCGATGAGACGGTCGACGGCGAGAGTATCAACGCGGCGGCGATCAATTCGCAGATCGTAACGGTCGACGGCTCAAATGCGGCGGGTTGGCTGGAGCTTTACGGCAACGATAAAAATAATGTGCTCAAGGTCGGCTTGAGCGGCGGCGTGCTCTACGGGGGCGCGGGCAATGATCAGCTTTACGGCTCGACGGAGCCCGATGTGTACGATTCGTATGTGTTTAAGATGCAGCCGAAAGGCAAGAAAGATGTTATCCGGAACTACGACGAGATTGACGACATTGTGATCGACACGAGCCTGCTCGAGGAGGATTTTCCGGAGTTCGATGAGGAGCACGGCGTGATCACCTACGAAGGCGCGAAGGAGAATTTCAACGGCTTCAACGACTCGAAAGATGATGTGGTCGTCACGCTCAACAAGAAAAATACGCTCACGATCAAAAACGGCGCGGGCAAGGCGATCAATTTCTTCGACGAGACCGGCAATCTGCTCGGCACGTTCGGTCATACGCTGCCGGCGGGGCTGGCTTATGACAAGAAACGGACGGGAATTTTTGTAGCGGATGTCGAAAACGCGGGCACTGAGGGCGATCTCGACATTGATCTGTCCAACGAGGAGAATATTTATTACGCGTCGGCAGTCAACGTCGATATGACGGGGCTCGAGGGCAATGCGTCGCTGACCGGCAACGCCAAGAACAACATTCTCAAGGCGGGCGATCTTTACACGCAGATGCGCGGCGGCGCGGGCAATGATCAGCTTTACGGCTCGACGGCGGAGGACGCCAACGTCGATTACATCTACAGCGCGGGCAAAGACGTGATCTACAATTACGATCCCGACGACGATTATGTGTACATAAGCGGCGAGACGGCGATCGATTACGATGTGCTGGCGACCGTGACGTCGAAGAATTTTGTCGAGAAGGGCAATGATGTGATCCTCAATCTCGACAAGAACAATTCGATCACGTTCAAGGACGGCGTCGGCAAGGTGATCGAGGTGTTCGATGACAACGGCGCGCTCGACGAATACACCGGCGTCGTTCGATACGACTTCTCGTTGCCGAACGGGCTCAAATACAATTCGACGAAGCGGACGGAGATCGCGGTTGAGGACTCCGACACGGCGATCGAGCAGGGCTATTTGAATATCGATCTGTCGAACGAGACGAATGAAGAGGCGTTTGAATTTGCCTCGACGGTCAAAAAGATCGATCTGAGCGCGATCACCGATCCCGACTTCCGCGCGGGGCTGATCGGCAACGCTCAAAACAACGAAATTTACGGCGCGAGCGCGGGCTATAACGAGCTGTACGGCGGGCACCGGGAGTTTGATAATCCGAAGAAGGCTAAGCCGTCGGTCGATAAGCTCTACGGCAGCGAGGGCGCGGATGATGTATTCATTTACGGCGTGGGCGACGGCAAGGACGTGGTGATCAATTACGGCGCGTATGACGTGGTTCGGCTCGACGACACTTACGGCGAGATCGAGACGGTCGTGCTCACCGACAGGAAAAATGTCGTGACGATCGAGCTCAACGGCGACAAGAATAATGTGCTGACGGTCAATAAAGACGACATCAACCGCCCGCTCGTGCTCGAGAATTTCTACGGCACGGTCAACGGGCTCGATAATTGGTACGGGATGGGCGATTTCGGCTTGGTGTACGGCGTGGACGCGAATAATATGACGCTGAGCGCGGACGGCACGAAGCTGTCAATCGGCGGCGAATACTTACGGTACATTTACGCCGACGCGCGGGAGATCAACAGTCAGCTCAAGACGATGGACGCGCGCGACGCGGAGGCAGATGTCGTGGTCGAGATGACGGGCAACGGCAATAATAACGCGTTGTACGCGGGCGCGGGCGGCTCGATTCTCGACGGCGGGCGCGACTCGGTGAAGTTGAAGGCGACGAGTGATGCGCTCTACGGCAATGAGGGCGCCGACACGTTTGTGTATCGATTCGAGGACGGGCTCGGCGGCAAGGATTCGGTTGTCGGCTTCGACGCGACGACGGATAATCTTTATTTCGATGTGGCGCCGACGAAGGTGACGGCGAACGGCACCAACTTGACCTTCACGTTCGAGGACAACATCGACGGTAAGAAATACTCCGGCACGTTGATAGTCAACGGCGCGAGCAAGATCACGTCGCTGACGGGCGTGACGATCGACATTGCGGGCGATGAGGCGGTCTATAACTTCGACAGTAAGCTGAGGAATGCGGCGTGGGATTCGGAGGGCATCACGGTCGAGCGCGGCAACATTGCGGTCGTCACAGACGGCACGGTCGAGGCGCTGCCGACGGCGGGCAATACGGCGGAGCAATGGACGATGCTCGACGAAAAGAGCTACGCTTACGACTATGCGGGCGTGGAGTTCACGGTGAGCGGCAGCGCAGTGCGCGATTGGGCGCCGGACAATAATTTTGAGCGCGGTGCTGTGATCGATTTGATTGTGTCGGACGGCATCCCCGATGGGATTATGGTCGATGCGAAGAACAAGACGATTGTTTTGAGCGATCAGTTTGATGAAAGCACGGCGCGCTTTACGTTCGGCAACGATGAAAGCGTCGAGGATTATTCGTGGAAGAAGTACATTACGATGGTGCCGACGATCGAATACGAGTTACCGACGGAGGATTATTGGTTTGAAGGCGGCGCGATCGATGAGTCGCCGTTGAATGAGATCGTCTCGACGGAGGCGGCGCTCGATCTTTCAACAGAATTTCTCCCGCCCGCCCGCCCATGTCAGTTTGCAACTGCCGACATCGTTGGCGGCTCCGCGCGGAGACATCAAAAATAATTTCGATCAAAAAAAATACGGCGACCGCTCGAGGCGATCGCCTTTTTTATTTTATGCCGTATGGTCGGCGGATTTATGAGCGTGGCAGCAGGAGCATTGTCCGCCGCACTCCGATTTGCAGCACTCCGCCTCGCCCTTGAAAAAGTTCTTGTAGATCGTCTTGATCCCGAGCCCGAAGAGGAACGCAATCCCCACTCCGAGCACTGCGGTTGCCAACATCGAAATCATCTCCAATCACAGCACCAGCCGCGCAATTTGATACACGACCAGCGATACGACCCACGCCACCGCGCACGTGTACGCGAACGCGAAGCCCATCCACTTCCACGATTGCGTTTCTTTCTTGATTGTGCCGAGCGCGGTCACGCACGGCGAATACAGTTGCGTGAAGATCATGAACGCCAACGCCGCCGCCGGTGTGAAGGTCGCCGCCATCGACGTGCCCAGCAGTGTCGACGCCGCATCCTCCGCCTCGTCCGGCTCCGTCGAGATGCCATCGACGCCGTAGAGGATTCCCATCGTCGAGACAACCGCTTCCTTCGCCATCACGCCCGTCACGATCGCCGCGCCCGCTTCCCACGTGTCGAAGCCGTGCAGGACAAACAGATTCGACGCCGCGCCACCGATCGACGCAAGGTAGCTCTCATTCATCTCGTCGGTCATACCGTCGGAGTTGAAGCTTGACAGGAACCAAATCATCACCGACATCGCGAAAATGATCGTGCCCGCCTTGATCAGATAGCCCTTGCCTTTATCCCACGTCTCGAGCAGGACGGTTTTCATATCGGGCATGCGATAGGGCGGCAACTCGAGCAGGAAGGACGATTGCTCCTGTTTGAAGACCGTCGAGCCGAGCACGCGCGCCATCACCACCGCCGTCGCCACACCGAGGATATACATCGCAAAGACGATATTCGCCGCGTTGTCGGGGAAGAACATCACCGCGAACAGCGCCAGGATCGGAACTTTGGCGTTGCACGTCAGAAACGGCGTGACGAGGATCGCGATCATCCGATCCTTGTTGGTGTCGAGCGCCCGCGCCCCCATGATCGCCGGCACGCCGCATCCGAAGCCCATTATCAACGGCATGATACTCTTGCCGCTCAAGCCCGCGCGGCGCATAATCGGGTCCATTACGAAGGCGACGCGCGCCATATAGCCTGTCCCGTCGAGGAAACTCAGCGCGAAGAACAGCGTGAAGATCAGCGGCACAAACGAGAGCACGCCGCCCACGCCCGCGATGATGCCGTCGGACACAAGCGATTGCATCCAATCGGCGACGCCCGCCGCCGCCATTGCCTCCGCCGCCCACGTTGCCACATCCTCACCGATGAAGTCGCCGAGCATGTCCGCCAACGGTTGCCCCACCCAATTGAACGTAAACTGAAACAGCAGATAGAACAGCGCGATCATTATTACGAGCGAGGTGACGCCGTTGGCAAGCCAGCGATCGAGTTTATCGGTGAAAGTCGCGCCGACATCTTTCGTCGTGACTGCCGACGCCATTATCTGATCAATCAGATCGTAGCGCGCGGCGATGATATCTTCGTCGATTTTGTCTTGCGACAGCCCGCTGCTCTTGAGCCGCTCGATCTTGGCGATGTGCTGTTCGATCATTTCACTCGGCTTATAATTGGACATCACCGTCGAGGTGAACACGTCGAGCAACTTCTTGGTGCTCTTGCTGCTGCGACCGACGGTCTCGGTGACGGGCATGCCGAACGCCGCCTCGAGCTTTTGTTTGTCGATGATGACGCCATGGCGCTCCGCCTCGTCCATCATGTTGAGGTTGATGATGAGCGGGATGCCGTTCTCCATCAGTTGAATCGTCAAGAAAAGGTTGCGCGCGAGGTTGGCGGCGTCAACGATGTCGACAACGATATCGGGCTTGTTGTCGCGGAAATAATCGCTGACAACCATCTCCTCCTGCGAGTGCGCGTTGATGGAGTAGGTGCCGGGCAGGTCGACGACATAAATCGAGCGCCCGTTGTATTCGATGGTGCCGACCTTTTTGTCGACGGTGACGCCGGGCCAATTGCCGATCTTCTGTCGAGCGCCGGTGAGCTCGTTGAAAATGGTCGACTTGCCGGTATTGGGATTGCCGGTCAAAGCGACGGACAATGCGGTCATTCGATTCACTCCCTTCGATCAGTTTATGGTTGAGACATTAATTTGAGAGGCGTCGTCGCGGCGGAGCGCAAGGTTATAGGAGCGGAGGCGGACGGCGATCGGATCGCCGAGCGGAGCGGAGCGAAGAACCTCAACGCGGGTGCCGGGGATCAGCCCCATGGTCATCAAACGATTTTTGAGTTGCGAATCGCCGACGGAATCGATCCGAACGGTCGTGCCGGGCGAGATATCCTGCAGTGTCATGATCAAATCACCACCGTAATTGATATTGATTTTCGAGCAGATGATATCACCAACGAAAATTATTGTCAATAAAAAAGCCCGCCCCTTGGAAGGGTGGGCTGTCGCCGATGAAAGTGGCGCCGCCGACGCAAGGTGGGCGCCGTCATTGATGGGTGGGCGCGTCGACGGCGCCCTCATATATTATTTTTTGCGACTGAAGGTGATCAGTCTGCTGCTGTCGAGGGACGGGCGGGCGAATACCGCCGGCTCATCCAACACGCAGGCATCGATCGGCGCGGCGATCTCCGACAACTCATCGATCTCATTGTCCGATTGCATGAACCAATAATCCTCCGCACCGACCGCAATCTCCGACGCCGAGCCGCTGATCAACGCATCCTCAAGCGTCGTTGCCGTCTTCGTAAATTTATAGGTCTCTTCGGCATCGACGTCGATCATCGTCAATTCCTTGCCGACAGCGCCCTTGATCGTCACCGTGCCGTTCCACGTGGTCAGCTCCACGTCTTTTGTGCCGATCACTTTGCCGGATTTTATGCCACTCTCGATTACAATCGTATCCTTCTTCTCGGTGTACTTGTCGATGACATCTTTGCCGCCGCGAATCACGAACACGTCATTGCCGTTGCCGCCGACCAGCGTATCATCGCCCTCGCCGCTCCTGAGAGTGCCGCCGCCTTTACCCGCCGTGATCTTCAGCGCGTTGTACTCGGTGCTGATCTCGATCGCCTTCGTCGCCGCCGCCGCGTTGATCTCCGTGACGGGCAATCCGCCGCCGATGCCGTCCGCCGACAACGTCCCGCTGAAGTCTTTGCCGACCGTCAAGATGCCGGTCTTTTTATTCGCGGTGTACTTATACGTCACGCCCGCCGGCAGCGGCTTATAAGAAACTCCACCGCCGCTCTGCTCGACCGAGATCGCCCCTTCGCTCGAGGCGTTCTTGAGAACATCTTTGAGAGTGATCGAGCCGTTGCCGACCTTGAGGATCACATCATTGCCCTTCTCGGTGAAATCGGTCAGCGCAACCGTCGTGTCGCTGAGCGTAATAAAATCATCATCCTCTCTGCTAATATCGAAATTGTAAACGACATCCTTGCCGCCGCCCGCCGCATAAACGATCTCGGAGCTGGCATCTTCATTCGTGCTCAAATAGAAATTATCGTTGGCGGTCGAGCCGATCAGCCTCGAGCCGCGTCCGCCCTTGATCGCCTTGGTTTTTTTGTTGCCGATCAATGTGATTCCGGTGCTCGACGACGCATCGAGTGTCGCCACCGTCCCGAGGTAATCATACTCCGTCACATCGAGCGTGCCCTCGAATGCGCCGCCAATCGTCATCGTCTTATTATTGTCCGCATAATCAATGCCGCTCGGCAACGATGCAAACGTGATCCGCTTGCCGTCGTGCTCAACAATGATCGGTGTCTTGCCGACGACATCGTTGATCGTCAGCTTGCCCGTGCCCGCCGTCAGCACCACATTGTTGCCCTTCACCTTAAAATCCGACTTATCGATCGCGCCGTCGCCTGTGACAAGTATGATGTCCGGGTCGTAGTGATGGTCATCGCGAGTTTCTTTATAGGGGCTGTTTTCTACATTATCTAAGTTATATTTGAAAATCTGATCGGCGCCGCCGTAGACCAAATCCCAGACGAAGTAATCAACGCTGTAACCTTCTTCTTTATTCGAGCCGTAGAGCTTATCCGCGGTGACTTTCCTCCTAGCCGTGTCATAGCCGCCGTTGAGAGTGCTGCCGACCAAGCCCGCCTTGAGCACATTGGCGTTGGCGTTGCCGATAATCTCAATTACGCCTTCGTACGTCGAGGCGTCGACTTCCTTGACAGTCGAGAAATACTTCGGATCGCGCAGATCGATCGGACTCACACCGACACCTTCCGCATTGTTGACGATCGTGATCGCCGTCTTCTTCGCGTTATATCCGGAGCCGCTTGGGAAGTTGACACCCGTCGAGTAAAGGACGGTGCTGTCGCTGTCGACGAAATTGATCTCGCCGTTGGGATTATCGAGCGTGAGCTTTTGCTTGCCGATCTTCACCTCGATCTTATTGACGCTGACTTTGACATCGGCGTCTTTGAGCTCCGTCACGCCCTCGAGCAACACATAATCTTTTTTATCTTCTTTAGTGCCGTCGAAACCGTAGATGACATCGTTGCCGTCGCCCGCTTTGTAAACGAACATGTCAGCGCCCGCGCCGCCGTAGAGTTTATCATTGCCGGCGCCGCCGTTGAGCGTCGCGCCTTCCTTACTTGCCGTGAGGACGTTCGCCTGCGCGTTGCCGATAATCTCAATTTCGCCTTCGTACGCCGACGCATCGACTTCCTTGACTGTCGAAGCATATGTCGTGCCGCTCAGATCGATTTTGTCGAGCCCCGACGCCGTGCTGTCGATCGTGATCGCCGTTTTCTTTGCGTTATAGCCGACGCCGCTCGGGAAGTTGACGCCCGTCTTGTTGAGCAAAGCGCCGTTGCCGTCGACGAATCGAACCTCTCCGCGCGGATCGTTGAGCGTCAACTTTTGACCGCCGACCGTCACGATCAGTTTATCGCCGCTCCACTTCATTGCATCATCCTCGAGCTCCGTCACGCCGTTGAGCACAACGTAATCGCTCTTGCCGCCGTCGAGACTGTAAATCACATCGGCGCCGCCGTCCGTCGACCACATAAAGACATCAGCGCCCGCGCCGCCGTAGAGCTGATCCTTGCCGAGCCCGCCGTCGAGCGTCGAGCCATGCGCGCCCGCCTTGATCACATTCGCGTTGTTATTGCCGATCAGATACACCGCGCCGTCCGCCGCCGAGCCGTCAAGCGTTTTCGCCGTCGAAACGATGTTGCCCGCATCGACCACTACGCCGTTCGTCGCGCCCTTGCCGACTATCAACGCCGTCTTTTTATCATTCTTATCGAACGTGACGCCCGTCGGCAGCTCCCCGTAGGTGAACGTCTCGCCGCCGATGTCGAACGTGATCGCGCCGTCGCTCTCGACTTTGTTGACGGTCAGCTGAGATTTTTTATCGCCGTCGAACGTGATATTCACACCGGTTTTATTGTCGACGAACGTCATCTTATCGAACGTCGCGCCGCTGATCGACACAATATCTTTCGTGGAGTCGTAATCGTCGATCGCATCTTTGCCCGAGCCGGTCTTGTAGCTGAACACATCGGCTCCGTCGCCGCCGTAGAGTTTGTCGTCCTTTGCGCCGCCGATCAACGTCGAGCCGCCGTTACTCGCGCGCAACACGCTCGCTTTATCGCCCGCCTTGAGAACAACGGCTTTTTTATCGGCGGAGGCGTCGATCATCGTGACTCTGTCGGAGAAATTTTTGGCATCGACCGTGCCGGTGAACGGGTCTTTGACGGTGATCGTCGACGGCTTTTTGGGATTGAACTCGATGCCCTCCGTCGAGGCGTCCGCATCAACAAAAACGCCGTCGGTGATGTTGACGCTCCTGTTGACCGCATCCTGAAGCACGATCGAGCCGCTGCCGACCTTCACGATCATATTGTCGCCGCTCGCGACCGTCTCAAATTCGCCGTCGATCGCAAGAGTGTCGCGCGAAGTGATGTTGCGGATTGTATCGTTGCCGTCGCCTTCGGCATAAGTGATCAGCTGATAATTACCGTTCAGGCTGATTGAATCATTGCCCGCACCGCCTGCGATCGTCACGTGGTTTGCGTAATTGTTAATGGTGTCATTGCCCGCGCCCGCATCGATCACGCTGTTCGTTCCAACCCCGCGATGGATGTATTTTTCGTCGCAAGAGTTGTAGACGAGATCGTCACCGTCGCCGGCATTGATCGTCGCGTCCAAGCCGTCGTTTTCAATCGAATCGCCTTCGGAGGAGCCGGTGATCACCGCATTTTGTCCCTTGTTGACAACGTTGCTGCCGGCAAGAGTGGCGTTGAGCAAAACGTCGGCGCCGCTGTTTTCGATACGACCGGCGGCATTAATCGTGGCGTTGGCGCCGTTGTTTTGGAGATTATATTCGCCGTCATAAGTGTACAGTCCGGTGATGAGCACATTCGCACCGACATTGATGAGCTCGTTTTGAGGGTAGCTGTCCAAGTTGTCCCGGCTGACCGCGTCGATGGTGACGTTGGAGCCGGTGTTGTATATCTTGCGACCGTCGCTGAGGGAAAAGATATACACGTTGTCGGCGCCGATATTTTTAATCGCCGTAGTCCAATCGTTAATCACATTGTGGCCGTAGTGGATGGCGCGGATGGTGATATTGTCGGCGTAATTGAGCCAGCCCGACCTCGGAGCAACGGCGCTTACAACGCCGTTGTTCCGTTTGGTGTCCTCGTCAGTGGTTATAGCCACAGCTTTATATCTATCGTAATCGCCGTCTAAATCTTTTTGGGCACCGACGATTGCAAGACCGGTGCCGCCGCTGACGGTTTGATAAAAGACGACATTGCCGGACGCGTTCTTGACGATAATCGGATACTCACGATCTTTGACGGTGATTGATCCCGAGCCGACCTTGAAAACAAAATCGTTGCCTTTGAGCGAGGCGCCCGATATCGAGCCGCTCGTGATATGAATGAGCTCAACGGCGTTCGAGATTGTATCGTTGCCGTCACCGTTGGCATATTGATAGATAAAATCTCTGTTGTCGTTGATCACATCATCGCCCTTGCCGGGGTTGATGGTATCGAAAAAAACGTCGTCTGCGCCTTTAGCCTGCGCAAGAATCGAATCATCCCCCGCGCCGCCGTTGATTGAAATCGCAACACTGCCGTAGATATCGAAGGTGTCATTGCCGTCGCCGCCATCGAGCACAGGATAGTTGCTTATGACTTGTATGGTATCATTGCCCGCGCCGCCTCTGATCGTCGAATACGAGGCATCCTTATTCCAAGCATTGTCGACATTGTAGTCCTCGACAAAATCATTGCCGTCGCTGGCGTCGATCACAAGATACTCGCCTTTGGCGCGGATCGTGTCATGCCCTGCGCCGCCGTTGATCGACGCGTGCGCGACCCCGTTAATGATGGAATCATTGCCCGCGCCGCTGTCGAGAGTCATCTGCCCTTCGTAATTTTCGAGGACATCATTGCCGTCGCCCGCCTCGACCTTCATTTTGTTGACGTCAGAATCGACATCGACCTCGATGGTATCACTGCCCGCTCCCGTTTGGACTGTAATATTTTCGCCGGGGAAGAATTCGCCGGTTTCTTCATCGTAGAGCCCGCCCGCATTAATCCGATTGTTGCCGTCGCCCGCATCGACGCTGACGTTGATGCCGGAAATTATAAATTCATCATTGCCCGCCCCGCTCTTGAGCGTCACGTTTTCAAACGAATTACCGGCGTCTTCAGGGTAGATGTAATTTTTTCCGTTGCCGAGATCGATATAACTGTCCTTGAGCAATCCGTTCAACGAGTCATTGCCCGAGCCGGTCTTGACGGTGACGTTCTGCACCGCCGCCTCCGCGATGTTGCCGAGGGTCTCGTCGTCGATGTGCCGCCTGTTATCGAGATAAAGGTTTTTGTTCGTCTTGCTCGCGTCGATGATGAGATTGTCGAACTGATTTTTGAGATTGTCGATGCTGCTCGACGCCTGCAAAGTCACTCCGACGGGCGGGACGTAGAGTTTTTTACCTTCCGACGCGAGCAGATTGAAATTTTTAGCGGCGACGTTTTTGAGCGTAAGCTGAGAACCGTATATCGCGGAACCGAAGATGACATCGGAGCCCTTCACGCTCATGGGTTGATCGGATTCGTCAACGAGAACCGTATCGTCGGCGTCGAGCCCGAAGACGGTAGCGTAGCCGTAGCCGTCGTAGCTGACGACCTGTTTCGAGCCGTTGAGACTGACGACATCGTCGCTCTCGGCGTTGATGGTAACGTTGGAGCCGCTGTTGGTGATGGTATCGGCAGCATCTTCCGTGCCGGCGATCAACGTGTTGTTGACCGCATTGTTGATAACTGACATAAGGCATCATCCTTTCAACAAGAAAATAATTATCCCTATAAATATATCGAATAAAAAAATGCTAACCATAAGCGTAGTTAGCATAAATTTACAACCAATGTTTTATTTTCGAACTGCCGACGGTCGGAAGGTGCCGATGACGCGGGGATCAAAGGGCGCCGCCGACGCCGGTTTTAAAGGGCGCCGCCGATGCGGGTGGGAACTGCTCACTTTGTCGGGCGCCTACCGCTGTGGATGGGAGCGTCGGTGGCGCCCAAATACATATTCTTCAGAGGGCTGGCGAACACCGTCGGCTCATCCAACACGCAGGCATCGATCGGCGCGGCGATCTCCGTCAGCTCATCGATCGAAGTCTCCGATTGCATGAACCAATAATCCTCCGCACCGACCGCAATTTCCTCCGCCGTCGAACCGCCTTCCGTCGAAGAGTCGCCGCCGCTCACCAACGCCTCCTCGAGCGTCTTGGCGGTCCTCGTAAATTTGTACTTCTGCTCGACGCCGTTGTTGATGATCGTAAACTCCTGGTTGAGCACGTTCTTTATCCAAACGCTGCCGTCCGCCGTCTTGATCTCCACATCTTTCGAGCCCTTCAACGTCGAATCCGTCAGCGCGCTGTTGATCACTACCTTGTCGTTTTTGAAGGTGAACTTGTCAATGACATCGTCGCCGACGCCCGCCACAAATACATCCTCGCCGGTGTTGCCGATCATCGTGTCATTGCCCGAGCCGCCGCGCAACGTGCCGCCGCCTTTGCCCAACATCATTCGCGTATTCTCCGACGACGCTTGCAGATCGACCGCCTTCGACGCAACCGCCGTCGCATTGATCTCATTCACCGTCACGTCGAGATTGTTCGCGTCAAGCCCGTCCGCGTCAAAGAACTTCGTCAACGTCAACGCGCTCTTCTTCGCAACGTACGTCGTGTTGAGCGGCAGCGTCTTATATCTCACCGTGCCGCCGTCGTATTCGACCGTCAAAGTTCCGCGCGGAGCGTCTTTGAATGTGATCGAGCCCGTCCCGACATTCAGAATCACATCGTTATTCTTCTCGGTGAAGCTCGCCGCGCTGAGCGGGCTCGTGTTGCCGACAACCTTGACCACATCCGTATCGCTGTCGAAACCGTTGACAATATCCTTGCCGTCGCCAAGATTGTGGACGATCACATCCGCGCCCTCGCCGCAAACAAACGTGTCGTTGCCGGTCGTGCCGCGCATCGTCGTAATGCCCGCGCCGCCGACCAGAACCTTCGCCTTCTTGTTGCCGGTGATGTCGAGTTCGTTGACGTTGTCGGTGGCGTCGATGGTGACGACGGTGCCCAGATAATCATACTCGTCGGTGGTGAAGGCGCCCGCAAATTCGCCCGCAACAGTCATCGCCTTGTAATTGAGCGCGTAGCCGATCCCGCTCGGCAGCGAAGCAAAGCTGAACGTCTTGCCGTCGCCGTAAGCAATGTTGAGCTGATGGCTGTCGAGCAGATCGTTGACGGTGAGTTTGTTGGCGCCGACCGTCATCACAACCTTGGCGCCGCTCACTTTGAAGTTAGCGTTGTCGATTTTGAGAGTGTCCGCCGCGCCGGTGATGCTGATTGTGTCCTTCGACACATCGTAGCCGAAAATCTGATCGTTGCCGCCGTACACCGCATCCCAAATGAAAACGTCCGCGCCCTCGCCGCCGTGGAGCTTGTCGGCGGTCGCCTTTTTCTTCGTCGAGTCGTAATTGCCGTCGAGCGTCGAGCCGCCCGAACCCGCGCGGAGAATGTTCGCATTGCCGTTGCCGCTGATGTGGATCGCGCCGGTGTATTCGTTCGCGTTGACTTCCTTGACCGACGCCGCAAAGCCGTCGTTGAGATCGACCATATCCAAACCGGTCGCCGAGCTGTCGAGCGTCACAACCGATTTGCCGGCGTTATAGCCGATGCCGTTGGGGAACGCAACGCCGGTCCTGTAAAGTTCGTTGCCGTTCTCGTCGACAAAGCGAACGACATTGCGCGGGTCCTCGAGCGTGAGTTTCTGCTTTTCGAGCATTGCAACGAGTTTGTTGCCGCTCCACTTGACCGTATCGCTACTGAAGTCATCTGCGCTGCCGCCCGCGACCACAACGTAATCGCCCTGATTGCCGTCGAAATTGTAAATGACATCGGCGCCGTCGCCAACCGCGTAAACGAACACGTCCGCCGCATTGCCCGTCGAGCCGTGAAGTTTATCCGCCGAGGGCTTTTTGGAATCGCCCTTGCCGCCGTAGAGCGTGGAGCCGGCATCGCCCGCGCGGATCACGTTGGCGATCGAATTGCCGACCAGCGCAATCGGTTTATCGTAGCCGTCGACCTTCATTTCTTTTATGAGCGGCGAAATTTCGTCGGCATCGATAGTCGCGTTCTCGTCGAGCTCGGCGTTCATACCGACGGCGAGGATAGTCTTCTTGTTGTCGGCGTACGAAACGCCCTCGGGAAGATTGACGCCCGTCTTATACAGTTCGGTGCCGTCCTCGTTGATGAGCCGCACTTCGCCGTCGTAATTGTCGAGCGTGAGCTTTTGCCTGTCGATCGTGACGGTGATCTTCGCGGCGGTGACGTTGACATTCTTCGTCGCATCAATCGAATCGACGCCCTTGAGCAGAACATAATCGCCTTGACTGCCGCTGAAATTGTAAATGACATCGTTGCCGTCGCCCGCCGCGTAGACGAACCCGTCCGCGCCCGCGCCGCCGTACATCTTGTCGTTATAGGCTTTATCCGTATGACTGCCGTAAAGGGTCGAGCCGTAATCGCCCGCGTAAAGGACGTTCGGATTGGCGTTGCCGACAAAATTGACCGCGCCGCTTGCTTCCCTGCCGTTGAGCGTCTTTGCGGTCGAGGCAATCTCGGCGGCTTTGACCACCACGCCGTCCGCCGCCGTCGCGCCCACTTTGATAGCCGTCTTTTTGGTGTCGTCGTCGTAAGTGACGCCCGTCGGCAACACGCCGCGCTTAAACGTTTCGCCGCCGATATCGAAAGTGACCGCGTCGCCGGGCTTGAGCTTGTTGATCGTCAGCTTCGACTTGTTGTCGTTGGCGAAGGTAAGCGTGAGCGCATTTTTCTGATCGGTGAAGGTGATGTCGTCGAATGTCACGCCCTCGAGCGAAACAATGTCCTGCGCCTCGTAATTGAACACGGCGTCCTTGCTTTTGTCGACGTTATAGACGAAGGTGTTGACGCCCTTGCCGCCGTAGAGTTTATCGTCCTTCGTATTGCCGATCAGCGTCGACTCGCCGGTGCCGGCGTAAATCGCCGTCGCCTGATTGCCGCCCTTGAGCACAACCGGTTGGCTCGAGAGCGTCGCATCGATGATGGTGATTTTGTCGGAAATGCTCCCCGCATCGACCGAGCCGGTGAACGGGTCTTGAATGACGAGCACCTTCGGGCGCTTGGCGTTATACTCCATGCCGCTGAACAAAACCACGCCGTCGGCGGTATAGCCCAGGACGCTCACGCCCGAGGCAGCCGCATCCTTCAACGTGATCGTCCCCGCGCCGACCTTGACGACCATATCATCGCCGCTTGCAACCGTCAAAAAGGCGCCGTCGATTTGAATCAGATCGGTCGAGTTCGCGCCGGTAATGACATCGGCGCCGTCGCCCGTCGTATATTTGTAGAGGCGGTTGGTGCCGCTGACGAAGTTGACGGTATCGTTGCCGCGCCCGCCGGTTATCGTCACGAACTTGACGACGTTGTCCGCGTCGCCGACCAGCTTGCCGTCGTTGAAGACGATGTCGATGGAATCGTTGCCGTCGCCGGCGTTGACGACCAGATTGACGTTCGAGCCGGGCACGGTGTTTGCAACCGCGGTGTCGTCGGAACCTTCGTCGCTTGACAGCGTGCTCTGCAGCAGCCGATCGTGCAACACATCAGTCAGCGCCGCCGCCGAGCCGTACGTCTCAACGAATTTCGATTGATCGTCGTCCTCGATCAGCGCCAGCAAATTATTATAGCTGTCGGTGTTCATCACCAGCAGATCGGAGCCGTCGGTCGCAAACGACGAGCGATACGCCGTCGCCTGCAGATGATTGTAAAGGTCGCGCGCGTTGCCGAAATACTTGTCGTAATCGGTTTTGGTGTCGGCGGCGGAGGCGTCGATGGCGTTGCCGAGCTCTTTGTAATTCGATTGCGAGAGATCGGGCTCATCGGACTGCGTCATATAAAACGCCTTCGCCTTGATGAAGTTGTAGATGTCGATGGGCTGACGGAGATTGATGTGACTGCCCATCACCACGGACGACACGTTTGCGGGGAGCCACGCGCTGCCAGAGCCGCCGTCGCTGAAATAGACCAGCACGTTGTAGGTGTCGTCGGAGGCGAGCGCGGCGAATTGTTGATATTTTTCGTAGAGATCGGAGCCGTCGGCGGCGAATTGGATGTTGCGAATCTTGGCGAGCGCGGCGGAGGCGCCGGTGTCGGCGGAGGTCATGTTGAGATAAATCTTCGATGAGTCGAGCGGGGTGGTTTGCGTATCGACGGGCATCAGCGAGATCGAGCGGATTTTTTCATTGATATCGGTGATCAGGCTCGAGAGCACGCTCCGCGCGGAGCTGAGCGAAGTGGCGGTGTTGACCGCGCCGTAATCGGTGGTGATGGCGCCGTTGGTGCCGTCGGGGCGGTCGAAGCCCATCGTGTAATAGATGCCGAGCAGATTTTCGCCGTTGGCAACGTCGTTTTCGCGGACGGCATTGGCGGTAATCTTGCCGCTCGGGACGATGCTCCCCGCCGACAACTCGAGCCGAATGATCTCGAGATTGCCGATCAGCTCATTCAGATTGTCGACGTTAGCTTCCATCGCCGCCTTGACGTTGGAGTTTGACACGCTCGAGAGCCCGTAAGTCGCCTTCAATTTTTCTTCGGAGATCAGCGCGGTGTTGTCGGAGGTAACGGCTTGCCCGTCGGCGTTGACGCGATTTTGGAGGTAATCGTCGTTGATCGTCGCAACGAATTGACTGATCCGCGCGGCAAGCTGAGTGTCGTCGAGGGCGGCAACGGAGGCGGAAGCGTCGATGTCGGCGGCGAGCGTCGGATAATAATTGATCGGCACGAATTTGATGTTGTCGTCGCGAATCCTGATGTAATCGTTGCCGGGACCGCCGGTGATGGTCACCTCATTGCCGGAGCTGCGAACGGTATCGTTGCCGCCGACGCCGTCAATGGTCACGTTCGAGGCGTCGCTGTAGACGACATCGTCGCCGTCGCCCGCGTTGATGTTGATGTTCTCGTCGGTGTCGACATCGATGGAGTCATTGCCCTTGTCGCCGGTGATCGTCACATTCGAGCCGACGGTACGCACCGAATCATTGCCGGCGCCGCTCTCGAGCAGCGCATACGACGCGTTGTTGTCGATGACATCATTGCCGTCGCCGGTTCGGATTGTGGTTTGGTCGCCGACATTTTTGACTTTGTCGACGGCAGTGGCGCCGATGACGAGAACGGCGGCGCCGCGGTTATCGACGGCGGCATTTTTGGCGGTAACGGTCGAATTGTCCGAGACGTTGACGATGCGATCGATATCTTTCGAGCCGACGATTTTCTGTTTAGCCGAAGCGGACGGGAAGAGCACGCGGTCGAGCGTGCCGTCGGCGATGATATTGATGGTCTTGCCGGCGCTGCTATTTATCATGACCGCATCGTTCTCGAGCGGGGAGGCGACGTTGCCGATTATGATATCGCTGCCCTCGACCGTGAGATTATTGAGCGCGAAGTCGTCATACGTTTGAATGGAGTCGTCGGCGTCAAAACCGATGACGGTATCTGAAACGCTCCCACTGCCGATCTTGGAGTAATCGATCAGCTGCTTGGAGCCGTCGAGATTGATCGTATCGCCGCCGGCGGAGCCCGTGACGGTCACGTTGGAGCCGGAGTTGGTGATTACGTCGGCATTATCGGAGCCGCTTATGAGCGTGCCGTTCGATGAGTTGTTTACTTCAGCCATATAACATCATCCTTTCAGGGCGCAATAAAACGAAAATTTATCTTATTGTATACATCGACAAAAAAAACGCCGCCGATAATAGCGACGTTGAAAAATTTTTGTCGGCTCCGCGCGGAACTTCGATCAGAGCGGGGCGTCGCCGACACGGGTGGGCATGCTGACATACATTGGGCGCCGCGCTCGGGGGGTGGGAGTGTCGGCGGCGCCCATATTCCCCAGCGAACGGGAGAAATTTTTTAGAGCTCTGCGCCGTTGGAGGCGATCACTTTCTTATACCAATCGAAGGATTTTTTCTTATAGCGCTCGAGAGTTCCGCTGCCGTCATCATTCCGATCGACGTAGATGAATCCGTAGCGTTTCGACATCTGCGAAGTCGACGCGCTCACGCAATCGATACAGCCCCACGTCGTATAGCCCATCACCGGCACGCCGTCCTCGATCGCCTTGCCGACCTGCTCGATGTGATCGCGCAAATAGTTGATCCGATAATCGTCGTTGACGGTCTTGACGCCGTCGACCTCGACCAACTGATCCTTCGCGCCGAGCCCGTTCTCGACGATGAACAGCGGCTTCTGCCAACGATCGTAGAATTTGTTGAGGATAAAGCGGAGCCCCTGAGGATCGATCGCCCAACCCCACTCGGATTTTTTGAGGTAAGGATTCTCGACGCCGCCCATCACATTGCCTTCGCCGCGCTTGCCGCCGCCCGCCGATTCCGCTATCGACATGTAATAGCTGAACGAAACGAAGTCGACGGTGTTGTTCTTCATCAGCTCGAGCTCCTCGGGCGTGGTCTTGATCGAAATGCCGTTCTCTTTGAAGTACCGATTCATATAGCCCGGGTAAACGCCGCGCGCGTGCAGATCGCCGAAGAAATCATTGAAGTGATCCATCTCCATGACTTTGATGATGTCATCGGGATTGGGCGTCAACGGATAAATCGGCATCGACAGCACCATGCAACCGACTTTCGCATCGGGAATGATCTCGTGGCAGAGTTTCGTAGCCAGCGCCGACGCCACGAACTCATGGTGGCACGCTTGAAACAGATCCTGCTTCGACAGCTTCTCGAGCGGAGTCAAGATGCCGCCGCTCGTCAACGGCCAATGCAGCACCGAGTTGATCTCGTTGAACGTCAGCCACAGCTTGACTTTGTCCTTATACCGATTGAAGATCGTCCGCGCGTACTTCTCGTAGAAACCGATCAGATCGTGGCTGATCCAACCGTTGTACTTCTTCGCAAGGTGGAGCGGCGTCTCGTAATGGCTGATCGTCACGAGCGGCTCCATGCCCAAGCGCCGGCACTCGTCGAACAGATCATCGTAGAATTTGAGCCCCGCCTCGTTGGGCTGATCGTCGTCGCCGTTCGGGAAAATGCGCGACCACGCAATCGACGTGCGGAAGACTTTGAAGCCCATCTCGGCGAAGAGCTTGAGATCGTCCTTATAGCGGTGATAGAAGTCGATCGCGATCAGCTTGAGATTGTCGGGCGTGGGCTCCTCGGTCGGACCGCTCTTGACGCCGTGCGGCATGATGTCCTGAATGTCGACGCCCTTGCCGTCCTCAATGTAAGCGCCCTCGACCTGATTGGCCGCGACCGCGCCGCCCCACAGGAAATTCTTCGGGAATGCCATAATTCAAACCTCCTCGATTTTATTTCAAACGACGACCGTGATGAGATTGTCGCCGCCGTTGACCGTCTTACCGTCCGTCGTGACGATGTCCTTGTACTTGTCGTGGTTGGTTACGAGCACGGGCGTAATCACAGGATAACCTTCTTTTTTAATCATGTCAATATCGAACTCAATCAAGGTCTGCCCCTGTTTGACGTGATCGCCTTGAGCGACGTGCGTTTTGAAGCCGCGCCCTTCCATCTTGACGGTGTCCATGCCGACGTGGATCAGCATCTCTGCGCCCTTATCGGTCAACAGCCCGATCGCATGCCCCGTCGGGAAGAGCGTGGTAACCTCGGCGTCGGCGGGCGCGATCACCTTGCCGACCGTCGGCTCGACCGCGATCCCTTTACCGAGCAAGCCGCTCGAGAAAACTTCGTCCGGCACGTCGGCAAGCGCCACGATATTTCCCGTCAACGGGCTCTTAAGAATTTCGCGCTCGATCTTCTTCTCCTCGACAACGGGTGCGGCGGGTTGAGCGCTCGGCGCGGGAGCGGGAGTCGGAGCGGCGGCAGCGGCGGCGGCGGCGGGAGCCGGAGCCTCGTCTTTATAGAGCGGGAAGGACAATCCGAAGCCGACGGCGAAAGCGACCGCCGAAACGATCATGCCGTTATACATGCCGCTGAGATCGTTGGTGGCGGGATCGATGAAGCAGGGATATTGAAATACGCCGAGCCCGCCGAAGATGAACAGTTTGACGCCGAGCATTGCGACCAGCGCGCCGCCGATCGCGCCGCCGATGCAGCTTATGATGAAGAATTTTTTGCGCGGGAGCGTGACGCCGTAGATAGCGGGTTCGGTGACGCCGAAAATGCCCGAGAGGAAGGCGGGGATGGCGATGCCCTTGAGTTTTTGATCCTTGGTGCGGAGGATGATTGCGAGCACGACGCCGATCTGCGCGAAGGTCGTTCCGAACATCGTGATGACGACGGGGTCGGCTCCGTAGGTGACGATATTTTGAATCATGATCGGGATCAAGCCCCAATGAACGCCGCCAACGACGGCTATTTGCCAAATGCCGCCGATAAACACTCCGGCGAGAATCGGACTGACATCGAACAGCCCGGTGGCGATGGCGCCGATTGCTTTACCGAGCCACGTTGCGATCGGACCGACGACGAGCAACGTCAACGGGATCATCGTCAGTAGCGTGCAGAACGGCACGCCGAAATTCCTCAACAGTTGCGGCACGACGCCGGCGTAGAATTTCTCGACTTTCGAGCCGACGAACACGGCGAGGATGATCGGTATGACGCTCGAGGCATAAGTCATGAGCAGGACGGGAATGCCGAGGAACTCGAGATGGACGGGCGACTCGAAAGTTGAGCCGCTTAAGACGGTGTAGAGTGCTTCGCCCTGCATTATGGTCGACAGCGACGGATATACGAGCGAGGCGCCGATCGCCATTGCCGCGAACTCCGACATCTTAAACTTCCGCGCGGCGCTGAGACCGAGAAAGACCGGAAGGAAATAGAAGAATGCGTCGCCGATGACGGACATGACTTGGTAGGTGCCGCCGCCTTGCTCGATGATGTTGAAAGCGGCGAGCAGTGCGGTTAAGCCCTTGATCATACCGGAGGCGGCGAGCACTCCGAGTACGGGCGTGAAGATGCCGCTGACGGTATCGATAAACACATCGAGCGGCTTTTTGGGAGCGTCGTCCTCTGCGGCGTCATCGCCTCCGCCGGCTTTTATGCCTTGGGAGGCAAGAATTTCGTCGTAGACTTCGCCGACCTTCGGACCGATAACCACTTGATATTGCCCGCCCGATTGTACGACCGTGACGACGTCGTCCATTGCCTTAAGGACGTCGGTATTCGCCTTCTTTTCGTCCTTGAGTTTGAAACGGAGACGGGTGATGCAGTGGGCGAGCGATATGACATTTGATTTGCCGCCGACGTTTTTGACGATGTCGGCCGCAAGCTGAGTGTATTTAGCCATTTTGATCCCTCCCGAAATTTAATCGAAGTTCGTCTGAAGTTGGAAGCGATAGCGCGTCCGATCGGAGCGGGTGTCGATCTCCTTCAACTTATCCGCCCACGTCGTGAAGATGATGTTCTTGCCGACAACGTAATCCAATCCGATCCGATAGCCCTCGTGATTGACGGGTCACCAATCGGTCACCGTCGTCCAGGTCGAGCCGGGCTCGCGACGATACGTCGCCCACAAACTGTAGGAGCCGATATCCTTCGGATTCGCCTCTTTGTACCAAGCCGTCAACCAAATCCCGGGATTGCGCGAAGGTTGCGGACCGCCTTCGCCCCACGGATGATCGATCATTTTGGCATTGCTGTTGATGATGCCGCCGTGAATCTTCCAATTGTGATCGAATTTATAGCCCGCGTGCACATAATAGTACAGCACGTGATTGCGTTTGTCCGAATCCTGATAGCGGGAGTTCATCGCATCAATCCCGTGGACACCGAAGTGGACATCGGTTTTCTCGCCCAATTGAGAGTCCCAACGGACGCCGAGGAAGTTCGACTCCTCATCGGGCACGTAGCCGCGCCCGCGGAGGTAACTGCTCAACATCAAATCGTCCCAGAGATCGATTTTGCCCGCCGTCAAAGTTGTGCGCAGGATCGGCTTGCCGAAACTGAATTGTACCGCCGCCGTATCGCAGTCGATATCGTAGCCCCAGCCCATCGGCGTCCACTCGTTCCATCGACTGGCTTTGACATTGACTCCGCGCCCGCCGCCGATTTTGCCTTCGATCCACACCTCCGGCACGATCGTCGAATCATTTTCGCCGCGACTGATCCCGAAATCATCAACCTTGTCGGTGTCGCCGCGAATGATCAATTTGCCGAACGCATTCCAATTATCGTTGACCTTATATTTCGCCGTCACATCGACCTTGGTGTACGTTGAGGGGGTCGAGCGCGTCTTATCGCCATTACCGAGATATTTGCCGTCCGCGCTCGTCTCGGCGCTGTTCTGAATGATGTGATCGTGTCTTATTTGCGCGAAGCCGCTGACTTCAAAGCGATTTGCCAACCGTTTAATCTTGTCGCGTTCCTCCGGAGTAAACTCGGGTTCTTTCTCCGTCAAACTGTTTTCATCGATCCGATCAAGTTTGTTGATCAGCTCGAGCTTCTTTATATCGTAGAGAAATTCCGCGCGGAGCTTTTCGATCGTCAGTTTTTCGTCGGGCGTGAAGGCGTCGATGTTGCGCTGAGCCTCGTCGACGATCATGGCGACCTCGAGACGACTCAACACGCGCCCTTCGGGGATTTTTTGATTGTAACCGATCACCTTGCCGGTCTCGATCAGCTCGTTGACGGCGGTGTACGACCAACTTTCGGCGGGCACATCGGCGAAGAAATTCGACGACGCCTGCACTTGACCGAGACTGCCGAACAATGCCGCGCTTATGACTGCCGCTGCCAATCTTTTACGCATGGGGAAAGCACCTCCAAAATTTTTTTGTATCTGAACTCTGAAGGTTTGGCCGCCCTTACGTAACCATCCGACAAAGGTAAGCGGGATTGAGTTCCTCCTTCCGTTACTTTTTCGATATGAACTTCGCGATGTGGATTGTCAAATAAAATTTTTCGTCGGAGCTGACTTGATACTCGTATTTGTTTTCGATGAGCGCGGCAATCTTATCGGCGCAAGCGTACGCCTGAGAATATTTTTTTCGGATCATCAGCCCCATCTCCTCGTCGATCTCGTCGGCGGATTCCTGATGCATGAATACCCGCTTGGCGAAGAATTTCAGATGCGTCACGAACCGATAATAATTCATCGACTCCCGATCGAACTCGATTCGACACACCATCCGCACCACGTTGCCGATCTCCTCCATCAGATTCAATATCCGATTCGCCATGGGCTGTCGAAAATCCAACTGCGCGTCGATGATGTGCAGCGCGATGAAGCCCGCCTCGTCCTCGGGCAAAATCACATCAAAATTTTTATTCATGATCTTGACGGCGTATTGCCCGATCACAAATTCCTTCTCGTAGAAGCGTTTGATGTCGAGCAGCATCATATTCTTGATCAAAATGCCGTGTCGAATGCGGTGCACCGCCATATGAATGTGGTCGGTCAAGGAAATGTAAATGCTGTCGTTGAGCCGACAATTGAGATCATCCTCGGCGTGTTCGATGATGTTGTTGGCAGTTTGAAGGTAATCGATCGAGAGGCTGGCGACCAATTCTTTGAAGCGATCCATCATATCCGCGCGGCTGATGGTATAAATTTTTTCGACGGCGGAGTCGTCAATCCGATCTCCCACGCGCCGCTTGAAAGCAAGCCCGCGCCCCATTGCCACAACCTCTCGACCGGCAGCGTTCTCCGTGACGACCACGTTGTTGTTGAGTATCTTGCGGATAATCATTGCGAACGCCCCCTTCAAACTAAAATCGGCTAAACCGTCCAAGGCAAAACGCCTCGACAGTCTAGCCGTTCAAACGTAACTATCCGTCGCCGATATTTTATGCTCCGCAGAGCGATTACGATCAATTCAACCGCTGATATGATATCAAGTTTTTCTTGTGCCGTCAACACTTTTCGACGTACGTCGGGAAATTGCATCCCGTCAAAAATCCAGCGTCTCGCCGTCCTCCGGCATGTGATAATGCTCGATGCCGCGCTTGGACAAACGCTTTCGCATCTGCTCACGATCGATCGAGGCGTGCGCGACATTGTCCATGTGCGTGATCACCAGCTCCGCTTCGGGCAAAGTCTCGTGAACGCGCGCAATGTCCTCATCGTCCATAATCAATCGACCATAGCCCTCGAGCTCGGCGGCGCAGGCGTTGACGATTACGATCTCCGGTCGATAGGTCTCGAGTGTCCGCTTGACGCCTTCAAACCAAACCGTGTCGCCCGCCAGATAAGTCAGCTTCTCGTTCGGCGCCTTAAACAAAAGCCCGCAAGCCTCGCCGCAGGGGCTGAGCGTGCCGTGCCGCGCCGGAGTCGGCATCAATTCGACGGGCGAACGACCGTAGCGGAAAAACTCATCGGACATCAAATAGATATCTTTGAAGCCGTCCGCGCGCAACTTGAGCGCAATCTCCTCCGTGGGAGCGATGATCGGCAACTCCTTGTCGAGATACTTGCCGAGAGTGCCGTCGGCGGCAATGTCGATGTGATCGGGATGCACGTGCGTCAACACGCTGAAGGTCGTTTCATCCAAAATCTCCTCGACCGACATCGGCAGGTCGTGAATCGGCATCGGGATTTTCTCTTGCTCGGGGTGCATCACTTTGAATTGCGGATACTCGGCGAACGTCCCGAAGCCGCCCTTCGGCGCCAGCCACGGATCGATCAGATAATTGACCTCCTCGCCCTGCTCGTCGAGATACTTGAGAAATATCGTCGCGTTTCTGATCTGTTGGATTTTCATCGAATCAACACCTCCGCTTGACAGTGTAAGTCGATTTTGTCATCCTGTCAACGTCGACGACGCTCGAAAATTTTTCTTGCGTTGGAGTTAAGACGGCGTGCTACAATCAATCGGCGGTGATGGAAATGAAAATCTCACGACGAAATTTTATTCGAGGGGCGGCGATATCGATGGCGGCGATCGGTTTGACCCCGACGCTCGAGGCGCGCTCGGCGCAAAAAATTATCGACATCCACGCGCATTATCTGTCGGACGAATATCGGGCGGCGCTGCTTCGACATGGCTCGAGCGGGACGGAATCGGACGGATTACCCGCGCCCGCGTGGTCAGTCGAGGCGCATTTCGAGATGATGAGCAATCTCAACATCGAGCGGGCGTTTTTATCGTTGGCGTCGCCGCATTCGTCCTTCGGCGATCCGATCGAGACCGTCGAGCTCACGCGCGAGATCAATGAATACGGCGCGGCGCTCGTCAAGCGATATCCCGAACGGTTCGGGCTGTTTGCGACATTGCCTCTGCCGACGGTCGAGCAATCGCTGACGGAGATCGATTACGCTTTCGATCGATTGAACGCCGACGGGATCAAGCTGCCGACCAATGCCGACGGCATTTACCTCACCGATCCGCGTTTCGAGCCGATCTTCGACGCGCTCAATCGGCGCCGAGCGATCGTCGTGTTGCACCCCGTTCGTCCCGCGGTCGAACAAAATCTCCCGCGCAATACGCCCGCCGCCGTCGTCGATTACCTTGTCGAGACGACGCGTGCCGTCAGCGATATGATCATCAGCGGCTTGACTGCTCGTCATAAAAATATCCGTTGGATCATCCCGCACGGCGGGGCGCTGTTGCCGTCGCTGGTCGATCGATTGAGCGGCTTCACGCCGTTGCTCAAGGTGAAGGCGAACGCCGACCTTCCCGACATCCGCGCGGAGTTTGCAAAGTTGTATTATGATGTGGCGGGCTTTGCGGTGCCCAATCAATTGCTCGGGCTGTTGCAAATGACGGGCGTCCGGCATATACTTTACGGCAGCGATTACCCGTACGCGTTCCCGAATTTCATTGCCGGCGAGATGCAAAAATTGTTGTCGACGGAAATTTTATCGGGCGCGCAACGGCGGAAAATCTTATTCGACAACGCAACCGAATTGATCAGTTGAAAGGAGAAATGAACCATGCCGATGATTTCTATTGAAGCAGTGCACCCGACCAAGGAGCAGAAGGAGCGTCTGATCGCGGAGTTGACGCGCGTGTCGAGCGAAATTTTGGGGGTTGATCAGAAATTTTTCTACGTGCTGGTCAAGGAAAATGATCTCGACAATTGGGGCGTGGGCGGCAAGACGCTGACGCAATTCATGGCTGAGAACAAAAAATGAATCGCCGCGACTTCATCAAAATCTTGAGCGTCGGGGCGATGGCGATGTACGTGAGCGGCTGCGGAGCGACCGCCGCCGTCAAGCCCGACGGTCAAAACGATCCCGTCGATGAGCAGTCGACGATCGTATCGGGAGGGAGCACCATGAATATCGTCGTGATCAACAGCAGCCCGCACTCGGAGGCGCAATCGACGTCGAGGTATCTGGCGCAGCGGTTCATCGACGGCGCCTCGACCAAGGGGCATAACATTTTCGTGTTCGACGCCGCCAACGAGGACACTCATCCCTGCAAGGGCTGTGATCACTGTCATATGGACGGCGATTGCATTTTCAACGATGCCATTCAAACCAAGCTGATGCCGAAAATGCTCGAGGCGGACCTGTTGGTGTTGGTGACGCCGCTGTATTATTACGGGATGTCGGCGCAATTGAAGACGATCGTCGATCGGTTTTATTCGCGAACGACGCGGCTCAACGGTAAGCGCTCGATGATGATCGCTACCGCTTGGAACAGCGCCGATTGGACGATGGAGGCGCTTCAAAACCATTACGAGACGCTCGTTCGATACATGGATTGGACGGACGTCGGTCAAGTGTGGGCGACGGGTTGCGGGACGCGCTCGATGGTTGAGCGTTCGGAGTTCGGCGACGCCGCCTACAACATCGGCGCCAATCTCTAAAAAAATTGGAGGCAATCGCCTCCTTTTTTATTTGTCCCGCCCGACCACCGAATATACAAGGGCGCCACCGACGCTCCCACCCTCGACGGTTGGCGCCCGACTGATTGAGAGGTACCCACCCTGCGGCGGCGGCGCCCCCTTATAAAGCGGCTGCCTTCGTCGCCGATCTCCGCGCGGAGCCCGAAGGGGCATGGGGCGTTAGCCCCAATAAGGGCGGGTGGGTGGGAGAAATTATTCGATGTCAGCGAAGAGCACCGGCAGCTCCTTCGATAAAATCTCTTTGATCTGCAACGCCAGCTCACGCATTTGAGGATGCGCCGCCGCCGCCGTCCGCAATCGCAGGAAGTGTCGCCACTCCCGAAGATTCATCGTCATGTAAAGCTCCGTCTTCAACGAGTTCGGCAATACCGATCGAGCCTCCTGAGGCGTCGCGCCATCCTTCAACATCGTCAGATAGAACAGCTCCGACATCTCCATCGCCCGACGCCACGTCTCGTAATTCGGATCGCCCTCCGCCCAAAAGCATGGTCGTATGAAGGTCAGCTCGCCGCCGAATTTCCCGCTCGAATAATTGCAGTACCGTGTGCTCTCTTGACTGTAGCTCGCAATTCGATGCCGCACGATCTCATGCGACACGCCACGATCGCATATCACATGCATCGTAATGCTCTCGTGCTCGAGCACCGACTCATGCCCACGCTCGATAATCCTCTTTATAAATTTTTCCGCGCTGTCCTCGGTGATGTTGCCCTCACTCTTATAACATACGCGACCCGCGCGCTCCAGCCGCCGCATTATTTCCGTGCCGTCGATTTCCCGCGCCAAACACGCTCGCGCTTCGATCACTCGCATCGTTCATCATCGCCTCCATCTCGATCCCAAGCCCGCCGTCGACCATAATCTCCGACAACGGATCGCTCTCGACCGCTCCTTCAAACCAATAATCCTCCGTCGACAATTCCTCCGACTCGTTGACGAAGTTAATCCCCAACAGCCCGTATTGCGCGCCGTTCTTCACCGTCAGCGTGCTGTCGTCTATCGTATAAACGATGTCGTTGCCGCTTATGCGCGCTCCGCTCACCACCGCACTCCCGATCGATATCCCGTCGGCGTTCGGATCGTAATTGTAAATCGCCGTCTTGCCCGAGCTGTGCACGAACACGTCCGCACCCGAGCCGCCGTATAACTTGTCATTGCCGCCGCCGCCGTCGAGCGTCGAGCCGCCCGTGCCCGCGCGCAGATCATTGTTCTTGTCGTCGCCCAAAAGGATTATCTCATTCTCATACGCCGACGCATTCACGTCCTTGAGACTGTTGGAGAAATTCGCCAGGTCGATGGTGTTGTCGAACGAGGACAAATCCGCGCCGTTGCCTACCGTCAGCTTCGACTTCGACCCGTTGTAGCGAACGCCGCTCGGCAAATTCACGCCGTATACGAACGGCTCGTCGGAACCGTCAACGTAAAATTGCAACGCCCCCAACGGATTGTTGAACGTCAAGCGATTGTTGCCGATCGTCAGGATCGTGTTGCGCCCGCTCTCGCGGAAATCGTCTTTGCTGATCGAGCCCACGCCCGTCAGCTCGATAATGTCAGGCGCGCTCGAATCGCTCGCATCGTAATTGTAAATCCGATCGTTGCCCTCGCCAGCCGTGTATCTGAACACGTCAACGCCGTCGCCGCCGTAAAGTTTATCGTTGCCTTCGCCGCCGTCGAGCGTCGAGCCGCCCGCGCCCGCGTAAAGTTCATTGCCGTTGTCGTTGCCGATGATGTCAATCTCGCCGGGATATGCCGTGGCGTTAACGTCTTTCAACTTGGCGGAGTATTGATTGAGATCGACCGTCGACTCCTCGAGCTCCGCGTCCGCGCCCACGATCAGCGATGTCTTATTCCGATTGTAAGTCACGCCGTAAGGCAGCACATCATTGTAAGTCGCCAGCGTCGAGTCGTATTCGTCGAGCACAACGATTTGCCCCGTCGGATCGACCAGCGTCAAACGGTTCGTGCCCACCGTCAAGACCACATTCTCATTGCTGTCGTGGAAGGAGTTCTCGTCGAAGGAAGTCACGCCGTAAAGCCGAATCACGTCGCCGTCATTGCCGTTGTAGTTGTAGACGTAATCGTTACCCTCGCCGAAGTGATACGAGTAGGTGTCGGCGCCGGTACCGCCGTAGAGATTGTCCGTGCCGCGACCGCCGTCCATCGACGCCCCGCCGCTCGACCCGCGCAAGATGTTCGATCGACGATTGCCTTGCAGAAGAACCGTGCCCTCGAAAGCCGACGCATCGATCTCCTTGAGGTTGTTCGACAACGTTGCCGCATCCAACAGATTATCCTCCGTCAAATCCGCCTCGCGACTGACCGTCAGCTTCGTTTTCGAGTTGTTGTAGTAAACGCCGTCAGGCAGAGAACTGTTGTAGGCGACAACCTCCTCGCCGTACTCGTCGACCAAGGTGATGCGCCCTTGCGCGTTGACAACCGTCAGGCGATTGCTGCCGATGTTGATGAGCGTGTTGCGCCCGCTCTCGCGGAAAATGCCGTCGTCGAGCAGGGACGTGTCGTAATCCAAAATCTGAATCACATCGCCCTGCGTGCCGTTGTAATTGTAAATGTGATCATTGCCCTCGCCCGCGTGATACACAAACGCGTCCTCGCCCGCGCCGCCGTAGAGCTTGTCATTGCCCTCGGCGCCGTCGAGCGAACTGCCGCCCGAACCCGCGCGGATCGCATTCGACTTCTCGTTGCCGCGAACGGCTATGAAATTCTCGTAAGCCGCGGCGTTGAGATCGCGCAGGTTGTTCGACAGCGTCGACATGTCAACAAAATCTTCCTCAACCTCCGCGCCCGAGCGAATCGTCAGCTCCGATTTGTCCGCCGAATAAACAAAGCCCGTCGGTAAATTCTCGCCGTAAGTCAAGCTCTGATCGCTGTCGGCGAAAACCACCGTGATCATTCCCGTCGGACTGTGGAAGTTGATACGCTCGTTGCCGGTGTTGAGCAACACACTCGAGCCGTTGTCTTGGAAGGCGCTGCGGTCGAGCATATCCGTGCCGTAAAGCAGCACGATGTCCTCTTGATTGCCGTTGTAGTTGTAAATGTTGTCGTAGCCGGCGCCCACGCTGACCACGTAGGTGTCGGCGCCCGCTCCGCCGTAAAGCTTGTCGCTGCCGTATCGACCGTCGAGCAACGAGCCGCCCGAACCCGCGCGGAGCTCATTGACCTTGCCGTTGCCGAGCAGATTGATCTCGTATTCGTAGCGGCTTGCGTCGATGTCGCGAATGTTGTTCGCCAACGTGTCCATGTCGAAAACGTTGTCTTCAAGCTCGTCGACGCGCCCAATCGTCAGCTTGGTCTTGCCGTCGTTGTACTCGACGCCCGCGGGCAGAATCTCGTCGTAGGTGACGTCGATGGTGTTGCCGTCCTCGTCGGCGATGATGAACGGTCCGTGCGGGTTGTTGAAGGTGATCGAGTTGTCGCCGATGTGAAGGATGATATTGTTGCCGGCGCCGTCGGTGAAGTCGTCGCGGTCGATGTTGCCGACGCCGATAAGCTGAAGAATATCCTCCTGCCGACCGTCGTAATTATAAATGACATCGTTGCCGTCGCCCGCGTGATAGACGTAAGTGTCGGCGCCGTTGCCGCCGTAAAGCTTGTCGTTGCCGCGCCCGCCGTCGAGCGAACTGCCGTTGGCAGCCGCGCGAAGCTCGTTAACCCGATCGTCGCCGATCAAAATCAGTTGAGTGTCGCCGTCGTAAGTCGAGGCGTTGATGTCGCGCAGATTGTTGACGTAATCGCTCACATCGAAAGTGTCTTCGTCGTCGAGCTCCGCGCCGTAATTGATCTTCAGTTGCGTCTTGCTGTTTGCGTATTCGACGCCCGACTGCAAATCCTTGCCGTAAACGAGAATCTCCTCGCCGTCCTCGTCGACAATCCTGATGGCGCCCTGAGGATCGTAGATAAGCACTTTCTCCTCGCCAAGGTTCAAAAATTCAATGTCGGCGTTGTCTTGGAAGTTCGAGCGCGTGACCGTGCCGCCGCCCAACAGCTGAAGCACATCGCCTTGCGCGTTGTTGTAGTTGTAAATCTGATCGTTGCCGCCGTTGACGCTGATAATGAAGTGATCCTCGCCCGCGCCGCCGTAAAGTTTATCGCCCGCGCCCCGCCCGTCGAGCGTCGAGCCGCCGCTGCCCGCGCGGAGCTCATTGACTTTGCTGTTGCCGAGCAGATAAATTTCGCCCTCGTATTGCGAAGCGTTGACGTCGCGAAGATTGGTCGAAAGCGTCTCCATGTCGACCACATTATCCTCGAGCTCCGCGTCGCGCCCGATCGTCAGCTTGGTCTTGCCGGGGTTGTATTCGACATCGGAGGCAAGCGTCGAGCCGTAAGAAGTAATCGTATTGCCCTCGCTGTCGAGCAGCGTAATCTGACCGACCGGCTCAAGGAACGTGATGTGGTTGTTGCCGAACTCGAGAATGGTATTCATGCCGCTGTCGCGGAAATTCGAGCGCGTGATCGTGCCAAGCTCGCCGAAAAGCTGAACCACATCAAACGCATCTTCGCTGGTCGAGTTGAAGTTGTAGATGTATTCGTTGCCCTCGCCCGAGCGATAGACGAAGGTGTCCGCGCCGTCGCCGCCGTAGAGCATATCATTGCCTGTGCCGCCGTCCATCGACGAGCCGCCCGTGCCCGCGTGAAACTCGTTGGACTGATCGTCGCCGACGAGCGTAATCTCCTCCCCGTAATTGTTGGCGTAAACCTTGCGCAGATTGTTGGAGTAATCGTCGACGTTGAACACCTTGTCCTCGTCGCTAAGCTCCGCGCCCGAGCGAATCGTCGCCATCGTCTTATTGTAATTGTAGACGACGCCCGCCGGCAGGCTGTGACCGTAGACGAAAAGCGGCTCGACAAGCTCATCGTATTCGTCGTACATGTTGGCGCCGTAGACGCTGATGGCGCCTTTGGGCTGATCGAGCGTCAACACCGAGTTGCCCACTTGAATTATCGTCTGACCGTTGGCGGTGTCGCGGAAATTCGATCGACCGAGCGTGTCAACGCCGAGCAATTGAATCGCATCGCCAGCTTCCTCCGACGTCGAATCGAAATTGTAGACGAAATCGTTGCCCTCGCCGATCGCGTAACGGAAAATGTCGCGCCCATCGTTGCCGTAAAGTTTGTCGACATAACCCGCGCCGTCGAGCGTCGAGCCGCCGCGCCCCGCATAGATCACGTTCGCGTTCGAATTGCCCTCGATCACCAACGGATCGGCGAAGCCGCGCGCGTCGATCGTCGCAACCATCGTGCTGTAGTTATCCGCCGCCACGATCGAGTCGTTGTAATCGGAGCCGATGTAAAGAACCTTGCTGTCGCCCGTCAAACTCGAGCCGGTGGTGTCGAAGTGAAGGAGCTCCTCGCCGTCCTCGTTGACGACCGTGACCGCGCCGCTCGGCTGAACAAGCGTCAAGGTATTCGAGCCGACCACGATCTCGACGTTGCCTTTATTATTCTGCCGAATCGCATCCTTGCTGAGCGAATCGACGCCCGACAGCATAATCATATCGGGACTCGAATCGTCCGAGCCGTTGAAATTGTAAATGGTGTCGTTGCCGGTGGCGCGCGCGTATCTGAAAACGTCAACGCCGTCGCCGCCGTAAAGTTTGTCGTTGCCCTGCGCGCCGTCGACCGTGCCGCCGCCCGTCGCCGCATAAATCTCGTTGTTGTTGACGTTGCCGGTAAGCTCGAGTTCGGAAGTGTGCTGTCGCGCGACAACCGTCGAGATCAAACTGTTGTAATCGCCGACGTTGAGCGCGCCCTCGGAGTAATCGTCGCCGACCGTGAGCATCGTCCTGTCGGAGCTCAACGTCAAGCCCTCGGGCAACGCGTAGGTGTAAATCTCCGAACCGTTCTCGTCGACCAGGCGGATATCGGAGCGCGGATTGACGAACACCACTCGCGTCGAGCCGACCGTGAGCGTGGTGTTGCTGCCGACCTCGTTGAAGTTGCCGGCGTCGATCTCGGGGACGTCGCCGATCAGAGCAACCGAATCCTCGGCGCCCTCGAGCGTCGTCGTATAATTATAGACGGTCTTGTTGCCCGCGCCGAGCGTGACGAGGAAAGTGTCGGCGCCGTCGCCGCCGTAATATCGATCGCTGCCGCGCCCGCCGTCGAGCGTGCCGCCCGTTTGCCCCGCGCGGATCACGTTATCGCGCGCGTTGCCGACGATCGAAATCGGCTCGCCGGTGTAAGTGGCGGCGGTAATCGTCTCGATCTCGGAGCCGAAATTCGACGCGTTGACGACCTCGCTGTTATAGCCGTTTTTGATCTCGAGAAGTTTACTCGAAACAAGCTCGACGCCGGAGACATCGAACGAGCCCAACTCTTGATCGTTTTCGTCGACGACCATGATCAAGCCCGAAGGATTGACAAGCGTCAAGACATCGGTGCCGAGATCGACGCGCACGACGCCGCCGGTGTCGAAGTAGAACGCGTCCTCGCCAAGCTCCTCGATGCCCACCACGCGGATCGCATCGCCGTCATCCTCCGCGCGGAGATAATTATAGATTGTATCGCTGCCCTCGCCGAGCGTGTGCACGAAGGTGTCATTGCCCGCGCCCGCGTAGAACACGTCATTGCCCGTGCCGCCGTCGGCAAGCCCGCCGCCCGTGCCCAGGCTGATGATGTTGTCGTTGTCGTTGCCGTAAAGGTCGATGTACTCGGTCCGATTGATGGCGTTGAGAGTGATGATGTCCGAACCGTAATCCGTCGAAAGCAACTCCGACCTCGGAAATTCGTCGTTGATGGTGACGATGCGCCGATCGCTCGTGACGGTGGCGCCGCTGCGGTCGTAGGTGATGTTGTTGACCGCATCCTCCGTGCCGTAATTGACCGCTACTTCATTGATCGGATCGATCAGCGTGAGCGTGTCGGTGCCCAGATCGATCAGCAACACGCCGTTCTCGAGCGGAATGAAATTCGAGAGCGTCATTTCGCCATCGTAGCCGTAAATCTCGAGCACATCATCCTCGCCGTAGCCGGCAAAAGTGTCGCGCCCCGCGCCCACGGTGTGAACAAAAACGTCGTCGCCCTCGCCGCCGAGGATCGAATCATTGCCCGCGCCGCCGTCGACCTTGCCGCCGTAGGAGCCGACCGTGATCAGATTGTTGAGATCGTTGCCGACTATATCAACCGCCTGCTCGACGCGCGAAGCATCGATGCGCTGAACCTGCGGATATTCCGATCCGTCGAAAGTCTCCTCCGAAAACGCCGAAGTCAACGTCGCCGCCGTCCGATTGGTGGCGAAATTTATTCCGTCCGGCTCAAAAACATACTCGAGCGGCTCTTCCTCGGTGCCGTAAGTGATCTTCACCGCGCCCGTCGGCTGATACAACGTCAGAGTGTCGGTGCCCAGGTCGATGTACATCTTGCCGAGGTTGGTGTTGAGGAAATCGTCCTTGGTAAATTCTTCGGTGTGACCGACTAGGCTTATCTCGTCGTTGTCGCCGTCGAAATTGTAAATAGTGTCGCCGCCCGTGCCGACGGTGTAAACGAACACATCCTGCCCTTCGCCGCCGTAAAGTTTGTCGTGACCCGCGCCGCCGTCGAGCATACCACCGCCTGTGCCGATGCTGATCACGTTGTCCTCGCCGTTGCCGATGATGTTGAGCGCGTTCTCATTGGAGGCGGCGTTGATGTTCTGCACCAGCGGATATTCGTTGGCGTCGAAATCGTCTTGAGGATAATCGGAGGTGATCGACACCGTCCGTCGATTGGCGGTGAAATACAAGCCGCTCGGATCGTATTCAAACACGTCGCCGTCTTCGCCGTAATGCACGTAGAACGGTCCCGTCGCGTTGGCGAAAGTGAGCGTGTCGCCGTTCGCCTCGAGCAGAATCGTGCCGGTGAAGGTCGGCAGGAAATTCGCGCCGCTCAACGTCGTCACGCCCTCGAGCGAAACAATATCGCTGCCGCCGTCATAGCGATAGATCGTGTCGTTGCCCGAGGAGTGCACGATCACATCCGCGCCGTCGCCCAACCAAATTTTATCGTTGCCCGCGCCCAAGCTGACGTTGCCGCCGCCCGCCGCCACCGTGATCATATTGTTATTCGAGTTGCCGACGATGTCGAGCGCGCCGTCAATCGAAGACGCCTCGACGCTCACCAGGCGGGAGTAATTCGTCGCGTCAAATTCACTCTCGGTGTAATCGGTGGTGAGGCTGACCGCTTGACGGTTGGGCGTGAAAACCATGCCCGTCAGATCGACGTTGACATCCTCGCCGTCCTCGGTCTGCACGAGAAATTGATTCGTTGCATCGACGAACGTGAGTGTATCGGCGCTCATCACCAGATACGTCCGATTGTTGGCGGTCGGCGTGAAATCGTATCGAGTGACGGTCGCGCCGCTGATCGAAACGATGTCGCCGCTCTCGCCGTCGTAATTGTAGACCGTGTCGCGCCCGCTGCTGAACGCCGTGTAGAGAATAACGTCGTCGCCGTCGTTGAGATAAATTTTGTCGGCGCCGCTGCCACCGTTGACTTCGCCGCCGCCCGTGCCCACGCTGATGTTGTTATTCTGATAGTTGCCGGTGATGTTGAGCGCGCTCGTGTAATCGCGCGCGTCGACTGTGATGACCGCCGTACTGAACATCGACAGCCCCGGGACGTTGAGCTCGGTGTCGGTGTACTCGTCCGTCACCTTGATCGACGAGCCGTTGTTATTCGCCGTCAAGCCCTCCGTTACCGCCACATCCGCGTCGTAAATCCAATCGCTTTGTTCGTTTTGCACTGCTCAGCCCCTCCTGCCGTTGCTTGCCGCGATCATTTTCTTCGCCGCATTTTTTATCGGATCGCTCAACACGTCGAGGTCGAGATCGATCGTCCCAAGGGAATAATTTTTGTCGCCGACGATCTGATCGAGCTCCGAAGCGCCGTCGGCGGCAACCTCCAACAGCCCGCTCGTAAATTCGTCCGTCGAGCGCTTGAAAACATAATCGCCGCGGTCGCCGAACGAATCGGTTATCGTCAAAGTTTTGCCCTTCGCCTTGGCGATCGTCAACGAGCCCTCATCGAAGTAAAGCGTCACATTCGAGCCCTTAACGTCGACCGACTCAATCTCGTCGGCGTCGATCACAATCTCGTCTTGCCCCTCGGTGTACTTGTAAATGTAATCGTCGCCGCTCGAGTAGATGAACGTGTCGGCGCCCGCGCCGCCGTAGAGCTTGTCATTGCCCTCGCCGCCGTCGAGCGTGGCGCCGCCGCTGCCCGCCTTGATGATGTTGTTATTGGGATTGCCGGTGATCTCGATCGCCTTGATGGTCTTGGTGGCGTTGAGAGTGCGGATTTTGCTCGAGTACAAATTTGAATTGAAGACGCCGCCGAAAGTTTTGTCGAAGCGGACGGTGTTGTGCGAACCGTTATAGGTGGTGCCGCTCGGCAGAGGCGCGTCGTAGGTGAGGTTGGACGACTTGCCGTTGAGATCGACCGTCTTGATTTTGGAGCTGACGGAATTTTGGACGGTGAGCGTGCCGTACTCGGTAACGAACTTGACGTCGTCGCCCTCGAACTCGACGCTGTTGACCTCGGCGGCGAATTTAATCTTGTCCTTCGACTGAGTGTATTCGCTGATGGTGTCGTCGCCGCTCGAATACATAAACACATCCGTGCCGTCGGAGCCGACCAGCGAATCATCGCCCTCGCCGCCGTCGAGCGTGCCGCCCTTGCCGCCCGCGATCAGCACGTTGTTCTCTTCGTTGCCGATGACGTTGATCGACTTGGTGACCGCCGAAGCGTCGATCGTGGCAATGTCGAGATCGAAATCGTTGGCGTCGAGCGTTTTCGACTTGTAATCGGCGCCGACAATGAGCGTGCCGTCGGAATAAGACAGCCCCGCCTCCAACGTGGGCTCGGGCTCGACGACTGAAGTGGTGTCGTCGACGACGGGCGCGGTCGAGGTTGTATCGTCGAAGGTGGGATCGTCCTCGACGGTGTCCTCGACATCGACGCTGTTTGACGATTGAAGCGCCAGCCATCGGAAGAACATATAGCCGCTCGAATAATCGCCGGTCTCGGCGCCCGATCGACGGGAGGTGTCGAGGTAAGTCACGAGCTTGTCGGGATCGGAGGCAAGATTGTAGACTTCGCGCCCGCGCGTGTCGTCGATGCCGTGCGTCAATTCGGCAAGCCCTTCGCTCACGAACAGCGGCAGCCGATAAAAATATTTGACGTTGGCGGCCATCAGCGCGTGAGTAAACTCGTGCGCGAGCGTGCGGTCGAGGTAAGAATAGCCGTCGGCGGTGGCGCCGTTGACATCATCGGCGGTGAGCTCGCCGTAATAATCCATGGGGATTTTGAGCGTGAGCGAATTGGTGTTGCCGGTGGAGGCATTGTAATTGTAATTGATCGAAGCCAGCGTCTTTTGACTGTCGGCGTGGACGGTGTTATCGAACACGACGTTGATGCGCTTGACGGTGGTGCCGCTCTCTTTGAAACTCAGCCCGTAGGATTCCTCGTTGAGCTCGAGCGCGCCCGCAATCCACCAATTGTAGAGATTGCGGACGATGGTTCTCTGCACATCGGTGAGCGAAGTCTTGGCGGGGACGGTGACGGTCAAGCCGTTGACGGTGAAGACGGTCGAGGAGGGGTAATCGGTTTCGCTCTCGTCTTCGGGGACGATGCTGTCCTTGGTTTTGACGGTGTCGCCGCCCGCGTCTTTGCCGCTGATGGCGCCGGTGTCGGCGTTGCCGAGGATGATGCCGCATTTCTGATTGAGGAACTGCATGGCGGAGTCGGCGCTTCGGACGTCGGCGAGAAAATGATCGATGGCGTCTTGCATCGAAGAATAGGGTGTGGCGGCTTTGACGGCTTCGTCGAGCGCGGCGGAGCCGGACAGCGTCGTTTTATCGAGCGCCGCCATGAAATTTTTGATCACATCTTGAGGTGTCACAGTATCATCGCCTTCCGTGGTAGTGTCCTCTGAAAAAGTTGTGTCGTCGGCAATCGATGTGGTGTCGTCGAGGGGGATCGAAGTGTCCTCGTTGATTGAAGTATCGTCGGCGATCGAAGTGTCCTCGGCGATCGAAGTATCCTCGTCGATCGAAGTGTCGTCGGCAATCGAAGTGTCGTCGGCAATCGAAGTGTCGTCGGCAATCGAAGTGTCGTCGGTGATCGAAGTGTCGTCGGTGATCGAAGTGTCGTCGGCTATCGAAGTGTCGTCTTCAACGGTTGTGTCGTCGATCGAAGTATCCTCGTCGACCGAAGTGTCCTCGGCGTCCGAAGTATCGTCGACCGAAGTGTCGTCAGCGATCGAAGTGTCGTCGATCGAAGTGTCCTCGGCGATCGAAGTATCGTCCTCGACGGTGGTATCGTCGGAGATTGCGAAGTCGAGCGTGGAAGTTTCGCCGCGCGAATTGATAATGTCGACCGTGCCGCCGCCGGCGCCCTTCAACGTGATGAAACTTGCGCCGAATCGAAGCACAACATCATCGCCGTCGACACTCGAGCCGCTCAGCCCGATCCCGTGCAGTTGAATTTGATCGGTGCCGTTGAAGCCGTAAATGACATCGTTGCCGTCGCCGTTGGTGTAATCGACCGTGATGTGGGAGCCGCTCAAACTGATGACATCGTCGCCGTTGTCGCCGCGAATGGTCTGATAGGAGCCGCCGCTGATGACGGTGTCCTCACCGAGCCCGCCGTCGATATACGAATTGTTGTCGAGCGCGCGGATGAGATCATTGCCGGCGCCGCCGTTAATCGTCACGTATCCGCGCGGAGCGTTCGAAGTAATGGTGTCGGCGCCGCCCAGCCCGTTGACGACGGCGTAATTGCCGGTGTTGGTGATGGTGTCGTCGTTGGCGCTGCCGTTGACGGTCTTATCGTTGAGCGCGTTGACGATGGCGGCGTTGGTGTCCTCGTCATCCTCCTCGGTGACCGCCTCGAGAATATGAATCTCGTTATCCGCCGCGCTCCTCAGGGTGAGCATGCCGTTGGACAGCTGAAGGATAACATCATCGCCGTCGAGCGCGGAATCGAGTACGCGCCCCTTCGTCAATTGAATCACATCGGAGTCGTCGTAGTTTTCGATGACGTTGGCGCTCGAGAGCGAAGAAAGAATGAAGAAGTCGGCGCCCGCGCCGCCCACGAGAGTATTTTCGCCGGCGCCGGTCTTGAGCACCGAGCCGCCGTTGGAGGCTTTGATGGAGTTATCGTTGTCGTTGCCGACGAGCTCAATCGAGGTGCGGATTTTGGAGGCGTCGATGGTAACGACGGAGGCTGCGTAATTTCGAGCGTCGAGCTGCGCCAGGTAAGCGCTGTTGATGATAATGCTGCGCCGATCGGTGTCGTACATCGCGCCCTCGGGGAGGTTGCGTTCGAGCGCGGCATCGGAGCCGGCAAGCGTGGCGGCGTCGTCGTTTTCGGAGTTGAGCACTTCGGTTCGATTGCTGATGTTTCGGATATTGATGGACATATCGGCGGCGTTGCGGACGGTGAGCGAACCGTTGTCGGTGTTGATGACGAAGTCGCGCCCGACGATGCTCGTCGAGGTGTATTCGGTCGCAAGCTGAATGGTATCCTCGCGCCCGTAATTGATGATGCGGTCGTCGCCTTCGGAGTATCTGAAGGTCTCGACAGCGGTACTCGAGCCGACGAGCGTGTCATTGCCCGCGCCGCCGTAAAGCACCGCGTAATCGCCGTTGTTGACGATCGAATCATAGCCGGCGCCGCCGTTTAGCGTGGCGTAAAAGCCGCGATTGGTGAGAACGTCGTCGCCGTTGTCGCCGTTGATGACGGCGGAGTTGCCGTTATTGGCGATCGTGTCGGAGCGCTCGCCGCCGTTGACGGTGGTCTGCACGCCGTAGGTGGTGACGGAGTCTTCGCCGTCACCGCTGTTGATGGTAACCTTTTGCCCCGAGGTCAGAATTTGCCCGTTCGAGATCACCTTGAAGCCCGAGTTCCAAATGACGTCGGTCAAATCGCCGCCGTTTATGAGCGCGTAGGAGCCGTAATTGGTGATGGTGTTGAGCCCGCGCCCACTGTTTATGGTGACGTAATCGACGTAGCCGTTGATGATGGAATCGTCGCCGAGCCCGCCGTTGAGCGAAGAATTTTCGCCTTCGTTGGCAAGGGTATCGTTGCCGTCGCCGGCGTTGATGGTGGCGTCCCGCGCGGAGTTGTAGAAAACGTCGTCGCCCGCCGCGCCGTTAAGGATGGCGCCACCGCCGCTGTTGGCGATGGTGTCATTGCCGGCGCCGCCGCTGACGACGGAGTTATCGGTGGTGTTATTGAGCTCGAGCCCGGGCATAAAGGTTTTCTGCGTGACGTTGCCCTGCCCGTCGATGATGGTAACGGGCTTGCCGAGCACATCGATCAGAGTCAAAGCGCCGCGCGCGGCGGTGAGCGTGATGTTTTCGGTGCCGATGAGCGTGTCGTTAATGAAGCCGCCGGTCCAGCGGATGGTGTCATAACCGTCGAAATACCACACGGAATCGTAGCCGTCGCTGTCGCCGAAGAGAATCAGTTCGCGCCCCTGCGAAAGGTAAACGGAATCGTTGCCGCCGCCGAGGCTGACTTCGACCACATTGGATCGGACGGTGGAGGCGCCGCCGAGCGTGACGAGATCGTTGGCCCTTTCGCCGGCGATCGTGCCGGCGAGGTCGCCGTTTATATTGACGGTGAGCGAGCCGCCGGCGGTTCGGACGAGATTGCCGGTGCTTTGAAGGTCAACGGTATCGTCGCCGACGCCGGTTTGAATGGTGGAAAATTCGCCGCGGCTGATGATTGAATCGTTGCCCTGCCCGCCGTCGACCGACATATAATCGCCGTCGCTGTAGACCGAATCGTTACCGACGTTGGCGATGATGACGGTGCGGGCGCCGCTGTTATAAAGGGCGTCGTCGCCGGGACCGAGGTCGACGCGAACGTTGTCGGCCATATTCGAGACGGAATCGTTGCCGGCTCCTGCGTTGACGGAGGAATCGGCGCCGTAATTGATGAGGAAGTCGTCGCCGATCGCGCCGGTCAAGGTCGAGCGCGCGCCGTAGCTTTCGACGGTATCATTGTCGTTGCCGACGTCGATTGCGACTCGATCGCCCTCGTTTCGAACGCTGTCGGCGCCGAGCCCCGCGTTGATGGTGGATTCGGAGGCGTAATTGATGATGATGTCGGCGTCCTGTTCGCCGTAGATGAAATTGCGCGTGCCGCTCGTCTCAATGGTGTCGGCGCCCATGCCGCCGTGGATCGTGACGGTTTCGCCGGCGGACATAATCGAGTCGGCGCCGTTGCCGCCGTTGATGTTGATGCGCGACGCGTAATTGTAAATGGAGTCATCGCCCGCGCCGCCGTTGATTGTCGAGCCGTCGGTAAAATTCTCAATGGTATCGGCGCCCTCGGTGCCGCTGATCAAAGTCGCGTAATTGGTCGGTCTGCCGTCGGGACCGTTGCCGGGAAAATTGGCAGGCATAAACTGATCACCTCTGCTGATTATTATTTTATATCGGCGAAACGGGCGTTGAGCTTTACAATCAATCGGCGTCGAGCACCTGTTTTATGAATCGATAGGCGCAATCCTCGGAGATGAGCGCCTTTTCTTTGTGTTGATCGATCGACCAGAGTTTACCCTCGAGGATTTGACGCAACTGATCGGTGGGCGCGCCGAGCCGCTCGTATTTTACGATCTCGAGCGCGATCTGATCCGCCTCCATCAGCCGCTCCAACTGTTCGAGCTGTTCTCGACACTCGTTAAAAACTTGTGGCGGCAGATCGATTTTGAGTTTGGTAACGGCGTCGGCGGTCTCGACGAGAATTTTGTTGATCACGTCCGCGCGATCCTCACCGTTGAAGAACATATCAAACTCCGCGCGGAGCTTTTGAGCGTCGGCGCGTCCGCAATTCGCCCAATCGTTTTGCATGTGTTGAGAGTGGTCGGCGAAGAGTTTCATCTCGGTCGACAGCGCTCCGAATTGAGCGTCGATCGCGCGCTCCCACGACGCTTGAGGATCGTAATTCGACGGCTCGAGCGCGAAGTCGGCGCCGGTCGCTAGAGATATTTTCGACAGCTCGAACGCGGACATCGGATTGAAAAATACGGCGGGCAGCTCGGACGGGAGCCCCTCGATCGGACCGAGCGCCAGTTTTTGTTGAAGGTAATCGTTGACGGGATAATTCCACCACACGCCGAGCTTGCGATTGTAAATGCGATCGGCGGTGGCAAGCTGATCGGCAGTGAGCGACGGCACCACAACGCCCTTGCCGGTGAACAGCACGAGAATATTTTTGTCAAGCGCGGCGGCGAAATCGGCGGTGTATTTCTTCGTGGCGCCGTCGTCGATCATCTTGTCGAGGTAATACTCGGTCGGGACGGTGATGAGCGGCTTGAGCCCGTTGGTCTCGACGAAATCCTTTTGGACGCGGTTAAGGAGCGCGGCTTGAGCGGCGCCGTTAAGATCGTCAATGTCGTCGAAAAAGATCGCGAATCGGTTGCAGCCGAGCGATCGGACGGCGTTGAGCTTGGCAATCAGCGCGGCATAATCCTCATCGGAGTATTGCAGGTCGAGCCCGGGCGACACGGCGAAAATAAAATCGATGCCGTTCCGCGCGGAGGCATCAATAAGTTGCCTTAACTGATCGAGCTGCGCGGCGGGATAAGGTTCGCGCCACTTCGACCGATGAAAGGGATCGTCCTTGGGCGCGTAGATGTAAGCGTTGAGCCGGTGAGCGGCGGCGAAATCAATAAAGTCGAGCCGCTGAGCGTGAGTCCAGGGCGCGCCGTAAAATCCCTCGACGATGCCGCGGACGGGAATGGGATTGGCGCTAACAAAAGAAGCCGCGAGCATCAACGACGCCGCGACTGCGAAAATTTTTTTTGACAAGGTTAAACACCTCTGCGATATGTTATTGAAAATGGACGATGCAACGATTGATGGGCGTGCCGAGCGCGGCGAATTTCTTTTCGTATTCGGTTTGAATGTTATCGGCGGGCGCGTCGGCGTGAAGGTCGAAAGTGACGTGGTCGACGTCGAGATTGAGCAGCTTGAATTGCTCGAGGGAATAATCGAAGAGCGGGCGATTGTCGGTCTTGAAATGCAACTCGGCGCCGGGCTTGAGGATGTGACGATACTTGTCGAGAAAATTTATGTTGGTGAGGCGGCGCTTGGCGTGTTTGTTTCGAGGCCAGGGATCGCAAAAATTTATATAGAGGCGATCGATTTCATTCGGGGCGAAGATTTTATCGATGTCGGCGACGTTGAAAGCGGCAAGTCGGACGTTGGTCAGCGAAAGATCGCGGCACTTTCGGGCGGCGGCGTAAAGGACGGTGGGCTCCGCCTCCAGTCCGACGAAATTGATCGCGGGCTGTTGAGAGGCAAGCGTCGAAATAAAATCGCCCTTGCCGATCCCAAGCTCCACATACAAGGGACGGTCGCCGGCGGGCGGGATAAATAACTCCCTCCACCGCCCTTGAAAACTTTCGTCGAGCCCCTCGAGCACAAAATCAATGCCGCGCAACTTCTCCGCGACGCCCTTTTTCTTACGAAGTCTCAATACAAATTATCCTTTCAAAGTGGAATGCGCCTCGTCGACAACGCCCTTCACATCAATCTCCGTCTCAACCGCCGCGCTCTTGATCAGCCGCGTCAGATATTCGATGTTGCCCTCCGGTCCCTTGATCGGCGAAAACGTCAGCCCCGCAATCGAAAATCCCATGCTCCGCGCGGAGCCGAGCACGTTGTTGATCACATCGATGTGGACGGTCGGATCGCGGACGACGCCATGCTTGCCGACGAGCGAGCGCCCCGCCTCGAATTGCGGCTTGATCAGCGCCACCACATCCGCTCGATCAACGATCAGATCGAACACCACCGGCAAGACTTTGTCGAGCGATATGAACGAAACGTCAATCGACGCAAAGTTGAGCGCCCCGTCGATCATATCCCGCGTGACGTTACGAATGTTGGTGCGCTCCAAGCACACGACGCGCGGATCGGTTCTCAACTTCCACGCCAATTGTCCGTAGCCGACGTCGATCGCGTAGACCTTCGCCGCGCCGCGTTGGAGCATGCAATCGGTAAAACCTCCCGTCGAGGCGCCGATATCGGCGGCGATCCTCCCGTCAAGCTCGAGACCGAAAACATCAATCGCCTTCTGTAATTTGAGCCCGCCGCGACTCACGAACGGAATATCCGCCCCCAACAGTCGAATGGCGGCGTCGGCGGCAACGAGCGCGCCCGCTTTGTCGACGCGGCGATCGTTGACGAGTACGTTGCCGGTCATAATGAATCGACGCGCGCGCTCGCGACTGTCAAACAAATGCCTGTCGATCAGCAGCACGTCAAGACGAATCTTATCGGTCAAGCGAACCTCCTCATCAATCGGCGAAATATCGCATCGAAGTCTTTTTCCACTCCCGCGTCGTGTAGAGAATTTGAAACTTGTCGAGGCGGCACTCGTCGGCCAACGACGCCACAATCTTTTCGCACTCCGCGCGGGACTTGGCGTGGATCATCGTGTAGAGATTGTAATTCCAATTGGGCGCGGGCGTTCGATCGTAGCAATGCGAAACGGCGGGGTTGGCGCTCATCTTGTCGGCAATGTCGTCGAGTCGATCGGGCGGCACGCGCCATGCGCACAACGCATTGGCGGTGAAGCCCGCCTCCCGATGTCGAAGAACGGCGCCCATCTTACGAATTTTTTTCTGAGCGGCAAGCGCCTTGACGCGCTCGAGAAATTCATCCTCGGACATCCCGATTTTGTCGGCAAGAAATTTAAACGGCTCCTCGCATAGAGGAAAATCATCCTGCAACGCGCGAATCACGTCCTTGTCGCGCGCACTGATGTCAGCACTCAAAATATCGCCCTCACAGCTTGAATTGGACGTTGACTTTGTATTTTTTGTTTGACTTGAGGCGAATCATGTCGCGGACGCCGTCGAGCGCGGCAATCTCGTCGAGAATTTCTCGTTCGACCTCGACGGAGGGAGTCAACAGCGTGAACCACAGATTGAATTGCCCCTCGCGCTCGTAATTGTGAGTTATGCCCGAACAGCGGTTGATAAACTTGGCGACGGTCTCAACGGCGGTCGGCTCGACGGCAAGCGCCACGAGCACTCCGTGATAGCCCAGGCTGGTCGAGTCGAAAAAGGTACCGATCCGACGGAGGCAGCCGGCGTCCTTGAGCTCGCGCAGGCGATTGATGACGGTTTGCTCGTCGGTGCAAAGACGCTCGGCAAGCGCGGCGAAGGGATGACTGCAGATGGGGATATCGGACTGCAACAGATTAAGCAGCGCCTTATCGAAAGCGGAAAGCTCGACCATAAAACTCTCCTCCTCACGCGCCGCCTACGCTCAACGACGCGGATTTTTTTGTTATTGTAGCAAACAATCCGCGATCACGTCAAGTAAATCTGAACGCCCTTCATTTTTGGTTGACGAATAAGGAAGCACGTCGAGCTCGGCGATCCCGAAGGTCTGTTTAATGAGATCGAGCTGTCGCTCTTGAGCGGCGTGGGAGATTTTGTCGGCTTTTGTGGCGGTGACGAGGACGGGGACGCCGAGTCGGACGAGGCGATTGAACATGTCGAGATCGGAATCCATCGGGGCGTGGCGAATATCGACGAGCAGGCACGCGAAAAGCAGGTTCCGCGCGGAGGAAAAATATTCGTCGATGAATTTGAGCCAGGCAGTGCGGTTGGATTTTGAAGTCTTGGCGTAGCCGTAGCCGGGCAGGTCGACCACATAGAAGGCACGACGCTCGCCTTCGACCGTTCCGCGCGGAGCTTCCGAAGCGGGATCGGGCGACGGTTCTAAAACGGGTTCGGGCGGCGGCTCTAAAGCGGGGGCTTGGGGGTTTACCCCCGATGGGTGGGTGGGCGGGCGAAAAATTTTGAGGTCGACTTTATAAAAGTTGATGGTCTGAGTTTTGCCGGGCGTTTGCGACGTGCGCGCCAAATTCTTTCGATTGAGCAACGAATTGATCAGCGACGACTTGCCCACATTCGAGCGCCCGATAAACGCCACCGCCGGCAACTCATCCTTCGGATATTGCGCCTTCTTCACCGCCGACGAAACATATTCGCTGCCGAGCACTATGACTTTATCCGCCATGGCGCTCACTTCAACAGCGCGGTCTTGAGCACTTCGTCCATATGCTCGACCGTCACGAATTCCAATTTCGACTTGACGTTCTCGGGGATGTCCTCCAAGTCCTTCGCGTTGTCCTTCGGCAGGATGATCGTGTGCATGCCCTCGCGATACGCCGCCAGCACTTTTTCTTTCAGCCCGCCGATCGGCAGCACATTGCCGCGCAACGTGATCTCCCCCGTCATTGCCACATCGGAGCGCACCTTCCGCTTGGTCAGCGCCGAGATCATCGCCGTCGCCATCGTGATCCCCGCCGACGGTCCGTCCTTCGGCACCGCCCCCTCCGGCACGTGGATGTGGATATCGTTCTTCTCGTAAAAATCGTCCTCGAGTTGCATCACGTCCGAGCGGCTCCGAATGTACGTCAACCCCGCACGCGCCGATTCCTGCATCACGTCGCCCAGCTTGCCCGTCAAGATCAATTGCCCCTTGCCCTTGAGCACAATCGCCTCCGTCGGGAGTATGTCGCCGCCGACCTCCGTCCACGCCATGCCCGTCGATACGCCCACTTGCGGCTTTTTTTCCGCTTTCGACGTGACGAATTTCGGTCGACCGAGAAATTCCTCCAGATTTTTTTTCGAGATGTTGATCGGCTTTTGATTGCCCTCGACTATTTTGCGCGCCGCCTTTCGACACGCCTTGCCGATTATCCGCTCCAGCTCTCGAACGCCCGCCTCTCGAGTGTACTCTGCTATGATTTCTTGCACCACGCCCGCTCCGAAGTACACGTCCGCGCCGCTCAGCCCGTTCGATTCCTTCTGCCGCTTGATCAAATACCGCTTCGCAATCTCGAGCTTCTCCGCCTCGGTGTAACTCGACAGCGTGATGATCTCCATTCGATCGCGCAACGGCTTCGGGATCGTCGACAGATTGTTTGCCGTCACAATCCACAGCACGTGCGACAGATCAAACGCCGTATCGACGTAGTGATCATTGAAAGTGCTGTTCTGCGCGGGATCGAGCACCTCAAGCAAAGCCGAAGACGGATCGCCGCTGTAGCCCGCCGCGCCGATCTTGTCGACCTCGTCGAGCAAAAACACCGGATTGTTCGCGCCCACTTTTCTGATCCCTTGAATGATACGCCCCGGCATCGCGCCCACATACGTCCGTCGATGCCCGCGGATCTCCGCCTCGTCTCGAATGCCGCCCAGCGACGCTCGTATGAATTTCCGATTCATCGCCCGCGCGATCGACGACGCCAACGAAGTTTTTCCAACGCCCGGCGGTCCCACCAAACACAAAATCGGCGCCGGCTTGTCCTTTGTCAACTCTCGAACCGCAAGAAAATCGAGTATGCGCTCCTTGATTTTCACCAGCCCGTAATGATCTTCGTTGAGCACTTTTTCCGCGTTGACGATGTCCGACACGTCCTCCGTCGACACCCGCCACGGCAGGTCGATCAGCAGGTCGATGTACGTTTTGATCACGTTGAGCTCCTGCGACATCGACGGCAGCCGCTCCATACGCTTCAATTCCTTCTCGACGATCTGTTTGACATCGTCGGGATAATCGCCCTCCTCCAGCTTCTTGCGATAGCCTGCAATCTCATCCGTGCGATCCTCGTCCTCGCCGAGCTCTTTGTGGATCGCCTTCAGCTGCTCGCGCAAATAATGATCCTTTTGGATTTTCTCAATCTGACCCTTCACGCGCTGCCCGATTTTATTCTCCATCCGCAGCACCTCGAGCTCGCGGAACAAAATCTCGTAGAGCTTTTCAAGCCGCTTTTGCACGTCAAACGCCTCGAGCAGCGCCTGTTTGTCCTCGAGCTTCAGATTGAGATGGCTCGCAATCAAATCCGACAGCCGCCCCACGTCCTCGAGGATCGTCACCGCCACGAACGTCTCCGGCGGGATTTTTCTACTGAGCTTCACCCACTCCTCAAATTCGTGCACCACGCCGCGGATCAGCGCCTCGAGCTGTAACGACGTCGTCCATTGATCTTCGTGCACTTCGACATCGACTTCCGTGTAATTCTCGAACACGCGATAGCCAACCACCAGCGCCCGATTGTTGCCCTCCACCAAAATTCTGATGTTGCCGTCCGGCAGCTTCATTATCTGCTTGATCTCCGACACCGTGCCGACATCGTAAATGTCCTCGCGCGTCGGCGATTCCTCGTCAAGCGATTTTTGCGCGATAAGGAAAATCTTTCGGTTTTCGACCATCGCCGCCTCGATCGCGTTGATCGATTTCTCCCGCCCCACGTCCAAGTGCACTATCATATTCGGGAAAATCGTCATGCCGCGCAACGGTACCATCGGCAAATTTATCGTTTGAGCCATTCTTATCACCTCGCATGTAAAAATGAAGCCGTGCAGTATCCTGCGCGGCCTCGCGTCAACCTCTGATTTGCATCGCCGTCCTGCCGCCGTCGAGCTTGACGACCGGATCGCGATTGTATTTGACAACATCCTCTGTGATGTAACAAATCGCATTGCCATCGAACGAAGGCGCCTCGTACATCACGCTGCGCATCAACTTCTCGAGTATCGAGCGAAGTCCGCGCGCGCCGGAGTTTCGTCGCAACGCCTCCCGCGCGATCAAGCGGATCGCCTCGTCCTCGAAAACCACCTTCACTCCGTCGAGCTCGAGCAGCTTTTGATACTGTTTTATGAGCGCGTTCTTCGGTTTCGTGAGTATGTCGACGAGTGCGTCCTCGTCGAGCGCCTCGAGCGTGACGATGATCGGCAGTCGACCCACGAACTCGGGGATCAGCCCGTCTTTGAGCAGATCGTCCGGCAGCACTTCCTTCAAAATCTTGCTGACGTCGCGATCGTCCTTCGACTTGACCGCCGCTCCGAAGCCCAGCGCCGTCCCGCTCAGCCGCTGCTCGATCACGCTGTCGAGCTCGGTGAAGGCGCCGCCGCATATAAATAATATATTTTTCGTGTCAAGGCGAATATACTCGGGCGTGAGCGAATGTCGATGCCCGCCGCTTTGCGAAGGCACCGATACGATCGTCCCCTCGAGAATTTTCAGCAGCGCCTGTTGAACGCCCTCGCCCGAAATGTCTCGCGAAGACGTTTCCTTGCGCGCGATCTTGTCAATCTCGTCGATGTAAACGATTCCGCGCTCCGCCTTTTCGATGTCGCCGTTCGCCGCCTGCAGCAGTTTCAACAGAACATCCTCGACGTCATCACCGACATAGCCCGCCTCCGTCAACGAATTGGCGTCGGCGATCGCCAGCGGCACGTTGAGTATTCTCGCAAGCGTTTGCGCCAACAGCGTTTTGCCGCAACCCGTCGGTCCGATCATCAGGATATTCGACTTCTGCAGCTCGACCTCGCCTTTCGAACGACGGCTCGACTTCTGATTGATGCGCTTGTAATGATTGTAGACGGCGACCGATAAAGTCTTCTTCGCTTCGGCTTGACCGACCACGTACTGATCGAGGATCGAGCAAATCTCCTTCGGCTTAGGCAAATCGGGCAACTCGTACTCGTCATCGAAATCATTATCGTTGTCGGGATCGATCAGATCGACGCACAGCTCGACGCACTCATTGCAAATGTACACGCCGTTGGGACCGGCGACCAGCCTGCGGACGGCGCGTTCACTCTTGCCGCAAAACGAACATTTTATCGCGCTGTTGCCCCACTTGACCATATTCGACACTCCTCACGCTTTGATCGGACGTGACACAACATCGTCGATGAGCCCGTACGCCTTTGCCTCCTCGGGCGTCATAAAGTTGTCGCGCTCGGTATCGGCGATGATTTTTTCGCGCGGCTGACCGGTATGCTTGCAGAGAATGTCGTTGCCGATCTCGCGCAATCTCAAAATTTCTCTGGCCTGAATTTGAATGTCGGTCGATTGACCGCTTGCGCCTCCGAGCGGCTGATGGATCATAATGCGCGCCAACGGCAGCGAAAATCTTTTGCCCTTGGCGCCCGCCGTCAAAAGCAGAGAGCCCATCGACGCCGCTTGCCCGATACAAATCGTTGAGACGTCGGGCTTTATATATTGCATCGTGTCGTAAATCGCCAGCCCCGCCGTCACGATGCCGCCCGGGCTGTTGATGTACAGATGAATGTCCTTATCGGGGTCTTCGGATTCGAGAAAAAGAAGTTGCGCGACGACGGTGTTTGCGACGTCGTCATTAATCGGACCGCCGAGCATCACGATGCGATCTTTGAGCAGGCGCGAGTAGATATCGTAAGCGCGTTCGCCCCTGCCGGTCTTCTCGATGACAATCGGAACGTAATACGACATTATTTTTCCTCCGACGGTTTTTCTTCGACGGGTTTTTCCTCGACGGGTTTTTCTTCGACGGGTTTTTCCTCGACGGGTTTTTCCTCGACAGGTTTTTCCTCGACGGGTTTTTTCTCGACAGGTTTTTCCTCGACAGGTTTTTTCTCGACGGGCGGTTTGATGTTATTGGTCACGAGGAAGCTGATCACCTTGCGACGGAGCGCGTTCGACACGAGCAACGCCCCCTGCCGCTCTTTGCGGATGATCTTTTGAATTTCCTTCGGCGGGATGCCGTACGTCGCCGCCAATACCGCCACTTCGTAGCGATAATCCTGATCGTCGACGGTGATTTTTTCGGCTTCCGCCACCGCCTCGAGCATCAAACTGATGCGGACGGACTGCTCGGCGTCCTCTCTGAGCGACTCACGCCAATCGTCCATCGCATGCCCCGACTGTTGGAAGTATTGCTCCAACGAAAGCCCGTTCGCCTGCAACTGCAGTTCACGCTCGCGGATCATCTTGTCGATTTGCTCCTCGACCATGACGGGCGGGATATCGACGGTGATGCCGTCGGCAATCTTATCGATCAAATCTTGATGTTGGCGCTCGATCGCGGCGTTCTCGGCGGCGGCGATCATATTCTTGCGGACGTTATCTTTGAGCTCCTCGACGGTCTTGAACGCGCTCGCCTTTGCCGCAAACTCATCGTTGAGCTCGGGCAATTGACGGTGCTTGAGCGAAAGAATCTTGCACTTGAAAGTGGCGGGCTTGCCGGCATATTTTTCCTCGTGATACTCCTCGGGGAAAGTCACCTTCACGTCAAGCTCGTCGCCGACCTTCGCGCCGATCAATTGCTCCTCGAACCCCGGGATAAACGTCCCTGAGCCGATCGTCAGCGGATGGCTGCGTCCCTCGCCGCCCTCGAACTTCACATCGTTCATATAGCCGTCGAAATCGAGCGTGATGAAATCGCCGTTGACGATCGCATCGTCGGGCGCGGCGTCGGTGAGGATCGCGTGGTGGTCGCGCAACACCTCAATCTGCTTGTCGACGTCGGCGTCGGTGACTTCTTCGACGGTCTTCTCTATCGTCAAGCCCTTGTAGTCGCCGAGTTTGACTTCGGGGCGGGGCGTGAACTTCATCTTAAACACGAAATTTTTACCGTCCTCGTTGGTGACGACCTCGTAATCAATGTCGTCGACGGGCGAAAGTTTTTCCTCCTTGAGCGCCTCGGTGGCGGCGTCTTGGATAAGAATCTCGGCGGTCTCATCCATAAGCGTTTGTTTACCGACGTGGCGCTCGATTACTTCCATCGGCGCCTTGCCCTTCCTGAAGCCCGGGATATTGACGCGATTGGAAAGGTTTTTCGCCGCGGTCTTTTTTGCTTTCGACAGCTTATCGGCGTCGACCTCAATCGTCAGCTGCACCTGATACTTATCCGGCATTTCCTTAGTGATGTTCATCAAAAACAAAACCTCCCGAAACTCAATCCGATTGTATGACGCGGCTATGATAACATGAGCCGAAACAAAATACAAGTTTTTTGGCGAATAGGTTTGCGTCGATGCGCGCGTTTTAATATAATCGACGGAAAATGGAGCGAAAGGCGGCGATGTCGATGGCATTACTCCCGATGACGACGGCGCGATTGAAGGTGGTGCGGACGACGGAGTTCGGCGCGTTTCTCGACGCGGGGACGGGTCGTTCGGAGGACGACATACTGTTGCACAAAAATCAACAGACGGCGCGAGTCAAGCTCGGCGACGAAATTGAAGTGCTGTTATATCTCGATCCGAAAAAGAAAATGGCGGCGTCGATGCGGCTGCCGTCGATCGCCGAGGGCGGCGTGACGCGGGCGCGGGTGATGAGCGTGACGCGGGACGGAGCGTTCGTCGATTTGAGAGCGGAGCGGGGAATTTTTTTGCCGTTTGCGGAGATGATCGGGCGCCCGATGGTCGGCGAGACGGTACAAGTGAAATTGTATCGAGACAAATCGGGGCGGTTGGCGGCGTCGATGAAGGCGGCGAGCTCAACCAAGCTCCGCGCGGAGGACAAAGCGGATCAGCTCGATCGGGACGGCGAAAGATTATTAAGATATATGAGGCGGGGCGACGGCTTTATCAGCGAAAATATGTCGCCGCGCGCGGTGCAGGAAAATTTTCGGATGAGCAAAGCGGCGTTCAAGCGTGCGCTGGGACATTTATATAAGAAACGGATGATTGAGCGGCTTGGCGACGGATTTAAATTGGCGCCGGAGGATCGCGGTGATGCGTAGGAAATTTTTGTTGGCGATGACATTTTTGGTGACGGTGTTGCTGTGCCGCTCGACGTTGGCGATGAGCCTCGAGGAAAGAAATTTGATCTGTTCGTTCGCGTCGATGGCGGCGTACTCGAGCGATACGAGTAAACTGATTCGGGAGGAGCTGACGGCGCGGGGTTGGACGCTCGAGGAGATCACTGCGTATGCGACGAAGGCGGACGCGAAGGCGTTGCTGCTTCGACGGTCGACGGACGGCGGGCGGATAAATATTTTGGCGATCTGCGGGACGGAGGATCAAAAGGACGCGGAGATCGACCTGCGGGTAAAATTGGTGCCGTTCGATGTGACGGGCGGCTCGGTGCACCAAGGCTTCAGCGACTACGCGGAGGTTTTATTGAGCAATGAGCGGATTATTGCTTTGCTCAACGAGCTCGAAACGACGGGCGAAAAATTATATTTGACGGGTCACAGTCTGGGCGGAGCGGCGGCGATCATGACGGCGGCGCGTCTGACGGAGCGCGGCTTGAGCGATCGACTCGAGGTGATCACATTCGGGGCGCCGGCGGTAGGCGATCGATACTTCGTGGAGCATTTTAACGGTCGGATCAAGATCGATCGGATCACGGTGAGCGGCGATCCGATCAAAAAATCGTTGCGGGCGCTGGGCTACATGCATTTGGGCGAGGCGGTGAAATTCAAGCCGGCGAAGTCGGTGGATCACTTTCGACACAAGATGGCGGTGTATCTCGACTGCGCGTTGAGGAATTATTACGATGCGCGAGCGGCGGCGGGTTTGCTTGACGGCACGAGCGGCGGCGGGAAAATTTACGTGGCGCCGTTGCGGATTGTGGCGGGGAGTTTTGATCGGTCGGACGAGCAATACATTGCGTGGATCGTGAGGGACGTGTTGCGGGCGCGGGGCAAGGGTTTGACGTTTGATCCGACGTTGATGGCGGTGATCGAGCGAGCGCATTACGAAGACGATTTTACGGATGTAGCGCAAGCGGAATTCAAATTGGCGCGTGCGGCGGGCTGTGATCGAGTACTGATCCAACTGATCGGGATTCGGACGGAGCGGGAGGCGCGGCGCGAGATTGAGAAGGTAACGCTCGAGAGGATCGTGTGCGACCTGCAAGGCTTCCCATTGTCGATGCAAACGTCGAGCATGAGCACGAAAGATGTGACGGCGCTTGAGGCGGTGATGATTGCTCAATGGCGGAGCCCGTTGTGATGAAAAATTTTGCTTGCAAAGCTAGGCAGCAGTCTTTATAATTTAGTTGACTGTTAGCAGTCGCCAAGAAGTTCTCGTTGATAAAAAGAGCGCCCTGCGCTGACAGGGCGTTTGGGCACCGCGGCAAGCGGTCTGCCTCCATATTATGTCTGGTATTGAAATTCGGAGTTCATAGATTGCCGTCAAAGTTCGGAAGGCTTTGGCGGCAAATCTTTTTTTAGTCTCTCAGAACGAGAGCGGTGATGACGATGACTGTGATCAGCCACGCCACGAAGTTCTCATCCATAAGCGACGCCTCCTCTCCGGAGGTACGATTGACCGCCTGCGCTTCGCGCGGCACCAACCAAAGTTTATCACACAAAATTCACCGTGTAAAGCCGAAGTTTTACTTGCAAACCTCGGCGCC
>CAMKFB010000004.1 GCA_946411735.1 uncultured Selenomonadales bacterium
ACAAGTTGAACGATAAGTGGTGAAAGTGGTTTCGCGAGACATATCCCGGCACGCCGATTTATGATTTCAACAGCCTGTTCGACCTTCGGAAGCTGAAGCCGGATTACGTTTTCATTCAAGGACCGTATGAAAGCCGTCGGCAACAGCCCGGGCTGTCGACGAATGATCTGGTGAAGTTCACGAAAGTAATTCATCTGAGCTACGGCGTGACGCTGGCGCATGAGTTCATCGACCGGCTGCTCGATTCGCAAGCGAGATTTTATCGCAACGTCTATATGATGTTTTGCTCGGGAGAGTCGGTGCGTCGCAAGATGATTGAACGATACTCCGATAATGCGGCGGCGGGGCGGCAGCAATTTGAATTTCACGGATATACGACCTTGGCGAAGCCGCCGCTCGAGCAAGATGAGCACTCGAAAAAGACGATCCTCTGGACGCCGCGTTGGACTTATGAGCCGCGCATCGGCGGCAGTCACTTCCTCGAGTATAAGGATAATTTTGTGGCGTTGCGCGATCGCTACGGCGATAAGGTTAATCTGTCGATGCGCCCGCACGGAAATACTTTTCGCGACCTCCAAGAAAAGCATTTGATCACGAAGGAGGAGCTCGATGCTTACAAGCAAACCGTCAAGGACAAAAGCATCGAGATTCATCCGACGTCGTTCAATCTCTACGAGAATTTTCGGCTGACGGATATTCTGATCGGCGACTACTCGTCGATCCTGCCGGTGTATTTTATTACGGGGCGTCCGCTGATCTACTGCGAATATCCGAATGCAATTTTCCTCGATGAATATAAGGATATGTACGATTGCCTGTACATCGCGCACGATTGGGATGAGGTGCTGCATTATCTCGACGAGCTCGTGGCAGGCAACGATCCTCTTTACGAGCGTCGGCAGGCGGCGGTCGCGAAAATCCGCGCGTTGCATGCGAATTCCGCGCAACGGATTGTCGATCGGATCGTCAGGGACTTCAAACAAGCCGAGGACCCTAACCTCGGATAAATAAAAAGGCGATCAAAAAAATCAGCTCGGATTGGAGCTCGACGGCGCCGTATATGTCGCCCGTCACTCCTCCGAGTTTTTTTGTCGCGTAATGCCCGAAATAAAACGCCGCCATAAATGCTCCGATCCCCGCCATCAGCGCTGTCAAAAAAATTTCGCTCGAGATCAATATCAACGGCGCGATCAAAATCGTCGCCTCCACGGTCGAAAACAAAATAACGGAGCCGTCCGTCCGATCCGCAAACGCTTTCCCCATGCCCGACTCTCGAGCGTAAGGGAAGGCTCCGATCGTCGTCACCATCATCAGCCGCCCGACGATTGGCATCGCAAACGCCGCCGACAAAAAATCCGCTGTCGACAGCCGCGCCAACTCCTCCAGCGTCGCAAACTCCGTCAGCGCCAACGTCACGAAGCTCACCGCGCCGAACGCTCCGACTCGGCTGTCCTTCATGATCTCGAGCATCCGCTCGCGATCCCGTCCGCTGAACAGCCCGTCGAACGTGTCAATGAAGCCGTCGCAATGAATCCCGCCCGTCAGCGCCACCGTCAACAAAAATGTCAGCGCCGCGTAAAACGTCGGCAGCCGCCCGCCCGTCACCTCGACCGTCGCATACATTATCGCCGCGTAACACAGCCCGAGTACCGCGCCCACCGCCGGAAAATATCTCACGCTCCGACCGAAGTCTTCTTCCGTCCAAACCGTCTGTCGAACCAACGATATCCGCGTCAAAAATTGCAGCCCGATCAAGAACGCCCGCATCAGTCGAGCTCCACCTTGACGACGCTCCGCGCGGAGAGCGTGCGCGGCACATCGATCAGACGCTGATTTCTCGAGCCGCAAAAAGTCAGCGTCAAATCCCGCTGTTCCTCTACGAACGGTCCATCCACCAGCACATCGACGTACTTCAGAAATTCTTTGATCTCCTCGACCGAAAAAAATCCCGGCACGCCGACGATCAGCTCCTCGAACGTGAAGCCCGTGTAGCACCACACCGTCAAGCCCCGCGACTTCACCGCACGCGCCAGCGCCGTCATCGCCGGCAATTGACACAGCGGCTCGCCGCCCGTCAACGTCACGCCGCTCAACAGCGGATTGCCCTTGATTCGCTCGATCACCTCGTCGAGCTCAACCAACCGCCCGCCATAAAAATCGAACGTCTGAGGATTGTGGCAGCCCGCGCAATGATGAGGGCAGCCCTGCACGAACAACGCGAACCGAATGCCCTCGCCGTCCACGTACGACTCCTCCTCCACGCCCGCTATCCGAACCTTCAACGTCATCGCCTCGATTCAACTTTGTGTTGCAAACTATAGCAGGACTTGATAAAATTTCAATGAAATGCCCGTCGGGCGCGAAGGAGGTTCGAGTTGAGATGCCGCTGATTGCCTTGCTGATTGCAATATTTTTTTTGCCTTTGACGGCGGCGGCGCAAACGCGTTGGCAGCCCGAGTTGCGCGTCGGACTTTTTTCGGCGACGACCGTCACATTGAATTTCTCACAATCGATCACCGTCGAAGGATTTACGATCAAAGAAAATGCTCCCGTCGTCGTTTCGATTGCGGGCGGCAAAATAAAAATCGGCGACAAGATTATCGGCGTCAACGAGATCGAACTTCGACCGAAGGAAGATGCGATGATCCGCGAGATGATCACTTCGATCGACGGTCAAAAATATCCCGGGACCGTCAAGCTCGTGCTCAAGAATGATAAGCTGACCGTGATCAATTTGACGACGACGGATGAATATCTTCGGGGCGTGATCCCGGGCGAAATGCCTACGAGTTGGCATGCGGAGGCGCTCAAGTCGCAGACGATCGCCGCGCGGACTTTCGCGTTGCAAAATCGCAAGCGGCATGCCGCCGACGGTTACGATCTGTGCTCAACGACGCACTGTCAAGTATATAAGGATTTGTCGACGGCGGTGGAAAGCTCGAATGCCGCGATCGAGGCGACCTTCGGCGAGGTGCTGATATATAATGGCAGGCTGATCAACGCGACGTTTCATTCGGATTCGGGCGGCATGACCGAGAACGCCGAGGACGTTTGGGGGCAAGCGGTGCCGTATTTGGTGTCGGTCGATGAGTTTGACACGAAGACTTATCCGTGGACGAAAAAGATTGCCGTCAAAGAGTTCGTTGCGGTGCTCGGCAAGGATATCGGCGCTCTGAAGTCGATACGATTGTCGGCGTTGGAGATCGGGCGCGGGGCGGAAGATCGAACGTCCTCGGGTCGAGTCAAATTTCTGATCGCGGTCGGCAGCAAGGGCGAGGCGAAGCTCACCGGCGCCGAGATGCGCTCGAAATTCAGGTTGATGAGCACGTTGTTCAATGTCAAAATCAACGGCGACGAGATTGAGATAAGCGGCTTCGGCTTCGGGCATGGAGTGGGGATGGCGCAATACGGCGCGAAGGATTACGCCGATAACGGCAGCGGCTACGTTTCGATCCTGTTGCATTACTACAAAGGCGCCGCAATTAAAAAAGCATACGGCTTCTTGCCGCCGTGGACGAAAAAATAAAAACATCGGCTCCGCGCGGAGCGGGGGGCGGGCGGCATCGACGCTTTTTAAAGGGCGGGCGGCTGCGGTCGGACGCGTCCGGCGGGTTTTAAGGGCGACAGCCCTTATGGGGCGGGTGGGCGGGAAAAAATATTTTGGAGTTGAGACCTATACTTTTAACGGATTTTGATTACGAATTGCCCGAGGAGCTGATTGCGCAAAAGCCGATCGAGCCGCGCAACGCCTCCCGACTGATGCTGCTCAATCCGCTCAATCAGACCATCGGACATCATAAATTTTTCGAGCTCAAAAATTTTCTCGATGTCGGCGACACTCTCATCTTCAACGACACTCGAGTGATTCCCGCGCGCTTGATCGGGCGCCGTCCGAGCGGCGGGCGCATCGAATTATTTCTCCTCCGACGACTCGACGCCAACCGTTGGGAAGTGCTCGTCAAGCCCGGGCGCAAAATCGTCGAGGGCGCGCAACTGATCTTCGGCGACGAACTTTCCTGCACCGTCATCGAGCGTACCGATTTCGGCGGGCGCATCGTCGAGTTTCATTTCGACGGCGTGTTTGAAGAAATTCTCGATCGGCTCGGCGAAACGCCGCTGCCGCCCTACATTCACGAGATGCTCGACGACGCCGAACGTTATCAGACCGTCTACAACCGCGTCCGAGGCTCCGCCGCCGCGCCGACCGCCGGTCTCCACTTCACTAAAGAGCAGCTCGACGATCTTGCGGCAAGCGGCATCAATCTCGGCTTCGTCACGTTGCACGTCGGGCTCGGCACTTTCCGCCCCGTCCGCGTCGATCACATCGAGGATCATCATATGCATGAAGAATTTTATTCGATCCCGCCGTCGACCGTCGAGCTGATCAATCGCACAAAGCAAGCGAACCGCCGCGTGATCGCCGTCGGCACCACCACCGTCCGCACCCTCGAAAGCTCCGCGCGGAGTCATCAAACGGCGGGCTCAACCGACATTTTCATTTATCCGGGCTTTGAATTTAAGGTGGTCGACGGGCTGATAACGAATTTTCATCTGCCGAAGTCGACGCTGTTGATGTTGATAAGCGCCTTCGCCGGTCGAGAGTTTGTCCTGCGCGCGTACCGCGAGGCGATCGCCGAGCGCTATCGATTTTTCTCCTTCGGCGACGCAATGTTTATCGAGGCAAAAATATGATCACTTACGAATTGATACACACCGATCCGAGCGGGGCGCGGGCGGGCATCCTTCACACGCCGCACGGATCATTCGAGACGCCGCTGTTCATGCCCGTCGGCACGCAAGCGACCGTCAAAACCGTATCGCCCGAGGAGCTGCTCGAGCTCGACGCGGGCATCATCCTGTCGAACACGTATCACTTATTCCTGCGCCCGACGGCGGAGCTGGTCGAAGAGGCGGGCGGGCTGCATCGATTCATGCATTGGACGCGGGGGATTTTGACCGACAGCGGCGGCTTCCAAGTGTTCAGCCTCGGAGCGATGCGCAAGATCACCGAAGAAGGCGTCACGTTCCGATCGCACATCGACGGCTCAAAAAAATTTTTGTCGCCGGAGGTTTCAATCGGCGTTCAAATGAAACTCGGCTCCGATATCGCAATGGCGTTCGACGAGTGCATTCCTTATCCCGCCGATTACGATTACGCAAAACAGTCGACGGCGCGGACGCATCGATGGGCGGAGCGTTCGCTTGCCGCCGAAACTCGATCGGATCAGGGCGTGTTCGGGATCGCGCAGGGCGGAATGTACGCGGACTTGCGTCGAGACTCCGCGCGGACGATCGCGTCGATGAACTTCGCGGGCTTCGCGGTCGGAGGATTATCGGTCGGCGAGCCGAAGGAATTGATGTATGAAATGCTGAGCGCCTCGACGGCGGAGCTGCCGCTCGACAAGGCGCGCTATCTGATGGGCGTCGGCACGCCCGATCATCTGCTCGAGGGCGTGGCGCGCGGGATTGATATGTTCGATTGCGTATTTCCGACGCGCGTCGCTCGAAACGGGATGGCAATGGTCGCTCCGACGGTCGCTCCGCGCGGTCGATTGGTGATGAAAAACGCGGCGTTCACCCACGATCACGCGCCGCTCGATCCCGATTGTCGATGCTACGCGTGTCGCAACGGATTTACGCGTTCTTATATAAGACATTTGATCCGCGCCAATGAAATTTTCGGCTTGCGACTGTTGACGCTTCACAACTTATATTACTTGCGAGACTTCACGCGGCGCATGCGCGCGGCGATCCTCGACAACCGATTTGCGTCGTTCCGCGCGGAGTTCTTCAATCGATATCAGGCGAAAGGATGATTTAAATGGAAGGCGAAACCGGAGCCGCGTTCGCGGCGTGGGGACCGATTATCGTAATGCTGATCATATTCTACTTCATGCTCTATCGACCGCAAAAGCAGGCGGCGAAACGGCGCGAGGAGATGCTCAACAGCCTTAAGGTCGGCGATGATGTCATCACAATCGGCGGCATCTACGGAAAAATTACCGCGCTCGACGATACCACCGTCCGCCTCGAGATTGCCGACAACATTGTGATCAAGGTGATGCGCGGCTCCGTCAATGGCGTCGTCGATAACTTTCAAAAGGAGTGAACACCATGGCCGATGATATTTTGCAATTCAAGAAGACGCTGCGCAAGCGGATGGTCAAACAGCGGCGCGAGATGGACCCGTTCGAGCGCGAGCGCATCAGCGATCAAATCGTCATGCGGTTTCTCGATTCGAAGGCGTATCAAAACGCGCGGACGCTGATGGCGTATGCGTCGATGCCCGAGGAAGTGCAAGTCAAGATGCTCATCGAGCAGGCGCTGCAGGACAAAAAACGCGTCGCGATCCCGCTGCTGACGGAGTCGGGCGTGATGCGACCGGTGCTGATGCCGTCAATGGACGTGCTGGTCGAGGGCGCCTTCGGCATCCCGACCGTCAAAGACGAGGATCGCATTTTCCTCCAGCCCGATGCGTTCGATTGCATCATAGTGCCGGGCGCGGCGTTCGATTACAGCGGGCATCGACTCGGGCTTGGCGGCGGATATTATGACAACTTCCTGCCGCGCACGAGCAATGCGCTCAAGGTGGCGCTCGCCTTCGACTTTCAATTCGTTTATCAGGTGCCGATCGAGCCGCAGGACGTGAGCGTCGACGTGGTCATCACCGAGGCGAAAATCGCTGCCTTCTACGATTGGGGAATGCAATTATGGACCAAGCGCGAAACGCCGCCGTGGCTGTAATCGAGGAGGTTTTCGAGCGCGGCGCTTATTCCAACATTGCGCTGACGAAAGTGTTGCGCGCGACCAACCTTCGCGACATCGATCGAAGGTTTTGCACCGAGCTCGTCAACGGTACGGTCAAATGCGGCGCGTCGCTCGATTGGATCATCTCGAAATTCGTCACGCGCCCGCTCGATAAGATCGCGCCGAAAGTTTTATCGATCCTCCGCATCGGCGTCTACCAACTGAAATTTCTCGATCGGGTACCGCCGTCGGCAGCGGTCAATACCTCCGTCGAAATCGCAAAGACGGTGAGCATCGGCGCGTCAAAATTCGTCAACGCCGTCCTTCGATCGATCCTGCGCGATCCGTCGAAAGCAGCGTTCCCGACCGACGACTCGCCTCAATCGTTGGCGCTGCGAACTTTTCATCCGACGTGGTTGGTCGAGCGCTGGATCACTCAATTCGGACTCGAGCAAACGAAAAAAATTTTGGACGCCGACAATCAGCCGCCGCCGATCACTTTGCGCGTCAACCGCTTGAAAACGACCCGCGCGGAGCTGATCGATCGGTTGCGTTCGATCGGAGCGGACGCTCAACCTTCAGCGCTCGTCGAGGACGCGATCGTCTGTCGAAGACTCGGCGCGCTCGAAAATTTTGCGCCGCTGACGGAGGGCTTATGCATCATTCAAGACGAAAGTTCGATGTTGGCGGCGCGGGCGATCGATCCGCAACCGAATGAGTTTGTGATCGACTGTTGCGCGGCGCCGGGCGGCAAGTCGACGCACATTGCGGAGCTGATGGGCAATCGCGGGATGGTGATCGCAGTCGACGTGCACGAGCACAAATTGAAACTGATCGCCGAAAACTCCGCGCGGTTGGGCTTGAAAATCGTCAAGCCGATACTGCTCGACGCGCGCGAGATCGGCGACGAGTTCAAAGGGCGGGCGGATCGAGTACTGGTCGACGCGCCGTGCTCGGGGCTGGGCGTGTTGCGGCGCAAAGCCGATCTTCGTTGGAAAAAAAATCCGATCGAGTTCGAGCAGCTGTCGAAACTTCAATCGGAAATATTATCGAGCGCGGCGCGGGCGTTGAAGGCGGGCGGCGTAATGGTCTACAGCACCTGCACGCTCGAGCGCGCGGAGAATGAGGACGCCGTCGAAAAATTTTTGTCGGAGCATGAAGAATTTACGTTGATCGAGCAAAGAACGTTGCTGCCGACGGTCGACGGCTCCGACGGCTTCTTTTGCGCGAAACTCAAAAGGCAGTGAACAGCGGCGGAGACGCCGTTTTTTTTGCCGTTTTGCAGATTAAAATTTTTCGCGGTGAATCTTTTCGACCTTGAGCTTATCCAATGTGCGCGGCTTCGGCGTGCGCTCCGCTTCGCCGATCGAAAGGATCGCCTGGCACTGATAATTCGACGGGAACTCCAAAATCTCGCGCAGATACTCTTCGCTCGAGCGCCCGTCCTCAGCTTCGCGCAGCCGAACTTGTATCCAACAGCTCCCGAGCCCGAGCTCCGTCGCCATCAAATGCATGCCCATCATCGCCACCGACGCGTCCTCGACCCACACGTCCGACGCCTCGATGTCGGCGACCACCACGATTGCCGCCGCCGCGCCCGTCAGCATTTTCGCCGCGCCCACCCGACTGTGCGACATTTTTTCGAGCGTCGCTTTGTCCTCGACCACGATGAACTCCAACGGATATTTCGAATGCCCCGACGGTCCCAACAGCCCCGCGCGGAGGATCGCCTCGATTTTTTCTTCCTTGACGGGATCGGGCGCATACTTGCGTACGCTCCGCCGCGCCAACATCAATTCCAACAAGCTCTGCATCGAAATCACTCCCGATAATTTTGCCGTCGATTGTATCAAGAAAACGTTTGACATTCAAGCCCGCGCGTGCTACATTGTCGACAGTAAGGAAGATTTTTGTTTCGATCAAGGAAGGTGAAATGTCATGCCAACTGTCAACAACATGCTCGGCGGTACCTATTCGCTCTATAAGTCCGCCTACAACAACGGCACGCTCTTCAAATCGAACACCGGTCTGCTCGGCTCGAACACATTCGGCTCGAATAATCGGACGCAAAACTCGATCGCGTCGCTCTGGAGCAATTACGGTTCGTTCAATTCCAACGCGGCGTCGGCGCTGTCGGGCTTAAGCGAAATTCGCGGCAACGTCAGTTCGCTCGTCGAAAGCTATGACTCGACCAAGGCGACTTTCTACGGCGAGTTCGATGACACCATGGACGAGCTGTCGAAGGCGACCGCCAACATCAAGGATTATAATTTCGACGTGCGTCAATACGACGACAACGGCGAGGCGATTCCGCTCATCACGACCAATCAGACCGTCGGCGAGGACGGCGCGATCACTGAGACGACCACGCGCACGAAGGAGCTCGACGCGGCGGTCAAGGCGGTCAGCGATTTCGCCAAGAGCTATAACAATGCGATTAATTTCTTCGCGAATAACAACGATGTGTCCAAGCGCGTCGGGCGGATGCAGACGATGTTCGCCGACACGACCTATCGCAAGGCGAATTATGAGGCGATCGGGCTCAACATCGGCACCGACGGGCGCATCACGGTCGACGAGGACAAACTTGCCAACGCCATCGCCAACGATCCCAATCGGGTCGCAAGCGCACTCGGGCGTGACGGCTTGAGCGGCAAGGCGGAGTCTCACATCTCGACTGCCAATGGTCAGAGGTCGCAACTTTTCCCGTCCGCGCAGACGCTAATCGGCAAAGATTTGGCTTCGGCTTCGCTCTACACCGGCGCCGGCTATCGTAACATGTCCTCTTATATGAATGTGGGCAATCTCATCAATATGATGTTCTGAATAAATTTTTGATCGACTCGACGGCTCCTCGACCGAGGGGCTTTTTTGTTGCGATGAAAGGAAGAAAATTTTTTTTGTCGAAAGTCTAATCGAGAAAAGAATTGGAGGCAAGATTACATGCAGAGTTTTGAGATTGAACTCGGCGGAAGGAAGTTGATCGTCGAGCACGGAAAAATGGCGAAGCAGGCGAACGGCGCCGTGCTCGTGCGCTACGGGGACTCCGCGGTGCTGGTGACGGCGACGATGTCGACCGCGCCGCGGGAGGGCATCGACTTTTTCCCGCTGACGGTCGACTACGAAGAAAAAATGTATTCGGCGGGGAAAATCCCGGGCGGCTTTATCAAACGCGAGGGGCGTCCGCCGCAGTCGGCGATCCTCCGCAGCCGGCTGATCGATCGCCCGCTCCGTCCGCTGTTCGATAAGGGAATGCGCAACGACGTGCAGATCGTGGCGACGGTGCTGTGCTTCGATCAGGACAACGCGCCCGAGGTCGCGGGCATGTTCGGAGCGTCGTGTGCGCTGGCGATATCCGATATCCCGTGGGCGGGACCGATCGCGGGCGTGAGAGTCGGGCGAATCGGCGAGGATTTCATCATCAATCCGACGGTCGAGCAAACCGAGCAGTCCGATCTCGATCTGATGGTGGCGGGTTCGCGCGACGCGGTGATGATGGTCGAGGCGGGCGCGAACGAGTTATCCGAGGACATAATTCTCGACGCGATCCTGTTCGGTCACGAGGAGATCAAAAAATTGGTCGCGTTCCAAGATGAAATCATCGCGGCGGTCGGCAAGCCGAAGAAGGAAGTAAAATTATTCGCGGTCGATGAAGAGCTCGACAAGGCGGTGCGGGCGTTCGCGACGGAGAAAATCAACGTAGCGGTGCGCAATCCCGATAAACAGGCGCGCGACGAGGCAGTCAAGGCGGTGGGCGCGGCGACGGTCGAATACATTTCCGATCAAATGCATGAGCCGCCGCCGCCCGAAGTCGAGAAGGCAATCGGCAGCATCATTCACGACGTGACGAAGGAGATTGTCCGTCGAATGATCACGCATGAAAAAATTCGTCCCGATGGGCGCGGCTTGGAAGAAGTTCGACCGATCGAGTGTGAAGTCGGTTTGTTCGCGCGCACGCACGGCTCGGGGCTTTTCACGCGCGGTCAGACGCAGGTGCTGACGATCACCACACTCGGCGCGATCGGCGATGAGCAGATCGTTGACGGGTTGGAACCGGAGTATACGAAACATTACTTGCATCAGTACAATTTCCCGGGCTACAGCGTGGGCGAGGCGCGTCCGATGCGGAGCCCCGGGCGTCGAGAGATCGGGCATGGGGCGTTGGCGGAGCGCGCGCTCGAGCGGATGATCCCGTCGATCGAAGATTTTCCGTATACGATCCGACTGGTCTCTGAGGTACTCGAATCAAACGGCTCGAGTTCGATGGGGAGCGTTTGCGGCTCGACGCTGTCATTGATGAACGCGGGCGTGAAGATCAAGCGACCGGTTTCGGGCGTGGCGATGGGGCTGGTCAAAGACGGCGACGCGCACACGATTTTGACGGACATTCAGGGCATGGAGGATGCGCTCGGCGACATGGATTTCAAGGTGGCCGGCACGACCGAGGGCATCACGGCAATCCAGATGGATATCAAGGTGGCGGGCATCGATCGGGAGATTTTGTCGGACGCGCTTGCTCAAGCGAAACGCGGTCGGGCGTTCATCCTATCGAAAATGCTCGAGACGATCAGCGAGCCCGCGCCCGATCTGTCGCCGTACGCGCCGCGCGTCAAGATTATCAAGATTGACGTCGACAAGATTCGTGAGGTCATCGGTCCGGGCGGCAAGATGGTCAACAAGATTATCGATGAGACGGGCGTGCAGATTGACATTCACGACGACGGTAACATTTTCGTGACTTCGCCCGATCTCGAGTCGATTGACAAGGCGCTCAAGATGATTGAGAACATCGTGCACGAGATTACGGTGGGCGAGGTGTTCAATGCGACGGTGGTGCGGATTATCAACATCGGCGCGTTCGTCGAGCTTTTGCCCGGGCGCGAGGCGCTCTGCCACATATCGCAACTGGCGCGGCGGCGCGTGGAGAAGGTTGAGGATGTGGTGAAAATCGGCGACACGCTTGAGGTGAAGGTGACGGAGATCGACGACAAGGGGCGGATCAACGTAAGTCACAGCGCGCTGATGGAGCCGACGGTCGGCGAAGGCGGAGGCAATCGTTCGCCGAGACCGAGCGGCGGCGGAGCTCCGCGCGGAGGAAGCGGCGGCGGTCGACCGAGCGGCAGCGGCGGAGGCAATCGTCCGCCGAGATCGAGCGGCGGCAGCAATTCATTCGGCAATCGGTTGGCGGATCGGTTCAATCGTAGCGAGCGCGGCGAAGGACGGCGCGGCGGAGATCGGCGTCGGAGTTAAAGGGGGCAATCAAAAAAATGTCGACGATGGACAGATTTATGACGATGCTCGAGCGCGGGCGGATCGTGACGGACGAAGGCAGCGTGAGTCTGACGGCGCAAATCAAATACGATTTCCTCGCGGCAGTGCACACGATGGAGCAGATTGAAAACCTGCAGAAAACGATAGAGACGCGGCGGAAGAAACGTGAGGCGTTGCGCGAAAAGATAGCGACGAGCTGTTTCAACGCGCTGAAGGTGCTCGAGGATCGGGAGAAGCTCAAGGATGTGAAGAGTCTGGACGCGGCGCTGCGGGTGCTCGGGGAGTGCCGGACGGAGATGATCAAGCTGGCGAGCGCGGATCACGAGGACGACAAGCTTGGCAAAGAAATACAGGACGGCGTGAGCGCGGGGCGTTGATCGATCGGAGTGACGAAAATGTTTCGAGAGATGAGGCGCAAGCGTCAACAGCTGACGGAGGCTGAAGCGCGTCAAATAATGGCGGCGGGGACTTCGGGGGTGTTGGCGTTGAGCGGCGACGACGGATATAACTATGCGGTGCCGATCTCGTATGCGCTCGAGGGTGATAAAATTTATTTCCACTCCGCGCGGAGCGGTCATAAGCTCGATGCGATGAGGCGCAACGATCGAGTGTCGTTTTGCGTGATCGATCGCGACGAGATCGTGCCGGAGGAGTTCACGACGTATTTTCGGAGCGCGATCGCCTTCGGTCGGATCAGGATTGTCGAGGATGATGCCGATCCCGAAAAGCGGCGCGGGCTGGAGCTGTTGGCGGCAAAATATTCGCCGGCGATCGACATCGACGCTCGAGAGAAGGAACTGTTGAAGATGAAGGCGTGCGTGGTGCCGGTACTCGAGATCGAACATCTCACCGGCAAGGCTGCCAAAGAATTGATCTCCAAATAATATTTGAGGCAATAAAAAATGGCGGGGCAACCGCCTTCTTTTTTTCTCCCGCCCACCCACCCCTAAAAGACTACGTCTTTTGAAACAAAGTTGGTTGTGCGCCGCGCTCGACGGGCGCAAGATGATACGGCTTCGCGCAGGAACGTGGGGCGCCGCCGACGCAGGGTGGGGCAACGGTCTCAGTTGGGCGCCGCACTCTACGGGTGGGAGCGTCGGCGGCGCCCCATATAACAGCGCCCAAGCGGGCAGGAAAAATTATTTGAAGTCGACGAACTCGTTGAGCTTGGCGCCGCCCTTGATCATCGGCTCGACGAAACTGCGCCGAACATTCATCACGATCACACGCGGATGATCCGCATCGTCGAGCGCCTTTGAAAACGCATGAGCGAAATCCTCTTGCGACGCAACCGTCTCCGCTTTGATCCCGAAACTCTCCGCGTACTTGGCGTAATCCATCGGATAATCCAATTCGCAAGCGATATAGCGCTCATCGTAAAAAACTTTCTGCAGCTGACGAATCATGCCAAGCCCCGTGTTGTTGACGATGATCGAGATAAGCGGCAGCCCCAGCCGCGCGATCGTGTAAAATTCATTGCCGGTCATTTTGATGCCGCCGTCGCCGCTGATCGATACCACTCGACGTCGATTGCCGAACGCCATTTGCGCACCCATCGCCGCCGGCAAGCCGAAGCCCATCGTTCCCAGCCCGCCGCTCGTCAGCCACGTCCGCGGCTCCTCGATCCGAAGGTGCAGCGCCGCCCACATCTGATGCTGACCGACGTCCGTCGCGAACGCAAATTTTTTGCCCGCCGTCATTTTCGCGATCTGATTCATCGCCCACGGCACCGTCAAACGATCCACTTCATAGTCGTAATCGTACTCGTCAAGCCACTCGTCAATCTGCCGCCACCAATCGTCACGCGTCGTCGAGCCCTCTCGCTTCATCAGCAGGTTGAGGATCGTTTTCATATCGCCCGCCAGCCCGAGACTGTTGGCAACGTTCTTGTCGATCTCCGCGGGGTCGATGTCGATGTGGATGAACTTCCGATTGCTCGTGTACTTCGACAGATTTCCCGTCTGTCGATCGCCGAACCGACTGCCGATCGCTATCACCAAATCCGCATTGGCTATCGCGTGATTCGCCGCCTTCTTGCCGTGCATTCCCGCAAAACCCAAATTATGACTGTGCGAGCGCGGCACCGCTCCCAGCCCCATCAAAGTCTGCACCACAGGCAGATCGAATTTCTCCACGAAGGCGGTGATCTCTTTAGAGGCGTTGGCGGCTATCGCTCCTCCGCCCACTATCACTGCCGGTCGCTCCGCGCGGATGATCTCGTCATACGCCTCCGCCACGCAGATCAGAAAATCCGGATCGGGCTTGCCGATCGGTTGTTCACTCGAGCGTTGCGGACGATAATCGACCGGCGCAAAGAATAAATCGCGCGGGATGTCGACCAGCACCGGTCCGCGCCGACCGTTCATCGCGATCTCGAACGCTTGACGGATCGTCGGCACCAACAGCCGCGCGTCCTTAACCTTGAAATTATGTTTCGTGACGGGCATGGTGATGTCGAGAATGTCCGTCTCTTGAAAGGCGTCGCGCCCGAGCAGCGTCGTGTCGACCTGACCGGTGATCGCAACGATCGGAATCGAATCCATAAACGCGGTCGCAATACCCGTCACCAAATTCGTCGCGCCCGGTCCCGATGTGGCTATGCACACTCCCACCTTGCCGCTCGCTCGAGCGTAGCCGTCGGCGGCGTGCGCGGCGTTCTGCTCGTGCGTCACGAGTATCTGATTGATCGATCGGTCGTCGTAAAGCGCATCGTAGAGCGGCAGAATCATCCCGCCCGGGTAACCGAAAATCGTGTCGACGCCCTGCTCCTTGAGACACGCGACGACCGCTTGAGCTCCTGTCATTTAATCACTCCCATCAGTGGACGTTCCACCACGTTTTGAACACACGGTGAATGTTGACGCTGAGATCGGGCAGGATCGACACATTGATCTCCGTCTTGACCTCGGCCCGCTCATAATCCTCAAGCAACGCAAGATCATTTTCATCGTAATCGTGGTACACATCGTCGATCTCGAGCGCGCCGTCGACAAGTTTATGAACGAAAATATTTTTCGCCCTCCACTCGACAATCCAATATTCCTTGACGCCGCTGCGCGCATATATCTCTTTTTTCTTGGTGAAGTCGCGCTTGGCAGTCGACGGCGAAAGAATCTCAACGACGAGATCGGGCGTGCCATGAATCTTTCCGTCGGCTCCGAGCTTGGCGAAGTCGCAAATGACGCTCAGATCGGGACGAAAAGTATTCTCCTCCGTCAGACAAACGTCGCAATCCTGAACCACAAGCCCGTTCTCATGCTCATGAAAATAATGATCAAAAATCGTAAACAATCTGCCTGCCACAATGTTATGATCGTAAGCCGCCGACGCCGCCATGTACTTCACACCTTCAATGATCTCATATCGATCGTTGGGCTCGACATAAGTTGCCTCCAACATGTCAATCACTCCTTTCAACCGAATGAAAATGTCCCGTCCGAGTTCACCGCACCGAAATGGCTGTTCATATCGCCCACCGGCATCGAGCTGTCGAAACGAATATCGTTCGGGTTTGTCATTATCCACCACTCGAGATCGTCATCCGCGCTCTCGTTATCCGTCATATGCAACAACGTGTACGGCAGCCGATCGTACACCTCGAGTTCGCCGTCGAGTTTGAACACCGTCAGGCAGCCGCCCTCGACCGCGCTGAATCCGTCCGCCTCCGCTATGCCGTCCACATACAAATAATTTTTGCCGTCCGCCGTCCGAACGTACGTCGGCATGTGCGCGTTGCGAACCGCCGCCGTTACCTCTTGCCCGTTGAGCTTCACCGTGAACGTCTCTTGCTCCCCGTAGACGTCGAGCAGCGCTCGCCGACCGTTAAGCTCGATCACCGTCGGATGATAAAAGCCCAGCGTCTGCGCGAACGCCGCCGGCGCTTGGCGGTACTTCGTTTTGAACAGCGCCGGCTGCTCGTTGAACAGGATCGTCGTCATCATCATGCCCGATGCGTACGGCGCGATCACGTACGGATTGAAGATGAACGTCACGCCGCGCGGCTCGATCACAAAGTTGAGCGTGTCCTCAGACACCAACTTTACGATCTTCTCGTCAAGGTTCTCGAAAAAATACCTGTCGTCATAATCCGCGCGGAGCCGATTGATAATCGCATTGATCAATTCATTGGCGTTGGTGCTCACGTCCGATATCTTGAGCCGCTTGCCCGTCTCGACGTCGAAATTCACGCCCTGCCAGCCGTACATCCCATGCGCGCCGCCAAGATAATCCGATCCGTCGTCGACCACGCTGAACACTACAGAATCCGCGCGCCGAACCAGCAGATCGCCCTTGGAGTAATACGCATGAAAATACTCACCCATCTGACTACGCTGCTCCCGCGCCTGCGCGACCGCTCGATCTCGAAACGTCATCGCTTGGCGCGTCAAGGTCGTGTTGTATTCGACCAACGCTCGCTCCAATTGCGGATAGCGCGCCCTCAAATCGCTCGGCAGCCCCAACGTCGTGTAATTCTGATTCAACAGCGCAACGTTATCGGTGTCGAATGCCGTCCTCGAATATACTTTTTTCGAGAAGCCGCCGATCGCCTCGACCGCTTTCGCCTCCGCTCCCGCGCTCATCAAAACTATCAACAGCGCCGCCAATATAAATTTTATTTTGCCCACTTCGCTCGCCGCCTCTCACAAACGCTCAATTATTTTCCCGGTGATCTCGACCGTCCCGAGTTTGACCGTGCCCTCCGAATAAATGTCCGCCGTTCGATATCCGTCCGCCAGCGTCCGCTCCACCGCCGCCTCGATCGCTCGCGCCGCCGACTCCGCGCGCAACGAATATCGCAACAGCATCGCCGCCGACAGGATCGTCCCCATCGGATTGGCAACGTTGAGCCCCGCTATGTCCGGCGCGGAGCCGTGGATCGGCTCGTACAAACTCGTCTGCTCGCCTATCGACGCCGACGGCATCAGCCCGATCGACCCGCCGATTACCGCCGCCTCGTCCGACAAGATGTCGCCGAACAAATTCCCCGTCACGATCACGTCGAACTGCTTCGGATTGACCGCCAGTTGCATCGCGCAATTGTCAACGTACAAATGGTTGAGCGCCACATCCGCATATTCCGCGCGGAGCCGCTCGACCGTCCGACGCCACAATCGACTCGTCGCCAACACGTTCGCCTTGTCCACCGACGTCAACTTGCCTCGACGAAGACGCGCCGTCTCGAATGCCAACCGCGTGATCCTCTCGACCTCCGGCACAGAATAATTCTCCAAGTCCCACGCCCGCTCCGCGCCGTCTTTGATCTCCGACTCGCATCGATCGCCAAAATAGATCCCGCCGACCAACTCCCGCACGATCACCAAGTCGACCCCGCCGACCAGCTCCGCCTTCAACGGCGAATTGTCCGTCAGCGCGTCGAGCACTTTCACCGGTCGAAGGTTCGCGTACAGCCCCAGCCCTTTGCGCAAGCCCAGGATCGCCCGCTCCGGTCGATGCGCCGCATCCACGCCGTCCCACTTCGTGCCGCCCACCGCTCCGAATAAGACCGCATCCGCTTTCTTGCACGCCTCGAGCGTCGAAGCGGGAAGCGGCTCGCCGTATTTGTCGTAAGCGGTGCCGCCCGCGTCATGCGTTTCGTACTCAAGCCCGAGCGAAAATTTTTTGTCGACCGCCTTGAGTACCTCGACCGCGCCGTCGGTGATCTCGCGTCCGATCCCGTCGCCGGGGATCACCACTATCTTTTTCATGCCATCAGCCTCCGTCGTTTGTATTTGCGCATCAATTCTAATCCAAAAAAAAAATGCCGTCAAACGACAAATCTATAGCGCGCCGGATCTGCGACATCGCGAGCGCGATCATCGAATTCATCTTCGGTTAAACGCTGCGAAAGCCGGTTAATTCCCAGTTAATCGGCTCCCGACAAATTTTGGCAACCCCACAATTTTGGAGGAAGTCGGCACCCGGTTCGGTCGTCGCTTCTTATTATGTCTGCAGGCAAATTCTATCAGAGGCGCCCGCCGCCGTCAACAATGATTTTTTTTGCTTCGTACATCGACATCAGCCGCCCGACGATCTCCGCCTCCGTCAAGCCCTCGAAGTCATACGCACGCAGCACCGCCAAGTCGTTGGCTTCGTGAGCCGCGCGGAGCTCCTCGGGCATCAATTGATCGTCGTAGAGCGACGCCAAGGTGCGCGAAGGATATAAGGCGCGCGCCTCCAAGATACGCCGCGCAGTCTCTTCGATCGCCGCGCTCCGAGCGCACCAGATAAAATTGTTGTATACCAACGTCCCCGAGTAATTATATCGCATCTCAAGCCGACCACACACCACGCGCATCCAACCCATGTGCACGCTCGATTCCAACACTCCGAAATGAAACAGATCGGCGTCAGGCACGACCTGAGCACCATCGCGAGCGATCACGTCGGGCGTCATAAATCCCATCGGCACATACCGCCGCCTCTCCGACGATATTCGCGACACGAGCAGATAATTTGTCTTCGGCTGACGATTTTCTGTGAACAGGTGAGGGCGCGCTGCCCATCTTTGCGTTGCCGCCTTTTTGCTCGACAATCGGAACCGTCTAACGTCGTCAAGCCGCATCGCGATTAGCGGCATATTCAATTCTTCCTTCGTCGCGTCGACCAGCCACAAACAATATCGATCCTTGCCGTTGATAAACTCCTCGGCGCCGATGAACCGTCGGATAAATTTTTTGGCGCGCGGCTCCCGTCGAACCAACTCGTCCCGCTCCTCGACCGTCAAAAGCAAATGCCCGCCATCTGTCGGCTGACTGCCTTTCGTCATCTTAGGCACGTCGCAAATCGGTTTGGCGCGGCGCGTGACATAAATATTGGGCGCGTCAAGCAGATAGCCGTTGATGTTTTTGGCGACGGTTTTTTTCTTGCCGTCGAAAAGCAGGCGGGGCTTGTCATTGGGGGCGCGGCTAAAGCCGATAATGACGCAATGCACCGCCGCCATATCCTCGGACTCGCTCGTCCAACGAAAAGTCTTGTGAGCAAAATCAATGTGGGCGTCGACGGCGCTCCAAAGCGGCGCAACCTGCTCGCCCTGCGTGATGGAGTTGGTGGCAACGAAGGCGGCGCGCGTCTGATTGTCGCTCATAAAATCGGCGGCGCGCTTGAACCAGCAGGCAACGTAATCGAGCGGCTTAAGGTCTTTGCAAACGGCAAGGACGTCGGCGGTCTGAGAGGCGCTGCGATATTGCATGCCGACGAAGGGCGGGTTGCCGATGATATAGTCGACGCCGCGCGGAAGAATCTCGTGCCAATCGAGGCGGAGGGCGTTGCCGACTTGAATGTTGGCGGCGCTCTTGAGCGGGAGGAAATTTATGCGGCGATGAATAATCATCTCGGTTTCCTGCATCATCTGATTTTCGGCGATCCAAAGTGCGGTGCGGGCGACGGCGACGGCAAAATCATTGATCTCGACGCCGTAGAAATTCTCGATGGAGACTTCAATTTGACAGTCGACGCCGAGGGCGTGAAGTTCGCGGATCACATCATTCTCGAGTCGACGGAGGCTCAAAAAAGTTTCGGTGAGGAAATTGCCCGAGCCGCAAGCGGGATCGAAAAATTTCAAGCCGGCGATTTTTAATTGGAAGGCTTCCAACTCGCGGCGGCGATTTTTTTTCTTACGCTTGATCGATTGAAATTCGTCGTGGAGGTCGTCGAGGAAGAGCGGGTCGATGAGCTTATGAATGTTATGAGGCGCGGTGTAATGCATGCCGCCGGTCCTGCGCGTGACGGGATTGAGGGTCGACTCGAAGAGAGCGCCGAAAATGGTGGGGCTGATGCCGCGCCAATTAAATTGATTGTCGTCGCCGGCGTCGATGAGCAGGTAATGAGAAATGACGTTGTCGATGACGGGGATGTCGGAGGGCTCGGCAAAAAGATCGCCGTTGACATAAGGAAATTGAGCCAGCTCCGCGCGGAGATTTGGATTGCGGCGGTCGACGGGAGTGTTGAGGACATCAAACAGCTCGACGAGCGCGACTCGACGGTCGGGAGAATTTTTGACGTAGGAGGTGAACTGAGCGGGCTCGAAAATGAAAGAGTCCTCGGCGTAGAGGCAAAAGACGAGGCGGACGCAGAGCTTATTGAGCGCGACGGGGTCGAAGGCGCCGAAAGCTTTATACAGTGAGCCGACAATCTCGCCGGCCTGCTTGGAGATTTTGATCTCGGGATAAACGTTTTCGTCATTGGGGTCGACCAAAAAGTTGAGGCGCGCAAACTCTTGTGCAAGGCGCTCGACTTTGATGACGACGGGCGTCAAATCGTCGCGGCGATCCATATCGTATATACGGAGCTCGACGAAATTGCACGTGACGATCCATCGGGGGCGGCGACTGTAGGGGAGCGCGTCGGCGTAGCGCTTGGCTTGATCGAAAGGCGTCAAAAAGAGCCCGTCGGATTGCTTTGCGGGCTTATCGAGATCGATGCCGCGGCTTTTCTGCTCGATCAAGACGCGCGTGGTCAAAATCAAGCCGTCAATGAAACAGGTTTGCCCCTCGACGTCTATGGGCATCTCGAATTTGATAAAGTCGTCGGGCTGCTCGACGCCGAGGGCGCGAAGGAGCGTCAACCAAAAAGATTGGGCGTCGGACCTTTCCGATCCGCGCCCGTCCCAAGCGTTGATAAATTTTTGAACGGCGTCGTGTCGCCGAATTATTTCTTCAGCCATGCTTTAATGCCCCTCCGATCGGGCAGAATTGAAGGATCAAAAACGGGCTCGGTGATGCCGCGCGCCTTCTGTTTGATGTAATCGTCGAGCACGATGTAAGAGAAATGACTGAGGCGCGAAATTGCGTAGAGGTTGGTCAAGCAAAGGAAGCCCATGAACAAATCGGCGCTGTCCCAAACGAAGGAGAGCTCGGCGAAGGAACCGAACAGCACCATAGCGATGACGCCGAGGCGGAAAATATTAATGGCGTTGCGTGCGATGACGCTGGGCAGCATGCCGCTCTCGTCGCCCTCGAAAAAGGCGATGTTAATCTCGCCGTAAAAATAGTTGCCGACGATCGAGCTGAACGCGAAGAGAAATACGACGACGGCCAAGGCATTGGGGGCGATGCTGCCGAAAACGCCGGCAAGGGATTGTTGAACAAGTGCAATGCCGGTGAGGTCGCCGCCGATTCTGTATTGCTCGGTGAGCAGGACGATGAAGGCGGTCGACGAGCACACGAACCAGGTGTCGACGTAGACGCCGAAGGCTTGAATGAGCCCTTGGCGGGCGGGGTGAAGTCCGCCCGCGGCGGCAGCGGCGTTGGGTACGGAGCCCTCGCCCGCCTCGTTGGAGAAAAGTCCGCGACGGACGCCGGTCATAAAGACGGCGCCGAAGCCGCCTCCGACCGCGGCTTGGGGCTCGAAAGCGTCGTGAATGATGAGCGCGAAAATCGCGGGGACCTTGTCGATATTGATGATGATGATGGCGATGGCGGTAAGGATGTAGAGCCCGGCCATGATGGGCACGAGAACCTCGGTGACCTTGGCGATGCGATGAATGCCGCCGAAAATGACGACGGCGGTGAGGGCGGCGACGACGATCGCGGTGAGCGCGTGGTCGATGCCGAAGGCGTTCTCGACGGAAAGGACGATGGTATTGGCCTGGACGGAGACGTAGATGAGCCCGAAGGTGACGGAGATCAAGACGGCGAAGACTTTGGCGAGCCCCGTCATGCCGAGGGCGTTTTTCATGACGTAGGCGGTGCCGCCGTGAAAGGCGCCGTCGCCGCGCGGGAGCTTATAGATTTGAGCGAGAGTGCTTTCGACGAAGCCTGTGGCGCAGCCGATGAAGGCAATGAGCCACATCCAAAAGACGGCGCCGGGACCGCCTGTGACGATGGCGATGGCGACTCCGGCGATGTTGCCGACGCCGACGCGGGAGGCGGTGCTGACGCAGAAGGCTTGGAAGCCGCTGATTTCCTTGCCGGAGGTGGAGGAACCGGCGCCGGAGGTAATGAGGCGAAACATCTCGCGCACGAGGCGGAGCTGAACGAAATTGGTACGGATGGTATATACGATGCCCGAGCCGATGAGTGCGGCGATGATGATATACGTCCAGATGAAGTCGTTAATTGAATTGATGATGCCGTGCAGAATCTCCATTGAGCCAACTCCTCTAAAAAATTATTTCCCGCCCTCCCTCCCTATAAGGGCGCCGCCGACGCGGGTGGGAACCTCACAGTCAGTCGGGCGCCTACCGTTATGGGTGGGAGTGTCGGTGGCGCCCAAAAATATTTCAGTCGGACGAGATTCTCAGCTGATGAACGGCGGACTTTTCAATGTCCACATCCGACGCCGTCCGCAGGAACGTCTCAAATTTGTCGCCCGTCGCGGTATTGACCGCCTCCACGTGCACGCCCGACGCGTCCACTTTGAACGTCACTTCGATTTTCGTCGTCTTGGGCGTGTTCGGCGGCAAGTTGACGATCAACTCGCCGAGCAACTTCACGCCGTTTGCGGGATCGGTCGCTTGAGGATTGCCTTCTTCATCGACGCTCGGGATCAGCGCATCCTCCGTCGACATATTCTCGAATGCCCGCAACCGCACGCGCTCTTGATTGTCCTCGATCGGATAATAAGTTTTCGTCGCGACTGCCGGCATCTTTTCGCCGATTTTGATGAAATTCTCGAGAATGTATTTGTTCTTGGTGCCCTTGGTGTCGATCACGCCCGGACCGAACGAGCGCGGGGTCTGATCTTCAACGGAGAATTTTGCGGCAAGCTCCGCGCGCTTATCCTCCGACGCGTCGCCGCCCGCGGAACCCTCGACATCGCCCGCATCGCCTTCGATCGCCAGCCCAAGCATCGAAGCGTAGATCGCCGCGCCCTTTGCCACCGCCTGATCCGGATCGTGCTGCTGCACTTTGCCCGGGAATTTTTCTTCGACCGCTTTCTTGATCATCGGCATGTACGTCGAGCCGCCCACCAACAAAACCGTGTCGATCACCGCGTCGGGAACCTTCGCCAGAGTCGAGTCGACGAAGTTCATCGTCTGCGCAACTTTGTCCGCCGTCAAGCGCTCAAAATCCTTGCGCGTGATCACGACCTCCGTCCGCGAACCGTTCACATCGATGCGCACCTTCGTGACTTCCTTCTGCGAGAGCTTGCGCTTGGCCTCCTCGACTTTCGAGCGAATGTCCTGCCGCGTCTCCGCCTCAATATCCGACGCCGTTATGCCGTTCTCGTCGCAACACGCCTGCAATATGTAATTGTTCAGCTTGTCGTCCCAATCCTTGCCGCCGAGTTGATCGTCGCCGCCCGTCGCCAACACCGCAATCTTCTGCACGTCGCCGCCCGCCTCATTGGGCGTCATCGACATCTTCACGACCGTCACATCGAACGTGCCGCCGCCCAGATCGTAGACGAGAATCGTCCGATCCTCTTGGAACTGTCGAGCGCAATAACTCAGCGCCGCCGCCGTCGGCTCGTTGATCAGCGAAAGAACGTTAAGCCCCGCCAATTCGCCCGCCTGTTTGGTCGCCGAGCGCTCCTCGAGCCCGAAGTAGGCAGGGACGGTGATCACAACGTTGTCGATGGTGCCGCCCTGCGACTCGACGATGTTCTTCAATCGAGCGAGGATGAGCGCGCTGATCTCGACGGGCGTGTAAGTTTTGCCGTCGAAAGTGTAAGTTCGATTGGACGCCTTGCCGATTTCGCGCTTGACGAACTGGACGACGCGGTCGCCGTCGGTCTCGATATTCTCCTTCGCCGCCTGACCGACCACAACGTTGTTCTCGTTCTCGAAAAAGACGACTGAAGCCAGAGTGTTGGAGTTGTCCTCGTTGTTGCGAATGACCTCGGGGTTGCCGTTGGCGTCGAGCCGCGCGACGCAAGAGTAGGTGGTGCCCAAATCTATTCCATAGGTGCTCATTCAATCAATTCCTCCAAAAAATTTTTTGATCCCGCCCGCCCGCCGCATAAAAAATTATGTATAAGGGCGCCACCGACGCTCCCGCCCCCGTTGGATGGTGCCCGACTGAGAACGAGGTTCCCACCCTGCGTCGGCGGCGCCCCGTTCGAAGCCGCTGTGCCCTGTCGAAGCCGCTGTGCCCTGTCGAAGCCGACGCCCACGTTCGAAGTCGCCGCCCCCGTTCGAAGCCGCTGCCCTTGGTCGAAGCCGCCGCCCACGTTCGAAACCGCCGCTCACATTCAAAGCCGCCGCTCACGGTCGGAGTCGCCGCCCACGTTCGAAGCCGACGCCCGTTCGAAGCCGCCATACTTTTGGTTCTAAAGGCGGCAGCCTTTAAAGGGCGGGTGGGTGGGAAAAATTATTCCGTTCTTACCTGATCCGACTTCGTTGCCGCCAGCGACGCGTCGTAGACATACACATCGACGTACTCTCGATACAGCGGATAACCGCTCCGCACCACGCCCGGGCGCCGGCTTTTGGCAATCGTATTGTGCATCGTCGGATCGCCCGTCGCGATCGTGTTGATGAGTTTCGTCATAAGCGGCTTGCGCGGCTCGCCCACTGGGCTCACCGACAGCTCCGCGCCGTAATCCGCCAATATATCCTCGAGCTGATCGAACATCAACTGCAACGTTCGACGCACGTTGTCCGACAAATTCTCCTCGCCGAGCAGCCGTCGATACTCCACGCACACCGCCGCAATCTCCTTCAAAAGCGGCGTGAACTGCTCGCCGCGCTGCTGTTCTTTGAGCGACTCGAGCTCCTGATACATTCCCTGCCGCACCTGATTTTGGAAGTTGACGTTCTCGCGCAGCGCTTGAGTGAGCATCCGTGCATTTTTTTCTTCCTGATCGATGAGCTGACCCAACACGGCGGAGATTTTTTTGAACTCGCGCCGCGTCGATATTTTTTCGGGATCGAGCGGCTCGGCATTTGATTCCGCCTCGAATTGCATGTCCGTACTCATCAGCCGACCTCCTTTGGAAAGTTATTGCGCATAATCCTATCATCTCGACGCGCGACTGTAAAGTTTTTCATTCTAATTTTAATATCGGTGTGCTACAATGAGCCGACTTCGACAGTCGAGCAACACTAAGGGGGAGTTTCGATGAGAATGAAAAAATTGTTGACGGCGGCGTTGGCGGCGGGGCTTTTGTTGGCGCCGACGGCGAGCGAGGCGTTGTCGTTGCCGATCGAGGCGCCGTCGATGAAGCGCGCGTCGCAAACTTACTTCGTGCCGTCCAATTTCATCAACGGCGAGTACAATCTCAACCTCAACGCCGCCGAGTACAACGAGTACTCGATGAAGTGCGGCAGCCGGGTCGTCAACTTCATCGCTTTCGAGAATATCGTCTACGTTCGCAATCCGAAGGACGTGGCGCATCAATCGCTCAACATTTACATTCCGAAGGCATATCTCGACGGGCGGACGGTGAACGGCTACGCGGCGAAGCAGGCGCCGATTTTCATGCCCAACGGCGTGGGCGGATATATGCCCGGCGAAATTCTCAAGCCGCTCGAAAACGATCCGATGAGCGGCGGTCCGAACGCGACGTTGGTGGCGTTGGCGCGGGGCTGTGTGGTGGCGGCGCCGGCGATCCGCGGTCGGACGACGGTTGCGGACGGGGTGTACGTGGGCAAGGCGCCGGCGTTCATCGTCGATTACAAGGCGGCGGTCGCTTACATCAGAGCCAATCGAGACAACCTGCCGGCGGGCGATCCCGAAAAGATTATATCGAACGGGACGAGCGCGGGCGGAGCGTTGAGCGCGCTGTTGGCGACGACGGGCAACGATCCGGATTACGCGCCGTACCTTGAGGAGATTGGGGCGGCGTCGACGGGCAACAACGACATATTTGCGGCGAGCATTTATTGTCCGATCACGAATCTCGATCACGCCGATGCCGCTTACGAGTGGACGTTCAACGGCACGAACGAATACTATCCGACGCGGCAGCCGATCCTCGGATCGAAGGCGCGCATGGATGCGGAGTCGATCACGTCGAAGGTTAAGAGCAAAGTTCGCAAGGAAATCGGCGACTTCCTCGGCACTCAATCGAATGAGGCGGAGGTTCCTCAGGCGATGCGGATGACGCAGGCGGAGATTGACATCTCGAATATCCTAAAGAGCGAGTTCAATTACTACGTCAACAGTCTCGACCTGCACGACGAGACGGGGATGGTGTTGGACCTCGATGACAAGGGCAATGGCACTTTCAAGAATTATATCAAGCGGAAATACATTGAGTCGGCGCAGGTTGCGCTCGACGGCGGCGCGGATTTGAGCGGCGTGGAGTGGCTGACGATCAAGGGCAATAAAGTGGTGGACGCGGACCTGTCGAAATATCCGGCGTATGTGACGCGAATGAAGGCGGCGCCGGCGTTTGACAAATTGGATTTGAACAATCCTTCGCCTGAGAATGACGAGTTCGGCACGGAGAAAAATATTCCGCAGCACTTCACGATGACGGCGAAGCGCTACGAGACGTCGCTGGGGGCGATGGCGGACGAACAAGCGATCAGGATGATGAACCCGATGAATTATATCGGAGGGAACGCGACGGTCGCGGAGCATTTTCGGATTCGGCATGGAGCGGCGGATCGCGACACCTCGTTGGCGATTCCGGCGATCCTGGCGTTGAAGTTGCAATCGCGCGGGGCGGATGTGGATTTCTTTGCGCCGTGGGATGTGGGTCATGCGGGCGATTACGATCTGGAGGAGCTGTTCAACTGGATCGACTTCATCTGCAAGAAGGATCCGACCGTCCCGATCGTCCGCTGAAAAATTTATCCCACCCGCCCGCCCTTTATTCCCTGCGGGGCTTTTACGGAGGCTAACGCCCCCGCGCCCCCGCCTAAAAGGAGCCGCCGAGGAACGGGGCGCCGCCGGTGCCGGTAGCCGATGAATGGGGCGCCGCCGACGCAGGGTGGGACCTCGTTCTTTGTTGGGCGCCGAACTCCGTGGGTGGGAGCGTCGGTGGCGCCCTTACAAAATTTTTTCGGCGAGCGGACGGAAGAAAAATTTTTGATGACAAAATCCGTTGCGCCATGATATAATCTCGGCAAGCGTATGAATTTTTATCTTTTGGGAGGTTTTTTTCATGGCAAAATGGGTTTGCAGCGTATGCGGTTACGTCCACGAAGGTCCCGAGCCGCCGATCGAGTGCCCGATCTGCAAGGCGGACTCCGACAAGTTTGTCGAGCAGAAAGGCGATCTGGTCTTCGCCGATGAGCACGTGGTCGGAGTCGCCAAGGGCGTCGACGAGAAAATTCTCGAGGGCTTGCGCGCCAACTTCACCGGCGAGTGCTGCGAGGTCGGAATGTACTTGGCGATGAGCCGCGCGGCGCATCGAGAGGGTTACCCCGAGATCGGCGAGGCTTTCCGTCGTTATGCGCTCGAGGAAGCGGAGCATGCGGCGAAATTTGCGGAGCTGCTCGGCGAAGTGCTGTCGGCATCGACCAAAGAAAATCTCGAGGCGCGAGTCGCCGCCGAGCATGGCGCCTGCCAAGGCAAAAAAGATTTGGCTGCGCTTGCCAAGAAGCTCAATCTCGACGCGATCCACGACACCGTCCACGAGATGGCTAAAGACGAGGCTCGTCACGGCAAAGGCTTCAAGGGATTGCTCGATCGTTACTTCAAATAATCCAATCGGAAAATCAATCGAAGACAATAAAAAGGGAGGCGGCATCCGCGCGGAGCGGGCGTCGCCTCCTTTGTATTTTACTTTATTCCTTCGACAATTGAACGCCGCCGGCGTCGTCGAGCGGAAGAACCTGAGGACGTTCGCCTTCGGTGATGCACGCCTCGGTGATCACGACCTTACGCGGCTCGCCGGACTTGGGGATATCGAACATCACGTCGAGCATGACGTCTTCGATAATGCCCTTGAGCGATCGCGCGCCGGTCTTGCGTTCGATCGCCTTCTTCGCGACCGCGCGGAGCGCCGCCTCTTCGAACTCGAGTTTGACGTTGTCCATCGCCAACAGCTTTTCGTATTGCTTGACGGGCGCGTTCTTCGGTTCGGTCAAAATCCTCAACAGCGCGTCCTCGTCGAGCGTCTCGAGCGTGCAGATGATCGGCAGCCGCCCGACGATCTCAGGGATGATGCCATACTCCATCAAATCCTCGGGGCGCACCTGATGGATCAGCGAATCGAATTTTGCCTTGGTCTCGTCCTCTTTGCTTTCGATCTCCGCTCCGAAGCCGATATTGGACTCGCCCTTCTTGAGCCGCTTGGCGACAATCTTGTCGATGCCCACGAACGCGCCGCCGCATATGAATAAGATGTTGCGAGTGTTGACGCGGATGGTGGGCGCCTCGGGATGCTTGCGCTGACCGCGCGGCGTGAACTCGACGTTGCTGCCCTCGAGCATCTTGAGCATCGCCTGTTGCACGCCCTCATGCCCCGGGTCGGCGGTGATCGAGTTATTGGCGCCGGACTTTCGAGCGATTTTGTCAAACTCGTCGAGATAAATGATGCCGTGCTCTGTCTTTTCGATATCCTTACCGGCGGCGTAGTACAGATTGCGAACGGCGACCTCGACATCGGCGCCGACGAAGCCCGCCTCGGTCAAACTCGACGCGTCGGTGACAGAGAACGGAATGTCGAGCAACTTCGACAGATGAAACAGCAGCGCGGTCTTGCCGCAACCGGTCGGTCCCATGATGATCACGTTGGACTTGTCGATCTCGTCCTCGGAGCCGTCATTCTCGCAATCGTACTTCATCCGCTTGTAGTGATTGTAAACGGCGACGGAAAGAATTTTTTTTGCGCGCTCCTGCTCGATGATGAACTCGTCGAGATATTTCTTGATGACGTGCGGCTTATTTTTTTTGAGCAAATTGCCCAGCTCGGCGGCGAAATCTTTCTTGGGCTCGGCAGTTTTCTCCTCGGGGGCGTGCTCGTCGAGGTAATGATTTATCTGTCGAATACATTTTTTGCAGATGGCGAAGCCGGTGTTCGGGTCGTAGACGGGCAGATCGAACTGCGTCTCGGGCTTGATCCGGCGCCGACAGAGGCTGCAACGAAACTCCTGATTCATTGAATATCTTCTCCAATCGATGTGATTTGACGCAGGATAACATTCGCCGCGATGAAAAACTATCCTGCCGTCGATGAAAAAATCCGATTGATCAAAGGGATCGACGGTGATATGATAATCGGCGTTGGCATTTTGACGGACGGAGGGAATGATATGGCGCCGAAAATCTCAGTGATCATGCCGATGTACAATGTCGAAAAGTACGTCGGGTTGGCGATCGGGACTCTGCTTAATCAGACGTTCAAGGATTTCGAGGCGATCTTGATCGACGACTGTTCGACCGATCGCTCGCTCGAGATCGCAAGAAGTTTTTCCGATCCCCGCATCAAAATCATTCGGAATGAAAAAAATTTCGGCAGTCCCGGTCCGGTGCGCAATATCGGACTTGAGCGTGCGCGCGGTGAGTTCATTTATTTCATGGACAGCGACGATGCGATTTTGCCGCATGGTCTGGAACTTCTTTTGAGCGCGATCGAAAAAAATAACGCCGACATCTCGATCTGTACGAAAACTTTTGTGCCGACCGATCCCGAGTTTTTGACGTTCGACGACGCGGCGAAGTTTGAAGTCAGAGATCGCGGCGCGAACCATCCGGTGTCAAAGGATTTGAAGACGCGCATCATTCAAGAGTACTGCAACTTCGGCTCGTCGGCAGTCATCTGGCTCCAGCTGCACCGTCGAAAATTCCTCAAGGATAACGACATCAAATTTCGCAATATCGCCGTGAATCAGGACGGCGCGTTTTTGATGGAGAAGCTCTGTCGAACCGCCAACATCGTCAAATTCTGCGAACCGTTTTACGTCTATCGAATGTGGGAGGGCTCAAATTCGCGCCCGCTTGCCGACAACTTCAACGGTTTTGCGAAACTGTTTCGCTCGTTTTTGAATATGATCGAGTTCTTCGATGAGATTTTGACGGAGGCGCTTCAAAAGCAATATGACTCGGTCGATCAAAATTTCATCGATACTGTCTGTTTGAATATCAAGGGGAGAGCGCTGGTTTATCCGATGAAAGAATTTTATCGTCGGTCGCCGAAAAAATGTTGGGAGATCATCGACGCGGAACTGACGGAGCGCTACGGTCAATCGAAACTGCTCCGTCGAATGATGTACGGCTACTTCATGGAGTGCATTATGAGCAAAAACGCCGCCGACGATTGCGCCGAGCTCACGATGAAACTCAACACCATCAAGCGCTTCGTCGACAAAGTTGTCGGTTGAGGAGGTGGATATGCGGTGCCGAAAATCTCAGTGATAATACCTTTGTACAATGCCGAAAAATATATCGGGCTGACAATGCAAACCTTGCTCGCGCAGACATTCAACGATTTCGAAGTGATTGTGGTCGATGACTGCTCGACCGATCGTTCGCTCGAGATCGTCAAGACTTTCGTTGATCCGAGGATAAAAATTATCCGGAATGAAAAAAATCTCGGGCTGCCGGGCTCGGTGCGAACCGTCGGACTCGCCCATGCGCACGGCGATTACATTTATTTTATGGATGACGACGATTTGATCGCGCCGAACGGGTTGGAGATTCTTTTCAATGCCGCCGAAAACTCTCAAGCGGATGTCACGAGCTCGGTGTATTATTTTGTACCGATCGACAGTGAATTTCAAACGATCGAAGAGCTTCAGACGGAGAAGCGTCCTTACGGAAAAAACACCGCCGTCTCATCCGATCTCAAGACGCGCATCGTCGAAGAATATCTGCACAACAAGAGTCCGATACCGCCGTGGATGAGTCTCTACCGTCATAAATTTTTGCGGGCGAATGACATCAAATTTCGCGATACGATCGGCGAAGACGTAATCTTTTTGATCGAAGTGCTTTGCAAAACCGATAAAATTTTTAAGCTGGAGGATGCTTTTTTTGTCCATCGCAAACGAACGGGCGCGTTGACGGCTCCGACGGAGGAACATTTTTATCAGCTGCCGCGTCGGTTGCGCTCGATCTTGGACAGCTTTAATTCGCTCGACGACATTTTGAGCGATGCGCTGAAAGATTACGGTTCGGAAGATCATTTTTTGATTGACTCGCTCTCGAAAAAAATCATCGAAAAGGGGCTCATTCGCCCGTATATGGTTCCGTTTTACAGAATGTCGCCGTTCAAAACCTGGCAAGTGATTCGTCAAGAGATCGACGAGCCGTTGATGCGGAAATTCGTTTACGCTTATTTCGCCGAGTGCTTTAATAACGTTCAAAACGATGAAGAAACTCTCGGTTTGAAGTTGAAAATGCGCGAACTTCAATCAAATGCAAACGTCGCGCCTAAAATCTCAGTGATCATGCCGATGTACAATGCCGAAAAATATATCGACACCGCATTGAAGACGCTGGTCGATCAGACATTTACCGATTTTGAGATTATTCTCGTCGATGACTGCTCGACCGATCGAACGCTTGAAATTGCAAAGAGCTTTATCGATCCGCGAATTCGCATCATCGAAAACAAAAAAAATCTCGGTCACCCGGGCTCCGCGCGGAACGTCGGATTTGAGCACGCGCGCGGCGAATACGTTTATTTTATGGATGACGACGATATTCTGATGCCCAATTGTCTCGAGACGTTCCTCGATGCGATCGGCGATAACGATGTCGTTTTTGACAGCGCTTGGCTGGAAGCCGTCAACGGCGAGAATCTTTTGCTCGAGGAGTTGGATTGCCGTGTCGTCCGTCTCGACGGAGGCAAAACCGTTTCGACCGATCCCAAGCAGAGAATTTGGGATGAGATGGTTCAGCACAAGATGCATTATCCGCCGTGGCTGTTTCTGTACCGTCGGACTTTGCTCAACGACATTCGCTTTCCTGATTGCGTTGCCGAGGATGTGTTTTTTCTGTTCGATGTGTTGTTGGCGACCTCCCACATCGTCAAAATCAGAGAACCGGTGTACATTTGGCGTCAACACGAGAGCTCGGCGTTGCATACGATCAATCGGCTGGAGAAGAATATCGAGGGCGTCGTTCGCTTGAGCGCTTATCTCGAAAAAAAGTTGGCGGCTTTCAACGATCCGGTATTTACCAACAACGTCACTTTCAAAGTAGTCAACGCGACAATACTCGATTATCTCATGAAGATTTTCAGCGAAGAGCCGATTCATTGCATCGAAAAGGCGGAGGAGGCATTACGCCCGATTTTCGGCGGCAACACCATGTTCGTGTTGAACCTGATCAAAGCTTACATATTTCAAGGCATAAAGGATTATCACAAGGTGCCCGGATATGACGAAAATAATAAAACGAATTAAGGAGTGGCTGCGATACATGAAACGAAACGACCCGTGCTGGTGCGGCAGCGGTAAAAAATATAAGAAGTGCCATTTGGATTTCGACGCGCGGCTGGCGGAACTGGATTTGAATATCAGCTTGAGCCAGATACGACCGACGCATGATCTGATTTATAACGCGCGGGAGATCGAGGCGATCAAAAAGGCGGCAGTGATCAACTCCGGCGCGCTCGATCTGATCGACAAGCTGATCAAGCCCGGGCTCGACACGCTCAGCCTCGACAGCGCCGTCCATGATTACATCGTCGAACATGGCGGGCATCCGTCGTGCTTGGGCTTCGAGGGCTTCCCGAACAGCATCTGCACGTCGATCAACAACGTCGTCTGTCACGGGATTCCGTCGAAGGACGAAATTCTTCAGGCGGGTGATATCGTCAACGTCGACATCACCACCGATCTCGACGGCTATTTCGCCGACGCTTCTCGAATGTATATCGTCGGCGGCAAGACCACGCCCGAGGCGGAGCGCCTTGTCAAAATCACGCGCGAGATTATGGAGGAAGGCATCCGCGCGGTCAAGCCGTGGCATTTCGTCGGCGACGTCGGAGCGGCGTGCGGAGCGATGGCTCATGCCAACGGCTATTCGGTCGTGACGATTCTCGGCGGGCATGGAGTCGGAAGAGAATTTCATACGGCGCCCTTCGTCAGTCACGACTGCGCAGCGAATACGGGCATGCTTCTCGTGCCGGGCATGGTCATCACGGTCGAGCCGATGATCAACGCGGGCGTGAAGGATGTCGTCACCGACGAGGACGATAAGTGGACGGTGCGAACCGCGGACGGCAGTCTCTCCGCGCAATGGGAGAAGACCGTTTTGATCACCGAGAACGGCACCGAAGTTCTTGCCTCATAATTTTATCCCGCCCGCCCACCCCATAAAGGCTACCGCCTTTTAAAACCTTTGCGTCGACGCCCGTCAAAAAAATTTCATCTCGAAAAGGATATTCGCTGTCGATAGGGAATATATACGCCAACGAAAAGGAGATTCGGAGGTGGGCGACGATGCAGAAGGCGGGAATGGATAGCTTCGTCGCTCGCGTCCGTGATGACTCCGATATCCTCTCGGTCGTCGCGCGCTACGTCACGCTCACTCAAAAGGGCGGGCGATATTGGGCGTGTTGCCCGTTTCATTCCGAGAAGACGCCGTCCTTCACCGTCGATCCGAACAAGGGTTTTTATCACTGCTTCGGTTGCGGCGCCGGCGGCAATGTCTTCAACTTCATCTCGAAAATGGAGAATATCTCCTACTTCGACGCCGTCAAGCTCCAGGCTCGTCGATTGAACATCCCGCTGCCGAACGAGCGCCCGCGCTCCGTCGCCGAGATTGAAGCCGAGCGCGAAGAGAAGGCGCTCTACGAAGTCAACGAACTGGCGCGCAATTTCTTCCACAACTGCCTGACGCTCACGCCCTACGGCGAAAACGCGCGAGAATATCTTGCCGGGCGCGGCATTTCCGAGGAGATCATCAAAGACTTCAAACTCGGCTACGCGCCCAATGATTGGGATAAACTTTCGAACGCGTTCGTCAAGCGGGGCATCGCGACGAAGCATTTGATCGACGCCGGTCTCGTCGGTCAACGCACTCGAGATCGCGGTCTCTACGATCGTTTTCGCGATCGCGTGATGATCCCCATCGTCGATACGACAGGGCATGTGCTCGCCTTCGGCGGTCGCGTTCTCAATTCGAACGGCGATTCGATCGTCGACGCGCCCAAATATCTCAACTCCCCCGAGACGCGCATCTTCAATAAGCGCCGCGTCCTGTTCGGTCTCGATCGGGCGGCGGCGGATATAAGGCGCGAAGGCTTTGCGATCGTCGTCGAGGGCTATATGGACACGATTTCGCTGGTCGCCGCCGGCATCAAAAACGTCATTGCCACGCTCGGCACCGCTTTCACCGTCGACCACGCCCGCATCCTCACTCGATACTCACGCCGCATCATTTTCTGCTACGACAACGACGAGGCCGGGCAACGCGCCACGATGCGCGCCCTGCCGATTATCGCCGACGCCGGCGCTCAAGCTTCCGTGGTGATTGTTCCCGACGGCAAGGACCCCGACGAATTTGTTCGAAAGCACGGCAGCGATGCCTTTCGAGAGTTGACGGCGAATGCGATGCCCATGATCGATTATCGGATCAAATTCGTGCTCGATCACTCCGCACTCAATACGCTCGACGACAGAGTCGGCGCGCTTCGCGAAATTCTTTCGTCGATCGCAAAAATGCACGACTCCGCACTAAGAAACGAGTACGGTCGAAAGATCGCCTCGGCGCTCGATCTCGATCAGAGCACCGTCAACAGCGAATGGCGAAATATCTCGCTCGGTCGAGCGTCAAATGCCTCGGCGGGGCGGGTCATCAATATAAACACCGTCCGCGCGGAGGCGCAAAGCGATGCGTCGTGGCGCTCGTGGCGGACGCTGATCCGAGCCGGTTGGCACGCGACAGAACTGCTCGAACACGCACTCACGTTGCTGCCGAAGGAGGAATTCCCGAAACTTCATCGTGAGATCGTGACGTACCTCGAAAAATGCATACAAGAGGAGCGCCGCCCCGATGATGTGTCCGCCGCACAAGAGTTGAGCGACGAGGCGATGTCGGAGCTGTCGGAGTGTCTTGTCGGCTCGAACGAAGAGCTGTCGACGGAGGAAGTTCAATCCTACATGGATTCGTTGAAATTGCTCCGCGTCGAATTTTTGAGCCGGCAATATCAAAAACTAATGGACGATCTTGAAAAACATCCGCGCGGCTCGCCCGAATTTGCCGAGACATTATCACAGGCACAACGTGTAAAGGGTGAGCTCGACGTTAAAAAATTTTGATGCAAAGCAAAGGGGGCTGCTGTATGACAGATGATAGCAATAAGGAAGTTATGCTGCCGGAGGACGGGCTGAATCGCAGCTCCCAAATCGTGGCGGATTTGCTCGGCAAGGGCAAGGAAAATGGCGGGACTCTCACCTACGGGGAGATGTTCGAGGCGCTGCAGAAGCAGGATTTGTCGCCGGAGGAGATCGAGGAGCTGTTCGACACGTTCAGTCAGAACGGGATTGAGATTATCGACGATCTCGACGACGAAGAAGACGAGCCCGACGAGATTGATGAGACGATGCCGCCGCCGGTGGTCGAAAACGAACAGACCGAAAAGGAGAAGACGCGCGTGACGCCGCCTCCTCCGACGCCCGCGGTCGATTTGAGCGTGCCGGAGGGCATCTCGATCGACGATCCGGTGCGAATGTATTTGAAGGAGATCGGGCGGGTGCCGCTGCTGACGGCGCAAGAAGAAGTCGATCTCGCAAAGCAGATGGAGGCGGGCGACGAAGAGGCGCAAAAACGGCTGGCGGAGTCGAACTTGCGACTGGTCGTGAGTATCGCCAAGCGCTATGTCGGGCGCGGCATGCTCTTCCTCGATCTGATTCAAGAGGGCAATCTCGGGCTGATCAAAGCCGTTGAGAAGTTCGATTACAACAAGGGCTATAAGTTCAGCACGTATGCGACGTGGTGGATCAGGCAGGCGATCACGCGCGCGATTGCCGATCAAGCGCGGACGATCCGAATCCCTGTTCATATGGTTGAGACGATCAACAAATTGATCCGCGTGTCGAGGCAACTGCTTCAGAAACTCGGGCGGGAACCGACCGCCGACGAGATTGCCAAGGAGATGGATGTGAGCGTCGACCGCGTGCGCGAGATCATGAAAATCGCGCAAGAGCCGGTATCGCTCGAGACTCCGATCGGCGAAGAGGAGGATTCACATTTGGGCGATTTCATTGAAGATCAGGACGCGCAAGCGCCGGCGGACGCGGCATCGTTCCAACTGTTGAAGGAGCAGCTCGGCGAGGTGTTGAGCACGTTGACGGAGCGCGAACAGAAGGTCTTGATATTGCGCTTCGGTCTCGACGAGACGGGGCGTGCGCGGACGCTCGAGGAGGTCGGACAAAGTTTCGGCGTCACTCGGGAGCGCATCAGGCAGATCGAGGCGAAGGCGCTTCGCAAGTTGCGTCATCCGTCGAGGAGCAAAAAGCTGAAGGATTTTCTTGACTGAAAAATAATAAGCCGTGCCGAAGAACAAAGCACGGCTTCCCCGTTTTTGGGAGGCGATCAAATGAATTTGAAGGACGCATTTCAAACGCAAAACGCCTTCAACAGGCTGAGCGATTACGCGGCGGAGTATCTTGACGACGAGGGCGTTTTGATGACGGTCAAGGAAAAGCATTTTCGGTCGAAGGCGGTTGCCGGTCAGCCCGACGAGGAGCTTGACGTGACAAATTACGACGCGAAAAGATTTCCGACGGACGGCGTGATCAAATTTCTGTTTCGCTTGATCGAGGAACGGGAGAAATTATCACACGCGATCCATGCGGCGAAGGCTCAAATGAGCTTTGATCTGGACACGGCGGTCGATGCGAATCGGCGGCGGCATGCGCTGGCGTCGACGCTCAATGCGCTCGTCCGTCAGCAGAGCTCGCACACAATCCGGAAGAACGAGGGGCGCGGCTACGTCTTCAACAAGGAAGGCAATCAGACGGAGTATCGCTACGATATCGAGCGCATTCAGACGATTGACTACGATCGGAATAAGGTTCGCAAACAGTTGAAGGAGCTGTACGCTCAAGCGGATAAGATTTCGACGGAGATCGATCTGGCGCTGCTCGGGACGGAAGTGGATTACGAGTTGCCGTTCGACATTCACGGCGATCCCGATTCGATCATCGAGGAGTTCATTTCCCACCCGGCGGCAAAATAAAGGCTTATGCTGAGGCTCGACCGATCGGTTCAGGTGCAGATGAACTGCGAGGCTGCACAAACCTTTCGAATAAGATCGTGATGTCAATGGAGACTCACGGTGAACGAGGCGCTTCCGTCGTTCGACAACGCGCCCGCTCGAAATCCGTTAGCCCTTACGTCTTCATTCGACATTCAAAATGACGCTTCACCGCTCCGGCTTATGAGTTATTCCAACCCTGTCGGCGGTTTCGACCGTCGGCTCAAATTGATCGGCTCGAGCCCTTCAACATAGGAAAGCATCTTCGTTCATTCGAGCGGAGGTGCTTTTTCAATTCCCATTTCTTTCAGCGCCTCCAGCGCCGCCGCTTGAATTTCTTCGTTGTTGCACTTGAGCGCCTGACGGTACCATATTTCCGCACGCCTCAAATTCGGTCGCTCCCCGCGGAAATACATCTCCGCCAACTCCACCATCGCAAAATCGTAATGAAGTTTCGCCGCCCGCGTCATCAGCCAATACGCCTTGCGAACGTCCTGCGTCGTGCCGTTGCCGTTATAGCACATCAACGCCAAATTCCTCAGCGCCTCCGGATGATTGAAATGCGCCGCCCGCTCGTACCATTGAAACGCCAACTGCTCATTGGGCTGCGCGCCCTCGCCTTTGAGACAAATGTACGCCAGATTGACCATCGACTCCGAATTGCCAAGCGCCGCCGCCCTTTTGTAAAGCTCGACCGCCTTGAGCAAATCGCGCTCGACGCCGTCGCCCTGATGATACATATAGCCGAGCGCGTTCAATGCGGCGCCGTCGTCCTTATCCGCCGCGCGCATAAACCACTCGACCGCCTTATTTGCGCTCTTTCGAGTGCCTTCGCCCGAGTGATACATCTCCGCCAGACTCCTCATCGCGTCGATGTTGCCTGCCTCCGCCGCCGCCTTGTACCATTTGAACGCCAGCCGATAGTTGCGCGCGACCAGCTCACCGTTGTAATAAATGTTGCCGACCACATTCATCGCGTCCAAATCGCCGGCTTGAGCCGCGCGGATGTAATGCTCGATAGTTTTTCGTTCGTTGGGCTCGAGCATCAATCATCGCCTCCCGATTTGACAACGAGCACGGGGCAAGTCGCCTGCTCTACGACGTACTGACTGACGCTGCCGAGCAGCACTCCCTTGATCAAGCCGAGCCCGCGGCTGCCCATGACGATCAGATCGGCGCCGAGGCGTTTTTCAAAGTCGAGGATGGTGACGGCAGGCGAACCGGTCTCCGAAAAAGTTTCGTAGTCGATGTCGCTCGGCATCATATTTTCGGCGCGGTCGAGGATGACTTGCCCGGCCTTCTTGACGGCGGCGAGGATGGCGTCGGAGAGGTAAGCGTTGATGGCCAGCTGATTGATGTTGGCGACGTAGAGGAAAGAAATTTTGGCGCCGCAGCTCGACGCAATCGCAATCGCCTGAGCGACGGCGCGGTCGGAGCCGGCGGAGCCGTCAACGGGAACCAAAATTTTTTTAATCATGATACGGAGCCTCCTTTTGGTCGAAAATTTCTATGCGGCGGTGAAAAATCCTGCAACGAAATTCGTTGACATGGGGGCGCCGGCAATGTTAAAGTTACGTTGAATTATAATAATCGGAGGTAAGAATGATGGAAAATAACGAGCAAAAAATCGGCGTGAAGGACGCGGTGGCGAACGCGATCGACGAGAAGAAGGCGGCGGTCGAGAACGCCGTCGAGGAGAAGAAAGCTGCTGTCGAGAATGCCGTCGAGGCAACGAAGACCGCCGTCGAAGAAAAGAAGGCTGCCGTCGAGCATGCCGTCGAAGAGAAGAAAGCTGCCGTCGAGCATGCCGTCGAAGAGAAAATCGATGCGACGAAGGCTGCGGTCGAGGAGAAAAAGGCTGCCGTCGAGAGCAAAATCGACTCCGCGCGGAACTTTTTGGCGGGCGGGCTGTCGAACTTGGCGGGCAAGATAGCCGCCGATAAGAAAGACTGATTTTTTTTGTTGAGGGGATGGACGTGTTGACGACCGATGGAAATTTTGTTGAGACTGCTGACGTGAGCGGCGAGCCGACGCCGGACGAGATTGCGGCGCGCACGACGATCGCGGATGTATATCGCGCGGACAAGCAATTGGCGGGCGTGGTGAAAAAGACTCGGCTCATTCACAGCGATTATTTTTCGGAGCTGAGCGGCAACGAGGTATATCTCAAGCCGGAGAATCTGCAGCACACCGGCGCGTTCAAACTCCGCGGCGCCTACAACAAGCTGAGTCAATTGACGGACGAGGAAAAAGCGCGCGGGGTGATCACGGCGTCGGCGGGCAATCATGCTCAAGGCGTGGCGTATGCGGCTCAACGGTTGGGGATCAAGGCGGTGATCTGCATGCCGGCGACGACTCCGATGCTCAAGGTCGAGGCGACAAGGAATTACGGCGTGGAGGTGGTGCTTCACGGCGACAGCTTTGACGACGCGGCGGCTCATTCGCTCGAGTTGCAGGCTCAACACGGCTACGTCTACGTCCATCCTTTTAACGATCGAGAGGTACTGCTCGGGCAGGGGACGACCGCGCTCGAGATCATAAATGAGCTGAAAGATGTGGACGCGATCCTTGTGCCGGTCGGAGGCGGGGGCTTCGTAAGCGGCGTGGCGTTGGCGACGAAGATGGTCAGCCCGACGGTCAAAGTGATCGGCGTCGAGCCGGAGAATGCGGCGTGCATGAAAGCGGCGCTCGAGGCGGGGCGACTGGTGACGCTCGAGAGCGCCGACACGGTGGCGGACGGCTGTGCGGTGAAGCGCGCGGGCGAATTGACGTTCGCGTTTTGCCGGCGGTATTTGGATGAAATCATCACGGTCAACGAAATGGAAATTATGTCGGCGCTGCTGTCGCTGATCGAGAAGCACAAATTGATCGCGGAGGGGGCGGGAGTATTATCGTTGGCGGCATTACAAAAATTGCCGTTCAAGGGCAAGAAGGTCGCGGCGATCGTGAGCGGCGGCAACATCGACATCTCGACGCTGTCGGCGCTGATCGACAAGGCGATGATTGCGCGCGGGCGGATATTCTGTTTTGCGGTGCAGTTGCCGGACAAGCCGGGGCAATTGTTGAACGTGTCGCAGATATTGACCGACGAGAACGCGAACGTGATCAAGCTCGAGCACGACCAGGCGATGATGACGGACAGCTTCAAAAAAGTGGTATTGGAGGTGACGGTCGAGACGCACAATCAGGCGCACATCGATCGGATCGTACGGGCGCTCAACGCGGGCGGCTACGAAATCGAAAAAATTGATCTGTTGCGATGAACGGAGGAAGAACGATGGAGGCATTGGCTTATAAGGAAGCGTACGAGGAGTACGAGATCATCAACGGCGAAGTGTATATGATGTCGCGCCCGTCGATTGATCACATTCAAATTGGAGGCAACATCTATTCGCAGTTTAGAAATTATCTCAAGGGCAAACGTTGTCGAGCGTTCCTTGAGCCGGACGTTTTTTTGAGCGAAGAAGACGATCAAGTTATCCCCGACGTGGTGATCGTTTGCAATCCCGTCATCCTTACAGATAAGCGGATCGAGGGCGTACCCGATCTGATTGTGGAGATATTGTCGCGCTCGACCGAAAAGAAGGATCGCATCGATAAACTGTTGCTCTACGAAAAATACGGCGTCCGCGAGTATTGGATTGTCGACCCGCGCGGACGCTCAATCATGGTGTATTTGCTCCGAGACGGCAAGTTTGAGCTCGACGACATTTATTATTGCTACAGCGAGAAGGAATGGTCGGCGATGGACGACAAGGAACGCGCCGAGGCGGAGACTCATCAGAAGATCAAGGTGTCGCTCTACGATGATTTCAGGGTCGACGTGAAGGACGTGTTCGAGGACGTCGATTAGAAAAATTTTTTTAGTTGCAGCCCTTGATAGGTGGTACAATATCTCATGTCGCAGTCGATATTCGACCGTCAGCGAAGGGAGTGATGCGATGAATTTTGCCGCCGCATAAAATCTTTTACAAAGGAGGAATGATCACTTTGATGTTTTTACTCGCTCTGTCACCGATTTTGTGGCTCGTACTCGCGCTCGCCATCCTCAAAATATCTCCGTGGAAGTCTTGCGTGGCGGCGCTCATCATCTCGCTTGCCGCAGGCATGGGAGTTTGGAGCATGGAAACCAAATACGCCATTGAAGCGGTGCTCGAAGGTCTGGCGCTCGCGTGCTGGCCGATCTTACTCGTCATTATCGCAGCCATATTCACGTATAATTTAGTGCTGCACACCAAGGCAATGGATACGATCAAGGAAATGCTGACCAGCGTCAGCCACGACCGTCGCGTGCTGATCCTCCTGATTGCCTGGGGCTTCGGAGGTTTTCTCGAGGGCATGGCGGGCTTCGGAACCGCAATCGCCGTGCCGGGCGGCGTGCTCGCGGGCATCGGCATCAATCCGATCCTGTCGGTGAGCGTCTGCCTGATTGCCAATTCGGTTCCGACCGCTTACGGCTCGATCGGCATCCCGCTCGTCACGCTCGCCAACGTCACCGGCTTTGATTCGATCCAATTGGCGACCTTCACCAGCGTTCAACTCGGCGTCTTGACGTTGCTCTGCCCTTGGCTGATCGTCATCGTTGCGGGCGGCGGACTCAAAGCGCTCAAGGGCATGACGATGATGTGCTTGGGCGCGGGGCTTGCGTTCTTCGTGCCGGAGCTGGCGATCTCGATGTTCGTCGGACCGGAGCTGGCGGTGGTCGCGGGTGCGATCTTCACGATGGGGACGATCGTTTTGTTGGCGAAGAAATTCCCCGTCGAGGACCCCGAATACGCCATGCCCGATCAAGAGGAGACGAAAATCGATCCTTCGAAGGCTCTCACCGCGTGCATGCCGTTCATTTTGATTTTCATCTTCCTGCTGTTCACGAGTAAATTGGTGCCGCCGATCAACCAAGCGCTGATGACGATCAAGTCGAGCGTGCCGATTTACACCGGCGAAGGCGGCGCGCCGTACACATTCGTTTGGGTCAACACGCCGGGTGTTCTGATATTGCTCGCGGCGTTCATCGGCGGCAGCAAACAAGGCGCGTCGTTCGGAGAAATGTTCGGCGTGCTCGGCAAAACCATCAACGGTCTGAAATTTACGATGCTGACAATCATCTCGGTCATAGCGACGGCGAAAGTGATGGGCTACAGCGGCATGACGGGGCAAATCGCTGACACGGCGGTCGCGGCGACGGGCACGACCTATCCGGCGATTGCAGCGTTCCTCGGCTCGGTCGGGACGTACATTACGGGCTCGGCGACGTCGAGTTGCGTGCTGTTCGGCAAGCTGCAGGTTATGGCGATGCAAAGTCCGACGATCAATGCGGCGTCCGATGTGCAAGCGTGGGTGGCGGCGGCGAATGCGACGGGCGCCTGCGCGGGCAAAATGATCTCGCCTTTGTCGATAGCGATCGGCTCGGCGGCGATCGGCGTGCAAGGCGCGGACTCGCAACTGTTGGCGTTTGCCGTCAAATTCTACATACCGTTCATAATCTTTATGGGCGCGGTCGTGTACTTCGGTCAAGCGCTCGTCGGATAGTGAAATCGTCGATGAGAAAGTCGTCGATCGAAAAGCAGCGAAGGCGGAGCGACTCCGCGTCGGCGTCGAGCACCAGATAATTATCCTTCGGAGTGGCGGCGACCTCGTCAAACTCGGCGCTGATTTTTTCGGAATATCTCTGATCACCGGCAAGCCCGCACATCACGTAGACGGGACCGTGATCGGATTTTTTTTGTTCGAAAATATGCCCGCGATTGCGGTAGGTGTGAAGATGCGCCGTCAAGACCAAATCGATCCCGAGCTCGTCGAACAGCGGCATCAGTCGATCACCGATGTCGCTGAACGTGTCGCGCATGTAATCGAAAATGTCTTTGTGCATCAGCACGATCCGCCACGGTCGATTGCAATCGGCAAGATCGCGGCGCAACCAATATTTTTGTTCATCCTCCAGCCCGGGCAGCAGCGGCTCAAGCTCATCGAATTGAGTGTTGAGGACGATGAAGTGAACGGCGCCGTAGTCGAAGGAATAAAAATATCCGTCGAAATTTCGAGAGCCGTTCGACGGTTGGACGAAGTGCTGAAGGTAGCCGACGGGCAGGCAGTTGAACCAATTGACGGGGTCGTAGCACTCGTGATTTCCCATGACGGGCGCGAAAATTCGCGACGACAGCAATCGAACGGCGCCGTCGTGCCAACCGCGCCAGCCCGGGGCGTATTGCCCGTTGTCGGTGATGTCTCCAAGGACGGTGACGAGTTCGGCGTCGGGAAATTTTTTGGAGGCTCGCTCGGCGACTTTTTTCCAAGTGCCGTAGTCGACGCATTGACTGTCGCAAAAGATCAGCATCTGAAACCGTCCGAAGCCGGGCGTCGCAAATTTTTTCCAATCGGTGGCGCGATCGTCGGAGATCACTCGATATTCGTAGACGCTCTCGGGCTTGAGATTTTGCAGTCGACAGTTGTAAATCCAAAGCTCCTCATATTGATTCGACTCTGCGCGGAGGCTGAAAATATTTTCGTCGCCGATCAATCGGTACTCGACGGAAATATTCTCCGCGGGCTCGGTCGAGCGCCACATCAGAGTGCGCGAAGTGCGGGGATCGACGGTGATGATCTGCTCGACGTCAAGGGATAATTTTTTATAGTCTCGAGCGTCGACGGGAGCGTCCGCCGCTTCGGTTATCGACGGAAAAAATTTCGACAGCCCGAACGCGACGAGCAACTTGATGAAAAATCGGCGCGGCATTGATGATCACTCCGTTTCGATGTAAAATTTTCCTGAGGTGATATTATGGAGCGAAAGATGTATCTTGACAACATCGAACGCGACGAAATCAAGTTCGGATATCTCGTGACGACGCAACAGAAGAAGGCTTGGAATGTGCAATTGAATTTGATCGTCGAGTTCGCGCGCATCTGTCAAAAGCACAATCTGAAGTGGTTTGCGTATGCGGGGACGCTGCTCGGCGCCGTCCGACATAAGGGCTTTGTGCCTTGGGATGACGACGTCGACTTGGCGATGTTTCGACCGGATTACGAGCGGCTCAAAAAGGTTATCGTGTCGGAGCTTGCGCCCGAGTACAGCGCCGATTTTTGGTACGATTACGCATTCGAGGGCGAGCGCAATCCGCAAAATCTCCCGATGCTGTCGCGCGCGGTGTTCGAGTCAAACGCGTGGTGGCCGTCAACGGCGTGCTACTTCAAAATTCGAGACGAGCGCACGTCGATGATCGAATGGGCGGATCGCCCGAACGTCAAGCAAGGGATCGGCATCGATATATTCCCGCTCGACCCCACGCCGCCCTTCAACAGTCCCCAACATCTTAAGCAATTTAAAGCCGTGACGGAGTTGATGCTTGCCGTCAGCAGTCCGAAGACGGTCGCCGACGCGCTCAACAAAAAAGATCCGTTGGTGACGGATCGTAAATTTTTGAAGGCGCTGCTCAAAAAGCCGTTCAGGGAGCGGGCGCTCGAATACGAAAAATTTTTGGCGGATCATTTTTTCGAGTCGGAGTATGTGGCTCACATTAACTCGATTTTCGCTTACCGTCGAGCGTATGATTGGCGGCGGGAATATTGGAATGAGCTCGTCGAGCTGCCGTTTGAAAAATTTTCGTTGCCCGCTCCGCGCGGATATGAGCAAGTGTTGACGGCGCATTACGGCAATTGGCATGAATTGATCCGCACTCATTCACACAACGCAATTACCAGCGCCGACATTCCCTATCGAGAGTATTTTGCGTCGATCGCGCCGCGCGGCTGATCATTGTTTCGACGCGTGCACTTTGAAGACGAATTTCGGCAGCGCGATCAATCGCCCCGCCCTTTTCGGTTGGAGCATCGCTCGAAACAGCCACTCGAGTTTCGCTCGTTGCATCCACTTCGGCGCCCGCTTCATCACGCCCGCCATCACGTCGAACGTCCCGCCCACGCCGATCGATACCGGCACGTTCAGCTCCGTCAGATGCACCGCCAACCACTTTTCCTGCTTCGGCACGCCGAGCGCCGCCAATAATAAATCGGGCTGCGCTTTTTTTATTTGGTCGATGATCGACGGCTCCTCCGCCGCCGTGAAATAGCCGTTGCGCGTCCCGACGATCGCTATGCCCGGATAAAGCTCCTCCGCCTTCGACTTTGCTTTGTCGGCAACGCCCGGCGCCGACCCGAAGAAAAAGATTTTCCGCCCCGTCGACGGCGCTCGTCTCATAATTTCCTGCGCGAGATCGTAGCCGGCGACGCGCTCGGGCATTTCCGCGCCAAGGTGATGCGCCGCCCACACCGTTCCCGCGCCGTCCGGCACGACCAAATCCGCTCCGTTGAGGATCGAGCGAAGTTCTTCGTCGTGCGTCGAGCGCATCAACATTTCCGCATTCGCCGTCGCGATCAGACGCGGGCTCCGCGCGGAGAAAAATTCTTCAACTCGCTCGAGCGCCTCCGACATCGTCACCGGATCGACGCCCACGCCCAAGATGTTGACGCGCGGTTTCATTCGACCGTAACCGACTTGGCCAGGTTGCGCGGCTTGTCGACGTCGCAACCGCGTGTGATCGCCGCGTAATACGCCAACAATTGCAGCGGCACCACCGCCAACAGCGGGATCAACAGCTCGTCGGTGTCGGGCACGAACATCACGTGGTCGACGAATTTTCCAATCTCCTCGTCGCCGTCCGCCGCTATCCCTATCACCACCGCGTCCCGCGCCTTCACCTCTTTGATGTTCGAGATCGTCTTTTCGTAGACGCTTTTTTGCGTCGCCAACGCAATAACCGGCACGCCCTCGACTATCAGCGCCAACGTCCCGTGCTTGAGCTCGCCCGAAGCATACGCCTCCGCGTGGATGTAACTGATCTCCTTCAACTTGAGCGCTCCCTCGAGCGCCACATCATAGTCGAGCGACCGTCCGATATAAAATACGTCCTCGTTGAATCCGTAGCGCCGCGCGAATGTCTTGATCGGCTCCACATCAGAAAGCGTCTCACTGATCTGCGCGGGGATTTTTTTCAACAGCCCGATCAGCTCCCGCGCCCGCTCATCGCTGACCGTCGAACGCAATTGCGCCATGTACAGCGCCAACATAAACATCAAAATCAATTGCGTCGTGTACGCCTTTGTCGACGCCACCGCGATCTCCGGTCCCGCCCAAGTGTGCACGACTTGATCCGCCTCGCGCGCGATCGATGAGCCCACCACGTTCGTCACCGCCAACGTTCGAGCGCCGCGCCGCTTCGCTTCCTTCAGCGCCGCCAACGTGTCGCTCGTCTCGCCCGATTGGCTGATCACTATCACCAGCGTCTTCTCGTCGACAATCGGATCGCGGTATCGAAACTCCGACGCCAAATCGACCTCGACCAAAATCCGCGCCAACTTCTCAATGTAAAACTTGCCGACCAGCCCCGCGTGATACGCCGTCCCGCACGCCACGATGTAGACTTTGTCGATCCCGTCAAGAAATTCCTTCGACCAGTTGAGCTCGTCGAGCGTGATCCGACTGCCGTCCTTCGCCACCCGCTTCGACATCGTGTCGCGCACCGCCTTCGGCTGCTCATTGATCTCCTTGAGCATGAAGTGCTCGTAGCCGCCCTTCTCCGCCGCCTCCGCGTTCCAACTGACGTGGAAAATTTTCTTATCGACGGGCTTGCCTTCTCGATCGGTGATCTCGACGGAATCTTTCTTGACGATCGCAATCTCGCCGTCGTTTAGAATGTACGTCCGTCGGGTGCGACTGATGATGGCGGGGATGTCGGAGGCGATGAAATTTTCTCCGTCTCCGAGCCCGACCACCAGCGGATTATCCTGCTTGGCGCAAATCAACGTGTCGGGATGCTTCTCGGACATGAAAACCAACGAATACGAGCCCTCAATTTTTTTGAGCACCGCGCGGACGGCGGCGGCAAAATCGCCCTCGTAAAACTCCTCAATAAGATGAGCGACAACCTCGGTGTCAGTCTCCGAAGTGAAGTGATGCCCCTTGGCGATCAGCGCTTCCTTCAACGGCATAAAATTTTCGATGATGCCGTTATGGACGACGACGAACTCGCCGTTGCAATCGGTATGCGGGTGAGCGTTTTGATCGGAGGGACGACCGTGCGTCGCCCAACGCGTGTGACCGATGCCTATGACGCCGTCGAGCGTGACGCCCTTGAGTTTTTCCTTGAGCGCGTCGAGCCGACCGACCGACTTCTCGATAAAAACGTCGTGAGCGTCAAAGACGGCGATGCCCGCCGAGTCGTAGCCGCGATACTCCAGCTTCGTCAAGCCGTCGAGCAGGAAGGGCGCGGCAGATTTATTTCCGATGTAACCTACGATTCCGCACATAAACTTGCCTCCGAAATTCATTTTATCGTTGCATTATAAAGCACCGATCGAACCGCGTCAATTGATTTTCGTGTTGTCAAGTCGCGCGGCGTTGTGCTATACTTCGTTGATTAAAAGCTCGACAATTGGGAGGGGTCGCAAGTTTTGAGTATCGTTGAGATTTTTTTCAAGGGCGGCGCGGTGATGTATTTGCTGTTGCTCAGTTCGATAGCCGTCGCCGCAATCGGCATAGAACGCTTCAGATTTTATCGCTACGCGCGCGGCAAGGGCGAGACATTTTTGGCGAAGCTCAAAAGCCGCTTCACGAAGGACAACGCCAACACTCTGCTCGAGTTCTGCAAACGAGAGAACAGCTCGATCGGGCTGGTAGCGATGGCGGGGCTCGAGGCGGTAATCAAAAGCGAGAACGTCGAATTGGCGTTGGCACTCACACACGACGAGGAAGCGATGAAACTCCGCGCGCGACTGAGCTATCTGTCGATGATCGTGACCTTGGCGCCGCTGCTGGGGCTGCTCGGCACGATCGCGGGCATGATCGAGTCATTCAACATTTTTGCGTTGCAAGCGGGGCAACCGCTGTTGATAACGGGCGGGATCGGCGAAGCGCTGATCGCGACGGCGACGGGGTTGTGTGTGGCGATCTTCGCGCTAATCGTCCACACCTACTTCGCTCAGAAGCTCGACGAAATTTTGACGATGCTCGACAAAGTGATGGCGATCGTGACGGTCGGCATTGCGAGCAGAACTTCAAGCGGGGTTTGAGCGATGGCGCAGCGAGATTTTCGAGAGCGCACGCAACCGCTCGTAATGATCATCCCGATGATCGACATAATGTTATTCCTGTTGGTGTTCTTCATGCTGAGCACGTTGTACATGGTGCAGGTGAACACGTTGCAGGTGAATTTGCCGACGGCGACGAGCGCGGTGCCGGAGACGCGTCCGACGGTGCTGCCGATCACGGTGACATCGGGCGGGAACATTTTTTTCGACGACGTCAAGGTGGAGGAAGGAGAATTGGCGTCGAAGGTGAGCGCGACGCTCGAGGCGAACGCGAATACGGTGTTCGTATTGCGGGGCGATCGGGCGGTGTCATACGAGCGGGTGGTCGTGGTGTTGGATTTGTTGAAGAGTTCGGGCGCGAAGCGGATCGCGTTGGCGACGGACGTCCGACAATAAAATTTTCGACGGCGACGGAGGAACGAATTGAAAGGACAATATTCGGCGCGTTGGCGCGAGACAATCATCGCGTCGATCGTGTTGCACGCGGTGATATGCGCGGGCATATTTTTGACGTTGACGGCAGCGGAGCCGGAGCCCAAATTGGCGTCAAGCGAATTGGAATGGATTGAAATTGATAGTTTAGAGACGACGCTGCCGGACGGATTGGGACTCGAGACGGAATCTGTCGAGCAACCGGCGGCGACATCGACGGCGGAGGAAGTCTATTCGCAGTTCGGATTTATGCCGTTGGTGATCCCCGAGATGCCGATACCTGATATCCCCGATTGGACAGCGATCGATCCGCCCGCGCCGAGCGAGCATCAGTCGTTGCCGCCGCCGATCGATCAAGAGACGACGACTCAACCGTCGACGCCGGCTCAAATGCCGTGGGGCTCGGCGCCGCTCGGGAGTATTGAGAAGAATGTTGAGCGAACTGAAAAACCCGTCGAGGAGGTTTCGACGGGCGCGCGGCAGATGGCTGAGCCGCCGGTTGTGATCGAGGAGCATTATCCTCTCAAGAGCGGCGTGTTCGATTACGACGGCTCGGTTGGAGTGCTCGTGCGGATCGGCGAGGACGGCTCGGTGAAGCGCACGCAAGTGATGTACTCTTCGGGGCGGATGTTGGTGGACGGAGCGGCGGTATCGGCGGCGATGAAATGGAAATTCACACCGGCACTGGATCAAGACGGTCGACCGATGGAATGCGACAAGATACTGACGTTCAACTTCAAAGAATTATCATAACGTGCATATCAGATTACCGGCAAAATTTTTGTTGACGACCGAAACGAAGCTCAGCCGACAGCCTCACGAAACTTATTATTCATCGCATTCAAGACCTTTCTGATTTCCATAGCTATCAACTTAACCACGTTGACGGGAACGGTGTTGCCGAATTGTTTGTAAAGATGAGTGTCGGCGACCGGCAACTCAAAACTGTCGGGGAAACCCTGAAGGCGCGCCCACTCGCGTGGCGTCATTTTCCGAATATCCTCGTCGTTGATCCGCCCCCTGATATGGGTCGTGGGTATTTTCGAATGCGGGCGCGGGTCGACGATCAAATTTCTCTCGCGCCCCATGCCGCCGCTGATCAGCGCATTCGCAATCCCGTTCGTATCTAAGATATCATATCCGAAGCCGCCGCCTTTGCACTCAAATCTTTTTTTATGATCGCGGAGCGTTTGCAAGAGCCCCTCACTTAAATAATACTTGGACGGGATCGGCGCGTCCTCCATTATACCGGCAATCGTTGCTTTTTCAAGGGTCGGATCGGGAAATTTAAAAGCGCTGTCGTCAATGTCAGCGCGAAAGCAGACAATAAAAATAAGCTCGCGATTTTGCGCCAGCCCGAAGTCTTTGCTGTTGAGCATGGCGTAGTGCACCTTATATCCGATGCTTTTGAACGCCTCGCGGATCACTTTGAACGTCCTGCCCTTGTTGTGAATGATCAGCCCCTTGACGTTCTCGCAGAAGATCACCTTCGGCTGGATGTGCTCGCAGATGCGCACCACATCCAAGAAAAGCGTCCCTCGACACACTCCGCGATAATTGTCCTCGAATCCCTCACGCTTGCCTGCCAACGAGAACGCTTGACACGGAAAGCCCGCCAGACAAATGTCGAAGTCGGGGATCGCGTTGACATCGACCTGAGTGATGTCGGAGTCGATGACGGCGGAGGAAGTGTCGAAGTTGGCGAAGTAGGTCTTTCGAGCGTGGGGATCAAGTTCGCAAACGTAAACCGTCTCAGCGTCGCTGCCGAAGGCGCCGTCAAAACCCAAGCGCGTGCCGCCTATTCCCGCAAACAAATCCGCTATCTTGTACGCCGACATTTTAATATAACCTCCTCTAATACCTGGCTTCATTGTATCATGTCGCCCGCTCGAAATCAAAAAGCCCCGACCGTCAGACGACGATCGAGGCTCATTTTTATTTCTTGTAATGTGAGCTCAAACGAGCTCCGCGCGGATCAGTCTTGAGCGACCGGCTTCTTGATGATGCCGAGGATCGCCGCGCCGATTGCCGAGCCCGCCAAAATCGCTACCAAATACATCAGCGGATTGGTGATGGTCGGGACAACGAAGATGCCGCCGTGAGGAGCCATCAGCTCGCAGCCGAACATCGCAACCAGACCGCCAGTGATCGCAGAGCCGATCGCGCAAGCCGGCAGCACGTGGATCGGATCGGCCGCCGCAAACGGAATCGCGCCCTCGGTGATGAACGACATGCCCATGACTATGTTGGTCGGACCGGATTTGCGCTCGTTCTCGGTGAATTTGTTTTTGAAGAACATCGTCGCGAAAGCAATCGCCAACGGCGGAACCATGCCGCCCGCCATGACCGACGCGATGACATAATAATTGCCTTGAGTCAGCAGACCGACGCCCGTCACGTAAGACGCCTTGTTGATCGGACCGCCCATATCGATCGCCATCATTCCTCCGACAATCGCGCCCATAAGCACCTTCGCCGACGGATCCATGTTGCTGAGAGTGTCAATCAGCCAGCCGTTGATGCCCGCAATCGGAGGTCCGATGACCAGCGTGCAGACGAAACCGACAAAGAAAATACCAATCAACGGATAAAGCAGGATGGGACGAATGCCGGCAAGCGAATCGGGAAGAACGTCGCACGCCTTCGCGAGCCATTTTACAAAGAATCCTGCGATGAATCCCGCAAGCAACGCGCCCAAGAAGCCGGAGCCGTTGCTTGCCGACAACGCGCCGCCGACAACGCCGGGAGCAAGACCGGGACGCTCGGCAATCGACATCGAAATGAAACCTGCAAGAATCGGGAGCATGAATCCGAATGACGCGCCGCCTGTGTCTTTGAAGAACTTCGCGACCGGCGTAATCGAACCGAAGTTGCCGCGCTCCTCTTGAGGAAGCGCCGTCAGGTCGACCATCATGCCGTCGATGAGGAAGGCGAGCGCGATCAAAATACCGCCGCCGACAACGAACGGCAACATATGACTGACGCCGTTCATCAGATGCTTATACGCTTGGCGACCGATGCTCTCATTTTCCGCCGACTCCGCCGGACCGCCGCCCGCATCGGCTCCCGCCGCCGCGTGATAGATCGGAGCCGAGCCGCCGAGCGCGCGATCGATAAGCTCATCCGCCTTGTTGATGCCGTCGGCAACCTTCGTTATGACCACGCGCTTGCCGTCGAATCGCGCCATCGCCACGTTCTTATCCGCCGCCACGATGATGCCGTCCGCCTTGGCGATCTCGTCCGCCGTCAAAACGTTCTTCGCGCCGCCCGCGCCGTTGGTCTCAACCTTGATCGAGATGCCGCGCTTCTTCGCGTGCTGTTCGAGACTCTCCGCCGCCATGAACGTGTGCGCAATTCCCGTCGGGCAAGCCGTGACCGCCAGGATTTGAATGTGATCCGCCGTGACCACCGGCGCGTTCGGATCCTCCGGCGCTTGGAATTTGCCGTCCTCTTTGTCGTCGATCAGCTTGAGGAACTCTTCCTTCGTCGTCGATTTGATCAGCGCCTCTTTGAAGGCGTCGTCCATGATCATCGTCGCCAACTTCGACAAGATCATCAAGTGCTCGTCGTTGCCGCCGTCCGGCGCCGCAATCAGGAAGAACAAGCGCGCGGGATTGCCGTCCATCGATTGGAAGTCAATGCCCTGCGGAACCGTCATCGCGGCAAGACCCGCCGCCGCTACGCCCGCCGACTTCGCATGCGGCGTCGCAATGCCGTCGCCCAAGCCCGTCGTGCCGGACGCCTCGCGCTTGAGAACATCCGCCAAATACTGTTTCTTATCCTTGAGGTTGCCGCCCTTCTCCATAAGGTCAACGAGATGCGCTATCGCGTCTTCTTTGTCCTTAGGCTTTGCGCCGAGCTCGACGCTCGCGTTTTTGAGTAATTCGGTTACTCTCATTGATTTTCATCTCCTTCGATGGCAGGCGACAGTCAATGCCCCCGCCGCCCGCCTGTACTGCTCACGAGAAGATACTCTTGATCGTGCGATAGATTTTATCGCCGATCGTCTCGTCGTCGCCGGTCGATTGATAGATCGGCGCTTGACCGCTCAAAATGCGCTCGAATAACTGATCGGGCTTGCGAATGCCGGTGCCGACGGAGGTTTGAATCACGCGCTTGCCGTGAAATCTGTGCATCGGAACCTTCGCGCTCGCCGCCACGATGATCGCATCCGCCGCCGCTATGTCCGCGCTCGACAGCTCCTCGTAGACGCCGCTCGCGCCGCGCGTCTCGACGTGGATCGCCACACCGCGCTTCTCCGCGCACTTCTTCAACGACTCCGCCGCCATGAACGATGACGAGATGCCCGTCGGACATGCCGTCACCGCAAGGATTTTGACGTTCGTCGCCGCCTTCGTTTTCGCCTCCGACTTTTCGCGCGCCGATTCCTTTTCGTCGATCAGCCGCAAAAATTCATCGACGGACTTCGCTTCGATCAGCGCCTCTTTGAACTCGGGGTCCATCAGCAGAACCGCCAGGCGCCCCATCTCCGTCAGCGATTTGTCGTCGGCCTTCTCGGGCGCCGCGAACAGGAATAACAGTCGCGCCGAACGCTTGTCGACCGAATTGAAATCGACGCCGGCGGGGACGGTGATCGCGCTGATCGCCGCCTTTTTGATGCTCGAGTTTTGAGCGTGAGGAGTGGCAAGCCCGTCACCGAGCCCCGTCGAGCCCTCCGCCTCTCGACGAATCACGTCCTTGCGAACCTTCGCCTTGTCTTTGATCACGCCGCCCGTCGACATCAAATCGATCAGCATGTCGATTGCTTCTTCTTTCGTCGTCGGATGGACGTTGAGCGCCACCGCGCCCTTCGGAATAAACTTAGTGATTTTCATCAAAGATCACCCGCAATCAGCTGATCTGTTTCAACAATGCCTCTACCTCGGGACGCGTCGCAAGGTCGGGCGAGAACGCCGACGCCGAGCCCGTGCACAATCCGAATTTGAACGCCTTCTCGTAATCGCCTTTCGACTCCTCATAGCCGGTCAGGAAGCCCGCGACCATCGAATCGCCCGCGCCCACGCTGTTGACCAATTTGCCCTTCGGAGCCGGCGATTTGAAGAACGTCTCACCGCCCTCGGGAACAAAGATCGCGCCGTCGCCCGCCATCGAGATCAACACGTTCCGCGCGCCTTCCGCCTGCAACTTCTTCGCGTGCTCGACGATCTCTTCGTCGCTCTTGAGCACCACTCCGAACATGTCTCCAAGCTCATGATTGTTCGGTTTGATCAGCCACGGATGATACTTGAGCACTTTGCGCAGCAAGCCCTTCTCCGCGTCGACCACGATGCGAATGCCTTTGCCCTCGAGCCGCGCCATGATCTGCTCGTACATCGTGTCCGGCAGCGTATTCGGAATCGAGCCCGCCAACACGAGCGTGTCGCCCTCGACGAGCTTGTCAAGCTGTTGAAAGAGCTCCTCGCGTTTCGCCTCGCTGATCTTCGGTCCCTGACCGTTGATCTCCGTCTCGACATCCGCTTTGACTTTGACGTTAATGCGCGTGAAGCCCGCAGGCAGCTGCACGAAGTCGCAGTGCACGTCCTTCTCGACCAGTTGACGCTTGATCTCCTCACCGGTGAAGCCGGCGACAAAACCGAGCGCGGTGCTGGCAATGCCCATATTGCCGAGCACAATCGACACGTTGACGCCCTTGCCGCCGCCGAGAACATTCTCGTAGTTGACGCGGTTGATCGCGCCGGCGGTGAACTTGTCGAGCCGAACAATGTAGTCGATCGCGGGGTTGAAAGTAACTGTGTAAATCAAAACCGATTCCCCCTAACGTATGACGAAAAAATAATTGCGGCGACGGATCGAAACTCCGTCAATCGATATCATACAACAAAGATTGTTGCCGCGTCAAACAAATTTTCTGCAGTCTTGCCGTTGACTTTCATAATTTAATCATCTATACTTTCGACGACTGATGAAAAAATTTTTGACGGAGGCGATCACATTGAAAAAAATTTTTGCGGCGGTGCTGCTGGCGCTGTTGATGTTGACGGCGGCGTGCGGCGACGACTCCGCCGACGGACGTCTCAAAGTCATGCTCGGCTCGAATGTCGTCTCGCTCGACTCCGCGCAGGCAACCGATTCCTCCTCGTTTGAAGTCATCGCCGATTGCATTGACGGGTTGATGCAGCTCGACGCCGACGGTAAAGCAATCCCCGCCATTGCCGAACGCTTTGACGTCAGCGCAGACGGCAAGACTTATACCTTCCACCTTCGCGACGCCAAGTGGTCAAACGGCGACGACGTCACCGCCGACGATTTTGTGTTCGCCTGGCGCCGCCACGCTCAAGAGGGCGAAGAATACTCCTACATGCTCGGCTCGACCGTCGCTTGTATCAAGAATGCCGACGCGGTGATCAAGGGCGGCGATCCCTCGACACTCGGCGTGAGCGCGCCCGATCCCAAAACTCTTGTCGTCGAGCTCGACGTGCCCGTCTCCTTCTTCCCCGCTCTGATGGCGTTCCCGACTTTCTATCCGATTAACCAAAAATTTTATAACGGTCTCGACGCCGGCACTTACGGCACGAGCCCCGAAACTTATCTCGCCAACGGCGCCTTCGTTTTGAAGAGTTATATGCCCGGCGCCGCCAATATTCAGCTCGAAAAAAATCCGTCTTATTGGGACGCCGACCGCGTCAAACTCGACGGCTTCAGCTATCAGGTTGTCTCCTCGAGCGACAACGCGCTCACCGCCTTCAAAAATAAATCCCTCAACGTCGTCGAGATTCGCGGCAATCAGGTCGTGAGCGTCCAAAACGACGCGGAGCTCTCGAAAAATCTCAAAATCATTCCGGCGGGCTCGCTCAATTATCTTTCGTTCAATCAGGACCCCAAAAATCATCACGCCGGCGCGCTTACCAACACCAACCTTCGTCTTGCGATCTCCAACGCGATCGATCGCGAATCGCTTGTCGACAATTTTATTATGAACGGCTCAAAAGCGACCTTCACCGCGATCCCGCTCCAATTCGCGCCGCACGCTCAGACCGGCGCATACTTCGCCGCCGATCAGCAACGTTATTTCGATGTCATCGGGCTCGGCGTCATCCGCGCTCAAGAATATCTGGCAGCTGCCAAGTCCGAACTCGGGCGCGATCAATTCGATCTCAATCTGATTTACGCAAACGACAGCGGCGATACGATTGTCAAGGTCGCGCAGGCGATTAAATCTCACGTCGAAGAGAATCTGCCGGGCGTCACTCTCACCCTCCAGCCCATGCCCAAAGCCGAATATTTGACTCACGTCACGTCGAACAGTTTCGATGTGGCGCTGACGAGTTGGACGCCGGATTACGATGACCCGATGACGTTCTTGAATTTGTGGACGACCGACGGTTGCAAGATCAGCGAACACTGGAGCAATGCCGCTTACGACAAAATTGTCGCCGATTGCACGACGGGCGCGCTTGCCGCCGACTACGACGCGCGTTGGACGGCACTCTACGACGCCGAGAAAATTCTCCTTGAAAACGCCGTCATCGCCCCGCTCTACACCAATATGAACGCGGTTCTGATTTCCGATAACGTCAGCGGGATCGAGTTTCACGCGGCGGGCGTCGATCGCGTCTACAAATCTGCGGTCGTCAAGTGATGGGCAAGTACGTCGCCAAGCGCGTGCTGATGTCGGCGCTGACGCTGTTTCTGATCGTGTTCGTGCTGTTCGTGCTGATCCGAATAATGCCGGGCGATCCCTTCCCCGTCGAGCGCATGACGGCAGAGATGATCGCTCAAAAGCGCCTCGAACTCGGGCTCGACAAGCCGATCCTCGTCCAGTTCTTCGATTACATGTCGATGCTGATGAGCGGCAGTTTCGGCAACGGCACTTCACTCTATAATGGCGCGCCGATAAAACCGATCCTGCTCGCTTGTCTCGAGAACTCGTTTAAGATCGGAGTGTTGGCGATCGCCTTCGGCACGACGGTCGGGCTGACGATCGGGATCATTGCGGCGCTCAATCGCGGTACGGTCATCGACGGTTTCTGCACTCTGCTGTCAATTCTTGGCGTTTGCATCCCGTCATACGTCTTTATGATCTTCCTGCAATACTTTTTCGCGTATCAGATTCCGTTCTTTCCGTATTTCTTCGACCCGTCGCGTTTCCTGTTCTCGTCGATAATGCCGTCAATGTCGCTGAGTCTGCTGACGATCTCGACGGTCGCGCGCTTCACTCGCAACGAACTGATCGAAGTGATGAACAGCGATTACGTCAAGCTGGCGGAGTCGAAGGGGCTGTGCGGTTTCGAGCTGATTCGCCGGCACGTGTTGAGGAATGCGCTGATCCCGGTCGTGACGGTGATTGCGCCGCTCGTGGTCGATCTGCTGACGGGCGCTATGGTCATGGAGAAAATTTACGGCGTCAACGGCGTCGGCAAGCTGATGGTCGACGCGATCGCCGGCGAGGGCATCGATTACAACTACGTGCTGGCGCTGAGCATCGTATTCTCGTCGCTCTATATCGGCATAATGTTGGTGCTCGACATCCTTTACGGCATCATCGACCCGCGCATCAGGCTTGCGGCGAAGGAGGCGTGACAATGTACAATCCTCAACCGTCCGATTTCGAGTTTCTTGGCGCGCGCGACATCGATGTCGACAAAAATTTTGCGTCGCAGGGATATTGGAAGGGCGTTGCGATTCATTTCCTCCGCAATCGTTTCGCGATGACCGGCGTGATTTTGGTCGGCGTGATAATGGCGTTTGCGATCCTCGCGCCGCTCGTGAGCACCTACAGCTATCAGGAGATCGTTTCGATCACGGGCGCCGACGGTAAAGCGATCGTGGCGAAGAGTTTATCGCCTCAATTGGCGGGCGGCGCCGACAATTTATTTTCGGATCGGACATTCCTGTTCGGGACGGACGATCTCGGGCGCGACTTATGGACTCGAACGTGGCAAGGCGCGCGCGTTTCGCTGATCATCGCCTTCGTTGCGATTTTTATCGACATGCTGATCGGCACGAGCTACGGGTTGATCTCGGGCTATTTCGGCGGGGCGGTCGACCACATCATGCAGCGCTTCGTCGAGATCGCCGGCTCGATCCCGACTCTGGTGATCATCTCAGTGCTGGCAATTTTCATGGATAAGGGGCTGGGGCTGGTAATCGCGTCGCTGCTGGTGACGGAGTGGATCGGGATGAGCAAAATCGCCCGCGCGGAGTGTCTCAAGCTCAAGGAGCGGGAGTATGTGCTGGCGAGTCGAACCTTGGGCGCGGGAGATTTCCACATCATCTTCAAACAGATACTGCCGAACACAATCGGACCGATCATCACGCAGGTGATGTTCTCGATCCCGGTGGCGATATTCACCGAGGCGTTTTTGAGTTTCGTGGGGGTGGGGATTGTGCTGCCGCAGTGCTCGATCGGGTCGCTGATCGAGGCGGGCTTCAACAACATCACAATCCTGCCGTATCAAATCCTGCCGCCGATCTCGGTGCTGGCGATTTTGATGTTGGGGTTCAATCTGATCGGCGACGGATTCCGTGAGGCGCTTGCGCCCAAGCTCGAGGATATGTGATGGAAAAAAATATTCTCTCGATCAAAAATCTGGACATAACTTTTCGGACGAACGCCGGCAACATTCACGCGATTCGCGGCGTCGACATCAACCTTCCGCGCGGAAAAACCGTTGCGCTCGTTGGCGAGTCGGGCTCGGGCAAATCCGTGACGATGAAGGCGGCGACGGGGCTGCTCGACTCCAACGCGATCATCAACGGCGGACAAATTTTTTTCGACGACGGCAACGGTCGAGTTGATCTGCTGATGCTCGACAAAAAAGAACTCCGTCGGAGGATCAACGGGCGACAGATTGCGATGGTGTTTCAAGACCCGATGACAAGTCTCGACCCGACGATGACAATCGGCGATCAGATCACCGAGGGCATGTTCCTCCACCAAAAAATTTCCTCCGCCGACGCTCGAACGAAGGCGCTTGAGCTCCTGAACCTTGTCGGGATCATCGACGCCGAAAAACGCCTCGAAAATTATCCGCATCAACTTTCGGGCGGCATGCGACAACGGATCGTGATCGCGATCGCCTTGTCCTGCGAGCCGAAAATTTTAATCTGCGACGAGCCGACTACCGCCCTTGACGTCACAATTCAAGCCCGCATTCTCGATCTGATTCGCGACATTCAGGCGCGCATGGGGCTGTCGGTCATTTACATCACGCACGACCTGGGCGTGGTGGCGAAGGTTGCCGATTACGTCAACGTGATGTACGCGGGCAAGATTATCGAGCGCGGCACGGTCGACGAGATTTTTTACGATCCGCGCCATCCGTACACGTGGGGCTTGTTGAGTGCGATGCCCGACCTCGAGACCGATGACGATCGATTGTATTCGATCCCCGGCAGCCCGCCGAATTTATTGCACGAGCCCAAGGGCGATGCCTTCTCCGCGCGGAACCGTTTCGCAATGAAGATCGACGAGAAGGCGGCGCCGCCGATGTTTAAGATCACAGAGACGCATTACGCGGCGACATGGTTGTTGCATCCCGACGCGCCGAAGGTCGAGCTGCCCAAAGAATTGCGAGCGCGGCTGGAGCGATCACGAAAGGCGGCGAATATCTCATGAGCGAGCCGTTGTTGAGCGTCACGAATTTGGTTCAGCACTTCAAAGTGTCGCGGAGCTATACCGTCAAAGCCGTCAACGGCGTGTCGTTTTCGATCAACGCCGGCGAGACTTACGGGCTGGTCGGCGAGTCGGGCTCCGGCAAGACGACGATCGGCAGGAGCATCATCCGCCTCTACGATCCGACGGGCGGCGAGATCATTTTCAACGGCAAATCGATAGCGGGCGCGCTCGACGGCGACACCCGTCGCATGCTCCGAAAAGACATGCAGATGATTTTTCAAGACCCGATGTCGAGCCTCAACCCGCGCAAAAAAATTGCCGACATAATCGGCGAGGGGCTTGACATTCATCAACTTTATTCCGACGTCAACGAACGCAATAAAATTATCGGCGACATCCTTCAGAAGGTCGGCTTATCGGCGGCGCATGCCGAGCGCTATCCTCAACAGTTCAGCGGTGGTCAGCGTCAACGTATCGGGATTGCGCGGGCGCTGGTGATGAATCCGAAGCTGATTATCGCCGACGAGTGCATCAGTGCGCTCGACGTTTCGATCCAAGCACAGGTCGTCAATCTGATGAAGGACATTCAGGACGAGACCGGCTGCGCCTACCTTTTCATTGCCCACGATTTGAGCATGGTCAAATACATTTCGGATCGGATCGGCGTGCTGCACAAGGGTTATCTGGTCGAGACCGGCACCACCGACGAGATTTTCAACGACCCGCGCCACCCTTACACGCAAAGCCTTTTATCCGCCGTCCCGATCGCCAATCCGCACGTCGAAAAAAATCGGCGCCTCATCGCTTACGATGGCGGCGCCGCCAATTATGAGTCCGCCACGCTCCGAGCGATCAGCGATACTCACTTCGTGCTCGAGTCCTGAAAAATTTTTTTCGCCCGCTCGAGATCACTTCGAAGTTGTGCAACCAGCTCCGAGACGCTTTCGAATTTATCCTCCGCGCGGAGCCACTCCAAAAAACTCACGCTCAGCTCCCGCCCGTAGAGATCGCCGCTAAACTGATCGATATAAACCTCCAATCGCCGCTTGACGCTCCCGAACGTGGGATTGTCGCCGACATTGGCGATCCCGCAATAATTTTTCCCGTCGAGCTCGACGCTCACCGCATAAGCTCCGTTGGGAAGCATCGCCCGCCCCTCGGCGATCTCGAGATTCGCCGTCGGGAAGCCCAACCGCCGCCCGCGTCGATCGCCGTGGACGACCGTCGACACATAGGTAAACGGGCGACCGAGCAGCTCATTGGCGGAGTGCAATTCACCGTCGGCAATCAGCTTGCGAATGCGCGTGCTGCTGACGGTTTTTTTATTTACTGTGATCGCCGGACAAACCTCCGCGCGGAAACCGTAGGAATTGCCCTCGCGGATCAACATTCGACCGTTACCCTTGCCGAAACGTCCGAAGGTGTAATTCGGTCCCGTTACCACGATCGACGGCGCGAATTTATCTCTCAACAGTTGCAGAAAATCTTCGGGCGATCGTTTCGACAGCTCTCGAGTAAACGGAATGTCGATCAGCACGTCGATGCCGATGCTTTCGACCAGTTGACGTCGGAGCGATCGATTGCCGATCATCAACGGTTGTGCGGCGGGATCGAGGATCGACAGCGGGTGATTGGAAAAAGTAAACACGATCGATGTGCCGTCGATCGAGCGCGCCAACTCGACCGCGCGACTTATGATCGACGCGTGACCGATGTGGACGCCGTCAAACATTCCGAGCGCGATCACCGGTCGCAAAAATTTTTTGTTGATCGCCGATAGCTTTTTATATATCTCCATGATTATTTTATACGTAGCGTCGCAAAGTAGTCGTCGAGCGTCTCCGCGCGGCGGATCATCTCTACCGATCCGTCCGCCTTCAACAACAGCTCCGCACTCCGCAATTTCCCGTTGTAATTGAAGCCCATCGCATGCCCGTGCGCGCCGGTGTCGTGAATGATCACGATGTCGCCGCGCTCAATCTCCGGCAGCCGCCGATCGATCGCAAACTTGTCGTTGTTCTCGCACAGCGATCCCGTCACGTCGTAAATGTGATCGAGCGGCGCATTTTCTTTGCCCGCCACCGTGATGTGGTGATACGCCCCGTACAGCGCTGGTCGCATCAAATTCGCCATGCACGCGTCCAGCCCCACGTAATTTTTATACGTCTCCTTCTTGTGCAGCACCGTCGACACCAGCCAGCCCGCGTCGCCCGTCATCGCCCGTCCGCTCTCAAATGCAAGCGCCGGCTCGAGATCCGCCGCCCGCAATATATTATTGTACGACATCCGAATGCCGGTTCCGACCGAGGCAAGATCGACCGGCTCTTGATCAAGTCGATACGGCAGCCCGATCCCGCCGCCCAGATTGATGAACTCCACTTCGATACCCAGCCGCGTTTTGAGCTCCACCGCCAACTCGAACATGATCTCCGCCGTCCGAATGAACGCCTCCGTCTCCAGCTCGTTCGAGACGATCATCGTGTGCAATCCGAACCGTCGAACGCCCTTGTCGAGCGCCATTCGATACGCGTCAAAAATTTGCGCCCGCGTCAATCCGTACTTCGCCTCCGCCGGTCGACCGATAATTTCATTGCCATCATTCATAATGTCGGCGGGGTTGTATCGAAACGACAGGCAATCGGGCAGCCCCGCGCATCGCTCGAGAAATTCAATGTGCGTGATGTCGTCGAGATTGATCACCGCGCCAAGCTCGCGCGCCTTCCGAAATTCCTCCGCCGGCGTGTCATTCGACGTGAGCATAATTTTTTCGCCGACCACGCCCGCCATCTCCGATATGCACAGCTCCGCCGTCGATGAGCAATCCGTCCCCGCGCCTTCGCTTGCAAGTATTTCCACGATGCGCGGATTGGGGCAAGCCTTCACCGCAAAATACTCTCGAAACTCCGCCGCCCAATCGAACGCCGCCTTCAGCCGTCGGATGTTGCGCCGTATGATCGACTCGTCGTAGATGTGGAACGGCGTCGGGTATTTCGCGATGAGCGACTCGAGCTGCGCCTTCGTGAGCGGAAAATTTTTTTGCATTATCGATGTCTCCTTCAAAAAGTTGTCGACCGATTATATCACATCCGCCCGCGATCAACAAAAAAAGACTGCCGAAGCAGTCAATTTCGTCGACCTTCGATCACAACACGCGGCGCGCACCGATGTAAGTCGAGCTCCAATAAGAATTGCCGAGCGAGTCGACCACCACGCCGCGCGAAGAGCTTGCGTTGATGAAATTGTTGTCGCCGAGGTAAATTCCCACATGCGACGGACCGTAGGTGTAGGTGCTGAAGAAAACCAGATCGCCCGCGCGCAGTTCCGAGGTCGAAATCGGAGTCCCGTAGTAGTATTGCTCGTCGGCCATGCGCGGGAGCGCGACGCCGGCTTGAGCGAACACGTAGCGGACATAGCCCGAGCAGTCGAAACCGTACGGGGTGGTGCCGCCGAAGACGTAGGGGACGCCGATGTACTGCATGGAAGTTTGAACGATGCGGCTTGCGAGGACGCCGAAACTATGAGAGATGTCGGGCATGTCGCGACCGAGGAGCGCCTCATAAGTCGCCGGACCGATCAGACCGTCGGGCTCAATGCCTTGGATCGTCTGAAACTCTTTGATTGCGTCGACCGTGGCGGGACCGAAATCGCCGTCGGCGACCACATCATAGCCGAGACCGACCAATTGACCTTGAATTTCAGCTATCTCCGTACCTTGATCACCGACTTGGAAAGCGGGATGAGCGGAGGCGGCGCCCGTAAACATCATCACCATCGCAATCGCCATCATCATTCGAACCACTCTCAACAAATAAGCCACTTCCTCTCTAATAAATCTTTAATGAGATTATAATCTTGCATGGTGACAAATGACTGAACGCAACATAAATTTTATATGATTTTCTCTCTCAAAAAGTGTTCGACGTCATGAAGATGAGGCGGTGCTCGATAAGCCGGATTCTGTTTTTCAGGCAATCATTTATCTGGACTCGTCGTCGCCGACGAGCTCAAGCTGTCTACCCGAGACCTCGCCGAGCAGGGTCCGCAGTCTCCTATCTGACATTGCACCGCGTGAGGTTTGTCAGCCCATGACGTTGCCGCCATGTCGGTGAGCTCTTGCCTCGCCTTTTCACCCTTACCGATCGAAATCGGCGGTTTGCTTTTCTGTGACACTGTCTTGCAGATTACTCCGACCGGTCGTTAGCCGGCACGCCGCTCTGTGGTGTCCGGACTTTCCTCGAGCGTTGCCGCCCGCGATTGCCTCGAGCACCGCCTCATCGATAACGATTGTAGCACTCGCATCGGCGCTTGTCAATTTCGGCGGCGGCATGCTAACATGCCCGAGAAAAATTTTTTTGGAGGCAATCAAATGATCACCAACGAGCAGATCGCGAAATTTTGTCATGAGAATCTGGTGATTGATTATCTTGACGTCGATGTGGTCGAGCGCGACGGCGCGGTCGTTCTCGAGCTGACGGTCGATGAGCGCCATGTCAATCTCTACAACATTTGCCACGGCGGGGTGCTGACGACGATGGCCGACACGGCGATGGGGGCGGCGTGTTTGGCGCTGGGCAAAAAAGTCGTGACGGTGAGCCTGACGATCGAGTTCATGCATGCGGTGCCGTTCGCGCGGAGGATTTTCATGCGCCCGAGCGTCCTGCACGACGGTCGACAGACAATGACGTGCGAGTGTGAAATACTCGATGCCGCGGGGAAGTTGTATGCGAAGGTGCATGCGATTTTTTTTGTGATCGAGCGGATTGAGGAGGAGAATGTTTGATTATAGCAGATGTTTGCGCCAACGTTCCGATCAAGAGCGATAGACAGACGTACAGTTACATCGTGCCGGAGGCGCTGAGTCATATCGGCGCGGGCTGGCGAGTGATGGTGCCGTTTGGCAATCGATTGGTGGACGGATTTATTCTGAGCGTTTACGATTGCGATCCGGCTCGATTCGAGTTCGAGTTGAAGGAGATTGATTCGGCGATCGACGAGGAGGCTTGGTTCACGCCTCCGATGATTGATGCCGCCCGCCGTCTGGCGGATTTTTATTTATGCCCGTTGTCGCAGACGATGACGCTGTTCATGCCGGGGCGGGTGTCGAAAAAGCGACGTGTGCCGAAAAAAAATCGCGCCGAAGACGCGTCGAGCACGCCGTCGGAAAAAATTTTTGAGCTGACGGTTGATCAGCGGGCGGCGGTCGAGGCGGTAAGTCGCTCGATCGAGGCGCGGGAGCATCGAGGATTTTTATTGCATGGCGTGACGGGCTCGGGCAAGACGCAAGTTTACATCGAACTGACCGAGTGTGTTCGACGGTTGGGGCGGCGAGCTGTGATCCTGGTGCCGGAGATCGCCTTGACGGGGCAAATCGTTTTCGAGTTCAGGCGGCGGTTCGACGACGTGATCGTGATGCACAGCGGGCTGTCGATGGGCGAGCGGTCGGAGGCGTTTTACAAAATAAGGCGCGGCGAAGTCGGAGTGGTAATCGGCGCGCGGTCGGCGCTGTTCACACCGATTGACGACGTGGGGCTGTTCGTGATCGACGAGGAGCAGGATCATTCGTACAAACAATCGGATGCGCCGCATTATCATGCGCGGATAGTGGCGGAGGAATTTGCGCGGGCGCATGGGGCGCCGATCGTAT